>JBOGXF010000132.1:0-13588 GCA_050694275.1 Actinomycetota bacterium | reverse complement strand
GCCATCACGATCCCGAAAGGCTCCTCCCACTGGATCGGGAAGAGCAGGCAGCGCGCTCGCGCCAGCAGGTCCTTCTTGGCAGGGGCGTCGGCCTGGCCGATCGAGTCGACGTCCGACCCGAGACGCGGCCGGATCTCCTTTTCGAAGTAGTCATGCTCGCGCGGTTCGTTGCACTTCCCCGCAAGCACGAGCGGCCAGCCAGCTTCCCGAGCCGCATCGATCGCCAGATGTGGCCCTTTCTCCGGGCTCATGCGGCCGAGGAAGAGCACGAACTCCTCCTTGTCTGTGCGGAACGGATATTCCTCGACCGGGATCGCGTTGTGCACCGTTGCAACCCACGGCAGGTCGGGCGCGTTGCGGCGCTGGGCCTCGGAGACAGCGACGAGGGAGACATTCGGATGTAGAGAACGGTAGTAGTCGCCGAGCTCGCTCTCGACCGGTCCGTGCGCGGTCACGATGGTGGGGACGGCATACGCCCCCGCGGACAGCGGTCCTGCGAACGAGTGATCGTGGATGACGTCGAGCTCGAGCTGGTCGAGCGCCCGCGCCGCGCGCGCGGCATGGATCAGTTCGGGAAGCGGCTCGCCCAGACGAGGGCTGGGGGCCTCGTCGTGAGTGCGGATGAATTGAGCCCGCGTGTGGTTCTGACCTGCGGCGATGAGCGTGACGTCGTGCCCACGCGTCATGAGACCTTCCACCAGCAAGTAGCACAACCATTCGATGCCACCGTACGCGCGAGGTGGGATCTCGAACCATGGTGGACCGACTACAGCGATCCGTAGCGAGTTATCGCTCAAGCGTCACCTCCCGGGCAAGCCCACACCCAAGTCCGTTGACTACTACTACCTACTATTAATCACAGCCGCGTAATCTGAGCCTTCTCCTGGTATGATAGCTGAGTTCATACAAATTGGAGGTGGCTATATGGCCCGCCGGACCGTGAGCTTGCCCGACAACACCGAGGCACTCGTGCGAAGGATGGCGCGTGATGGCGAATCTTTTTCTGCAGCGGTGGCCCGGCTGATTGAAGCGGGAGCCAGGTCGCTCGAGGGGGGGCGAAGATCCCCCAGCTACGTCGCGACCGGGGAGGGGCCCGATGATCTGGGACGCAAAGCGGAGTCATATCTGAAGGAACTCGTGCCCAGCAGGTGAAGGTCGTCGCCGACACCGGGCCGCTCGTTGCCGCCGCGAACGCGCGCGATAGGGCTCATCTGCTGGCAGCCTCCCTCGTTTCAGAGCTCGGCCGCGAACTCGTCATTCCGGATCTCGTCCTTGTCGAGGTCGATCAGCTGCTCCGAGCACGGGTGGGCAAGACCGCTGCCCTGGCGTTCTTGGCAGCGATCTCCGCGCGCGAGCACGAGGTCGCTTTCCTTTCACAGGGTTTGCTTGGACGGGCAGTTGAGATCGACAGTCGCTTCTCCGATCTTGACCTTGGGCTCGTCGACGCTGCGGTCATGGCGTACGCCGAACGCCATGGACTGCCGATACTCACCTTCGATTTCGAAGATTTTCGAGCCGCACCACCGGAGGCCGGTTACTGGCAGCTCGTGGTCGACGAGAGCCGATACGCAGAGGCGACGGGCTGAACAAGAGCCCGGCGCGGTTCGCGCACCGATCAATCAGCTCCACCGAGTTGTTCACCTGCGTTTTTTGCGAACCCCATCGTGACACTGCGCGAACCACTGGTTCGTGCCGTCCTCAGTGGGAGCGAAAAGCGTCATAGACGTGTCATCCCATCCACGGTGGACCGAGGCGCTGGCTTGTGGCGAAGATGTTGCCCTCTGCATCGCGGAAGTAACACCAGTAACCACCGTCCTGCGGGCCTCCAGCGATGTCGCCCACCGGCTCCAGCCCTCGCCGCATGAGCTCCATACGTGCTCCCGGGATGTCTCCAACTGCGAACGACACGTGATACCCCCTACGTTCATGCACGGGAGAAGAGTTCCGAAGCTCCAGTTCGAGCAGGTTGGGCCATCCAAGGTCGAACTCAACTACGCGATCGTTTTCCGCTAGCTGATGGAATCCGAGGACATCGCGGTAGAAGCCTTGCTGCTTTTCGAGGCTCTCGCAAACGACTCCAATCCAAACAGGCCATCCCACGATCTGCCCGGGGCCTGTTCCCATCGACGACCACGGAGACCCAAGGGGTTGCACGAGTTCGAATACGTTCCCTTCGGCGTCGCGGAAGTAGCACCAGTACTGATGCGAGTCGATCCCGCCTTCAATGTCAGTCACCGGTAGGGCCCCGCGCTCGATGAGTTCCTGCCGTGAGTGCCGAATGTCATGCGTAACAAAAGCGACCTGGAAACGCCGTTCTTCGTACTGAGGGAGCGAGGGGTCGAGCGCGAGAATTTCAAACAACTTAGGCCATCCCATATCGAACCAAACCCAGTCCCCGCCCTCATCGAGTTCGGATAATCCAAGCACGTCCCGGTAGAACCGGCGCTGTTTCTCGAGATCTTCGGCGACCAAGCCAACCCAGATTGGCCAGCCGGCGACTTGACGGTCCATCCTTCTGCTCCTTCTCCGTTGTGCCTCAATCAAGTCACAGTAGCGTCGGCCTTCGGCTCCTGGGTTGGGCTGCTAATTGGCTTCCGGCACATCAGACGGCGAGGGCAGCGGCAGCGAACGTTCGAAGACCAGGGCGGTTCGCGCAGTGTTCTCTTAAGACCACTGCAAGCCGCCCTTCGGGGCGGCTTTCGTGTCTCTTGACACGGCGCTCCTCCGTGTGTTAGTCAGTTGGCTTAGGCAAATGACTAAAGGAAAGGGAGCAGCCATGCGTGGTCCGATCGACTCCATCCCTCTCGAGATGAAAGAGGGCGGCATCGAAACACGGGGGACCGACTGGGGCGGGATAACGGTCCGATCGATCGAGCTGCCGCCGGGGATAGACATGTCGCCGCTGCTCGTCGGTCTTCCCAACGATCTGTGTCAATGCCCGCACTGGGGGTACGTGCAGCGGGGTTCCATGCACATCCGCTACGCCGACGGAACCGAAGAGGTGAACCGCGAAGGCGATCTTTATTACTGGCCTGGGGGTCACACCGGCCGGAGCGGACCAGAAGGGGTCACCTTCCTCGAGTTCAGCCCGACCGACGAGATCGCGCCGGTCCTGGCTAACATCGCGACAAGGATGGCCGGTTGAGATCCAGGACCGCCGCGCCCAAAGTCCAGCCCGCCCGGGCTCCCGCGGATCGATCGGACCCGCGTGAGGCGCTTATGGACGCCGCCGAGCGACTGCTCGTCGAGGTCGGTCACGCGGGAATCACGACTCGGCGGCTCGCCGACGAGGCCGGGGTGAATCACGGGCTCGTTCACTACTACTTCGGATCGATGGAGAACGTGCTCGCGGCAACCCTCGACCGTTTCACCGAGCGACTGATCGAGCGCCAGCGGGCGATGTATGCCGCGCCCGGCCCATTCATCGAGAAATGGCGGACCGCGATGAACTTCATGGAGGTCGATCGGGAATCGGGGTACCAGAAGATCTGGCTCGAGCTCTTCACGCTGGCATGGAACAACCCCGCTCTCCGTGAACGCGTGGGCCGCGTCACCGGCGAGTGGAGGACGATGGTGCGCGATGCGCTCGAGCAAGCCGTGCGCGAGTACGGACGAGAGCCGCTCGACTTCCCGGTGCCTGCGCTCACCGCGCTCGTCGAGGCTTTCTCGCTCGGGATGATGCTCGAGCGGCATGCCGGCGTGACGGAAGGCCACCAAGAGTTGCTCGACGCGATCGATGGGTGGTTGCAGACGATGAATGAAGGAGGGGGCCGTGCGAGCACGCCAGCCTAACGCCGCCGGGCACGTCGAACGTAACGGCGTCAAGACGTTCTACGAGGTATTCGGGGAAGGCGAGCGGACGATCCTCTTCATCCCGACATGGGCGCTCGTCCACTCTCGCTATTGGAAGATGCAGATCCCATACTTCACCCGCTACGCGCGCGTCGTGACGTTCGACCCGCGCGGTCACGCCCCATCCGATAGCCCCAAAGGAGCTCAGGCCTACTCCCCATATGAGTACGCCGCCGACTCGCTTGCGGTGATGGATGCGGTCGGCATCGAGCGCGCATCGATCGTCTCATTGTCGAACGGCGCGAAGACGGCGCTCGTTCTCGCCGCGAAGCATCCCGAGCGGGTCGAGGCCGCCGCGTTCGTGGCGCCAAACCTTCCGCTCGGCGAGTCGGTGCCGGGTCGCGGCTACGACTTCCTCGCCGAGTTGGATACCGAGGAAGGGTGGGCGAAGTTCAATCGCCCGTATTGGTTGCGGAACTACGACGACTTCCTTGAGTTCTTCTTCACGCAGAACTTCAACCAACCGCATTCGGCGAAGCCGTTCGAGGATGCGATGGAGTGGGCACACGAAACGACGCCCAAAGTGCTCGCGGATACGTTCCTAGGCGGGATGATCGGCATGGATGAGGGCTCGGTCCGCGCGCTGTGCGCCAAGGTGAACTGCCCCGTGCTCGTGATCCAGGGATCGGAGGACCTGATCACCGGTGCCTCCCGCGGGATCGCGAGCGCCGAAGCCATGAACGGCGAGCTGGCGTTGCTCGAGGGCGCCGGTCACAGTCCCCACACACGCGATCCGGTTCGTTTCAATCTGGTGCTGCGAGACTTCTTCAAGCTTCGGCCGCTTCCAGCGACGTACACCCGCTGGAACAAGCGGCGGAAGCGAGCGTTGTTCATCTCCTCGCCGATCGGGCTCGGCCACGCGCTGCGTGACGTCGCGATCGCAGACGAGCTGCGCAAGCTCCGCCCGGATCTGGAGATCGAGTGGCTCGCCCAGTATCCCGTGACGTGCACGTTGGAGGCGCGGGGCGAGCGGATACATCCTGCATCGCAGATGCTCTCGAGTGAGGTCGGCCACATCGATTCCGAGTGCGGCGAACACGATCTGCACGTGTTCCAAGCCTGGCGGCGCATGGACGAGATCCTGATGGCGAACTTCATGGCGTTCCACGACCTCATGGAACATGAGAGCTTCGACGTCGTGATCGGGGACGAGGCGTGGGAGCTGGATCATTACCTGCACGAGAATCCCGAGCTGAAGCGCGCGCCATTCGTATGGATGACCGACTTCGTCGGGTGGTTGCCGATGCCCGACGGCGGCGACTACGAAGCTTGGCTCGCTGCGGACTACAACGCCGAGATGATCGAGCACATCGAGAGGTTCCCGCGGTTGCGCGATCGCTCTATCTTCGTCGGAAGCCCCGACGATGTCGTCCCGGAGCCGTTCGGGCCGGACCTGCCGGCGATCCGGAGCTGGACCGAACAGCATTACGACTTCTCGGGCTACATCACGGGCTTCGACCCGACCGAGACCGCCGACGTCAAAGCGTTGCGCGCGCGGCTCGGCTACGCGGCCGATGAGAAGGTGTGCCTCGTAACAGTCGGAGGTTCGGGCGTGGGCGAGCCGTTGCTACGCCGCGTCATCGCGTCGTTCCCCGAGGCGAAGCGACTCGTCCCCGAGCTCCGGATGATCGTCATGGCCGGACCACGCATCGACCCCGGATCGTTGCTGAGCGCTGGCGGACTCGAGGTGCACGGCTACGTGCCCGAGTTGTACCGCCATCTGGCGGCGTGCGATGTCGCGGTGGTGCAAGGCGGGCTCACGACGTGCATGGAGCTCACCGCGAACCGGCGGCCGTTCCTGTACTTCCCGCTGCGCAACCATTTCGAGCAGAACTTCCATGTGCCGCACCGGCTCACGCGCTACGGCGCAGGCCGGCGCATGGACTACGGCTCGTCGCCGCCGGAAGTGATCGCCGAGTCGATCGCCCAAGAGGTCGGGCAGAACGTCGCGTACCGGTCGGTCGAGTCGGACGGCGCAGCGCGCGCGGCGGCGATGATCGCCGAGTCGTTTTGACTGGAGGGGACCCATCACCTCGTCTTGAGTGGGATCGATGTGGTGCTCGGCCGTTGAAACGAGGCGGCGTCGGCAGGCCGTGGCCGTTGTGTACAGGGTATGCGTCACCCCGAGCGTCGATCGCAGATCGGCAGTGGGAGGCGTCCAGGGAGCAGATCGCGGTTCGCGCACCGGTCAATCAGCTCCACTACGCTGCCCGCCCACCAGGGGGACCATAGTGCTATCATAGGCCTATGGCTCGCACTCAGACCATGGTTCAGTTGACAGATCGACTCCTCCACCTGCTGGATCGGCAGGCCGCCCGTCGAGGGATATCTAGGTCCGCCCTGATCCGTGCTGTCTTGGAAGAGTTCCTGAGAAAGGATCAGGAATCGGTGGTCGGGCAGGAGATCGTCGAGGGCTACAAACGAAAGCCGCCTGCCACCCCTGACGAATGGGGGGATCTGGAACGGGTAACCGACCATGCCACCGTCGATGCACTCCATCGGTTGGATGCTGAGGAGCGCGCCGAGGGACATGAGCCGTGGTAGCGAGGGGCGAAGTCTGGTGGTATCAGGATCCGCGAGCAGACAGACGGCCTTTTCTGATCCTGACCCGGGATGAGGCGATCCCCGTGCTCAACCAGGTGCTTGCGGTCCCGGCCACCCGAACCATTCGAGGGATTCCCACAGAGGTGCCACTTGACGAGTCTGACGGAATGCCCGCGGACTGTGCTCTAACCCTCGATAACGTGACGATTGTCCGAGTGGCGCTTTGCACGGATCGCATCACCCGGCTGATGCCCGACCGAATGCGGGATGTCTGCGAAGCATTGCGGATCGCAACTGCCTGTTAGATCGCGGTCGAGCTCGGTCATACTCCGGGTATGAAAACAGCAGTTTCGATTCCCGATGAGCTCTTCAGCAGAGCTGAGGAGATGGCTCAGAAGACCGGCAAGTCTCGCAGTCAGCTGTATCAGGAGGCTTTGTTCGAGTATCTCCTCCGCCGCGATCCTGAGGCCGTCACTCAGGCCATGGATGAGACCCTCGCCGACATCGATCCACAGCCCGATTCGTGGTTGACCGAAGCCGGTCGCCAAACGCTTGAACGCAGCGAGTGGTAGTGGCCGGTCAGGGTGCTGTCAGACGCTGACGTGGCCGTCGATGCCATAACTAGCTTCGCTCGACGAGCCCGCGTACGAATGCCGCCTGGCCCCCGTGCTGGAGGTCGTCGGTTATCACGCTGACGAGCCGCACTCCGAGTGATACCGGTGGATCCCACGACTTATCGACGATGCGCTCGAGGTCGGCATCTGTGAGCCGTTCCACATACCCGACGGTCTGCTCGTAGACCGCGTCGTGATATCCGGTCAGCAGCTCTCCCGACTCCACCCGGGCGGCCGCGACCTCATCGGACGAGTGCCCATAGCCGGTGTCGGACGAGTCGAACGGCAAGCCGAATCGATCCGCCCATCCACCAGATGTCCAGACCTGGTGGGTGCCCGCTACGTCTGCGACGTGATCGTCCTGGATACGGGTGAGATGCCACACCAGCCACGCAATCGAGTTGGCCTCGCCGTTTAGGCGCATCGACAACTGATCGGGAGTCAAGCCCTCCACCGCGCCGTGAACGACTCGTCGAATCCTGCCGAAAGCATCAAGGAGCAGGTCTGCTGTTGTCATGATGTCTGCTGGGAGCCGTCCTTCAGGTAACGGTCGAAGAAGTCGATCAGGATCTGGAAGCGAGCCACTCGGTGGATGGGATTGCCGGAACGCGTCAGCTCGTGGGATTCGGACGTGAAGCGCACCAGCTCGACGTCTTTCTTCAGCAGACGGAGGGCGACGAACAAGCGCTCGGCCTGCTCGACGTCACATCGCAAGTCGTTCTCGGAATGGATGATCAAGAGGGGCGTCTCGATGTCCTGCGCGTACGTCGCCGGTGACATCTTCAGATATGACTCCGGATCCTCGTGCAGAAACGCTCCCACGTAACCTTTGAAGGCCCACCCCGCGTCGCTCGATCCGTAGAACGAGTACCAGTCGTTGACCGCGCGCTCGGAGCATGCCGCCTTGAAGCGGTGGTCGTGCCCGACGATCCACGACGTGAGAAAGCCACCGTACGAGCCGCCCATGACCCCCAGCCGCTCGGAATCGCAGAAGTCGAAGCGGTCGAGGGCCTGGTCGACGACGGCCATGACGTCGTCGAAGTCGACTGTCCCCATCCCCGGCCCCCCCGACGCGGGCCCCCGGATCGCCCGGCCCCATTCCTCGCTGTACCCCGAGGAGCCGCGCGGGTTACAGAACAAAACGGCATAGCCTGCGCCCGCGTAGACCTGGAACTCGTCGAAGAACTTCGTCCCGTATTGCGTGAACGGTCCGCCGTGGATGTTCAACAGCACCGGATAACGCGTGCCCGGTTCGAAGTCGGCGGGACGCATTATCCATGCGTCGATTTCGGACCCATGGGGCGAAGTGGCGGTGAAGCGTTCGGCCTCGACCAGACGACGGTCGTCGGCGAAGCCGGCGGTCGCCTTGGTCAGCCGCTTGTCCCCGACGAACAGCTCGGGAAGCATGGCGTAAGTGGACGCCGAGTACACGACGGTGTCACTCACAACGTCATAGCCCGTTACCCCCAACTCGCCTTCCACCATCGCCTCGGGCTTGCCCGAGCCGTCGGCCGGCACGCAGTAGAGGTGCGTGTTGCCCGAGTCCTCGACGCCGAAGACGAGATCGTCGCCGTCCCAGACGGGCTCTCTGATCGGCGGGTACGGCATGCAGTTGCGGTCGAGCGACTGGGTGAGGATCGTCTGCTCGCGAGAGCGCACATCGATCGTTGCGATCTGAGCATGGCGCGGGTAGTCGAGCACGCCGGGTGTGTACGCGTACGCGATGCGGGTGCCGTCGGGGGACCACGATGGCAACAGGCAGGTTGCGTCGCCGGCGGTGAGCAACTCGGGGGTGCCGCCATCGGCCCCGAGGACGTGGATGTCGCTCGTCCATTCGATGTCCCAGTCCTCGGCCCGTCCCGACGCAAACGCGATGGTCGCCCCGTCGGGTGACCACGCGGGGCCGGAGTCCTCGAAGTCACCATCGGTGATCTGCTTCGGTTCCGAGCTTCCGTCGGCGGCCACCGCGAAGACGTGACCGCGCCGGTCGAAGATCCATCCGACGTTGTCGAGCTTGTACTGCAACCGCTTGACGCGGCGGGGTGGGCGTTTCTTCTCGTCCTCCTCCTCGTAAGCGTCGTGTCGCACGCGCGCAACGAAAGCGAGCCGCGATCCATCGGGCGACCACACGACTTCGCTCACGTCTTCCTTGAGGTCGGTGAGACGTCGCGCCTCGCCGCCAGCCAGCGAGATGACGTAGAGCTGGGCCGAGTCGGAGTCGCGATTCGATACGAATGCCAGACTGCTCCCATCGGGAGACCACCGAGGATCGGCGTTTCGCTTGGGCCCAAACGTGATCTGGCGAGGCTCCGCGGACCCCTCCGTGTCAACGAGCCAGATGTCGCTCTTGTAGGAGTTCTCGTCCTTGTCGACGCCGGCGACCATGTAGGCGACAGTCGTTCCATCGGGAGACACCCTCGGGTCCGCCACCCAGGTGAGCTCGTAAACGTCCTCGGGGATCATCCCTCGCATGCGCGTTCCTCCGTTTCGGGCAAGGTGCTCTTCGGCATTTGACCGCGGATACCGTAGCCACTCTCGATGATGACCGCACGCAGAGCGATACGGGTGGTGCCCCATACCCACTGGGACCGGGAGTGGTACCTCACCTTCGAGGAATTTCGCGACCGACTGGTCGAGGCGATGGACTCATTGCTCGAGCTGCTAAGACGCGGCGATCACTTGTTTCATTTCCATCTCGACGGCCAGACGGCGATGGTCGACGATTACCTATCCGTTCGGCCCGAGCGCGAGAAGGAGCTCGCCGCCTACATCGCATCGGGGCGGCTCTCGTGCGGGCCGTGGGTCGCTCTCGTCGACGAGTTCCTCGTGTCGGGCGAGTCGATCTTGCGCAATCTGGAGGACGGGATGGCGCGCGCGGAGGCGCTCGGAGGATCGCCAACGGTCGCCTACCTCCCCGACCAGTTCGGTCACGTCGGTCAGATGCCGCAGCTCCTCACGGCCGCCGGTCTCGACCGGGTGGTGGTCTGGCGTGGGGTGCCGGCAGAGATCGACGAGACGACCTTCACGTGGTCGGCACCGGACGGGTCGACCGTCGCCGCCCTCTATCTGCCATTCGGCTACGGACAGGGCGGCAAGCTGCCGCCGGAGCCGGACGCATTTCTCGAGCGCCTCGGGCGAGAGCTCGAACGCAGCGATCCCTTCCTGCGGCCGGACGAACCGCTGCTGCTCATGGCGGGGGCCGATCACGAGCGCCCCAACGCCTCATTGCCCGAGCTGATCGAGCACGCCGGCTCGATCGGATTCGACATCGCGTTCACATCGTTGGAGGCACACATGGAATCGCTTCCTCCGCCGAGGCTTTCGTGGACCGGCGAGCTTCGGTCTGCGGCGCGCGCCGATCTCTTGCCCAACACCTATTCCGGGCGCGCCCCCCAGAAGGCCGAGCGCGCGCGTGCGGAGCATCTGCTGGAACGCTACGCCGAGCCGCTCGCGGCACTCGTGCCGGGGGCCGAGTGGCCCGCGGCAGAGCTCGATCGGGCGTGGCATCTGCTTCATCTCAACGGCGCGCACGACTCCGTGTGCGGTTGCACTACCGACGACGTCGCTCGAGCGGTGGACGAGCGGACCCGCAGAGCGACCGATCTTGCGCGGGCGATCGCCCACCGCGCCCTCGGCGCGCTGGGGGCGAGCGAGAACGGCAACCGCCTGCTCGCGTTCAATCCGTCGCACTTCGAGCGCGACGGGATCCCCGGCCTCGGTTGGGCCCTGCTCGACGAGCGACCGCCCGAACCGGCCCCCGTCGCCTTGCATGCAACCGGCGACGGCGTCGCGTTCGAGATTGACGGGGTGGAGCTGACGGTGACGTTCGATGACCAGGCCGACGTCGGCGACCTGTACACGTTCTCTCACGGAGGCGGGCCGAAGCCGCCGCGGTCGATCGAGTGCGACGGCGAGATCGCGCGCGTCCTGTTCGAAGACGTCCAGGCGACGCTGAGCGTGGCCGCGGTCGATGGAGAAGTATTCGCGCGCGTCGAGATGGACGTCGACAACCGCGCCCCCGACCATCGGCTGCGCGCGGTGCTCCGCCTGCCGGAGCCCGCGGCCTCGACGCTGGCGATGGCGCCGTTCGAGCTGGTCGCGCGTCCCCCTCTCGGCGAAGGGGGGCGGAGCGAGCCGCCGTCGCCGTTCTGGCCGGCGCGCGGCGTGGTGATGGCAGGAGGCGTCGGCTTTCTCTCCGAGGGCGTCTTCGAGTACGAGCTGATCGACGAGGAGAGGCTCGCGTTCACGCTGCTCCGCTGCGTCGGAACCATCAGTCGCCCTGAGCCGCTCGAGACGCGCAAGAACATCGCCGGCCCGGACGTCGCGACGCCCGGCGCCCAGATGATCGGCAAGAACCGGATCGCGTTCGGAGTTCTCGCGGTCGATCCCGGAGAGGGGTTGCTGAAGATGTGGGAGCGCTACGCGTTGCCCCCGATGATCGTTTCCTGCGACGGGTCTTCAGAGGCCGGCGCGCGCGGGACCCTGCTCGATCTCGACGTCCCGGCGCTCTCTTCCGTTCGCAGGAAGGACGATCACGTGGTCGCGCGCGTGTGGAACCCGTGGGATCGGTCGATCGATGCGCGCGTTGGGGGCCGGCGTCTGGCCCTCGGCCCCCACCGGATCGAGTCGATCGAGCTCGACCGTTAGTGGCTCGACTCGGGCTTTGATCGCTTGTGCCGGTGGCGGCGCGACGCGGACAGCAACACGTCTTCGAGCGACTTCGACTCCACCCGAAACTCCGGATGCTCGAGCTTGATGTGCTCTTCGAGCTCCGACGCGAAGCGGAAGCGCAGCTCGCAATCGGGGCACTGATAAACGTCCACTTCGACCGAATCGTACAGCGCGGGAACATTCCGACCGCCGCCGGCCATCTAACGGGGCAAAGCTCGGATCTGAAAGCGAGGTGCGTCATGCGTCGGATCATGTCGGTGGCGGTCTCCGCCGGTCTCATGGTGCTCGTGGCCACCGGCCCTGCGTGGGCCTGCGGCGGGCTGGTTGGAGCCAATGGAGCGGTCAACCTGCTGCGCACGTCGACGCTCGCGGCCTACCGAGACGGAGTCGAGCACTACGTCACATCGTTCCAGTTCGCCGGCGACTCCGGGAGCGTGGGCTCGATCGTGCCGCTCCCGGGAGTGCCGTCCAGCGTCAGAAAGGGCGGCGACTGGACTCTCCAGCGCCTCCAGCAAGAGATCGCGCCGGCTTTCAAGGCCGTAGCCGTGAGCGCGGAGGCGGCCTCGCTGCGCGACGAAGCTCAGGTGCTACTCGAGAAGCGCATCTCCGGGCTCGACATCACCATCCTCAAGGGGGGCGGCGACGCGGTCGGCCGGTGGGCCGAGGAGAACGAGTTCAACCTCACTCCCGACGCCCCCGAGGTCCTCGACTTCTACGCCGCGCGCAGCCCGATCTTCATGGCCGCCCGCTTCGACATCGATGCCGCGACCGCACGTGGCTTTCAGGCCGGAGACGGCGTGCCCATACATCTGACGATTCCGACGCCGAACCCATGGGTCCCGCTTCGCATCCTCGGGCTCGGCAAGGATGTGGCCGAGGTCATCGAGGCCGACGTCTTCCTGCTCACCGAGAGAGAGCCCACCCTGATGCCTCAGGCGGTTCCCGGGCGCGGGCTGTTCCTCGAGCGCAGCGAGCCCGCGTCGCAAGACCTGCTCGTGGATCTTCGTTCGGATCGCGGCATGAAGTGGCTGCCGCGCGACGACATGTGGTTCAGCCATCTGAGGATCGCCGCGACCGCGGGTCAGCTTCAGCACGACCTCGCCATCGAGGCGACCGGGCTCGCATCGCCGTCGCTTCTGCAGGCGGGGCTCGTGGTGCCCGGTGTCCCGCTCGCGCTGCCCGGCCCCCTCGACCCCATCCCGCCGGATTCGGCCTCCCCGCTCTGGACGTGGGTCGCGGCGATCGCGGTCGCGCTGGGCACGGTGGCGCTCGTGACTCGGACGGTGTCGAGGCGGCTGTGAAACCAAGATTGACGAGACTTGCCGCGTCGACGTGTGCCGCGGTTGCGCTCGGCGCGTGCTCCCCGGCGCAGGCCGGGCACGAGACGATCGCCATCACGATCAACCACTCGCGCTTTGAGCCGGCCGCGTTCGAGGTTGCCGCCGGTACGACGGTGACCTTCGTCGTGCGCAACGACGATCCGATCGCACACGAGCTCATCGTCGGCGACGAGGTGGCGCAAGCCGTGCACGAGACTGGGACCGAAGCCCACCACGGCGCCAAACCCGGCGAGATCTCGATCCCGGCCGGCGAACAGAGATCGACCACGTACGGGTTCGATCGGCCCGGACGCGTGCTGCTCGGCTGCCATCTGCCGGATCATTACGACTACGGGATGCGCGGCCACGTCGACGTGATTCCGTAGCGCATCGAGCGTAAGCTCGGGCGCATGCCGGAGGCGCTTCCCACTCTCAGCACGCTGGACGTGATCGTGCGGGTGCTGGTCGCCGGCGCCCTCGGCGGCGCCGTCGGCTTCGAGCGGGAGTTCACCGATCAGCCCGCGGGGTTCAGGACTCACATCCTCGTGTCGCTCGGGGCCGCGCTCTTCACTCTGGTGGGCGCCTATG
>JBOGXF010000131.1:0-20872 GCA_050694275.1 Actinomycetota bacterium | reverse complement strand
CTCCCCGTTCGGCAGATACGCACGCGTTTTCATCGACGCGACGGGCTTATCGCGTGAGAAGTGCCAAGAAAACTGCGAAGGCGGTAACCGCCATCCCTGTGCGAACGGCGTACCGGCGGCTCAACTCGCGAGTGGCTCGTGCGATGTTGCCTTGGAGTTTTGCCTCTACATCCTTATCGAGATCGAGATGGATAGAGCCCGCGATGTACTCGAGGTCGACATCGCGCATTCGCCGAAGGTGATCCGGGCTGATCTGCCCGCGCCTCATATGCCTATAGAGCAGCACCCATAGATAGTTCTGCTCGGTGTACGTGAGTTTCTTGTACACAAGGGACGTAGGTTCGCCTGATGCGTGTTGTCCCGAGGGATGTTTTTCGGACTCGCTCTTGGCTGCCTCGACTTCATCAGCATCGACTTCTCGAAGCAATTTGTTGAGACCGTACTTTCTCGACCCCCACGGCCACGGCCACATTCGTAGAGTCTACGCGTGCCGTAGAAGCTGCCTCATTCCCTGCGGCCTATCCCCGTCCATGAGGATGGCGGCCAAAATCGTCGCCCAACTTTTCTCCCGCCGACTATGGCATCACTGACGAAACGACGACTCAACCCCACCAAGTGGTCCACTACTCGCGGTTAAATTAAGAGGGGGACTGCGTGGCTTCGGGATGTTCGGCGCGTTCGATTGCGGCGAACTCTTCGCGCATCGTCGTCAAGCGATCCTCTTCGTCCGGGTAGGTGAATGCGATCTGACCGACGGCGGCGCGGTCGAGCCTTGCCCCTCTGCCCTCGAGGAATTCGTGCAGGCGGTCGGCGAGCCGTTCGGAGAAAATGCGCGCCCCCTCGGTTCCGGTCTCGGGAAGCACGACCGCGATGCGATGCCGATCTCCCGTCCGCGCGTGGATCGCGCGGTCGACGGTTCGCACGCTCTCACGCAGCAGGCGTCCGAGCTCCCGAAGCGTAGCCTTCCTCTGCCGGCCGCCGAGCCGGTCGAGGGCCTCGGCCGGGAAGTCCACGGCGGTGATCGAGAAGAGGGTCTGGTATCGCTGCGAGCGCGACACCTCGAGGTCGGTGTCTTGAACGAAGAAGCGGGCGTTGTAGAGACCCGTGGCGTCGTCGATCTGGTCGTACAGCTCGAGCTTGGTCAGAGAGCTCTCCAGTTGGCGGTTCGCCCAGCCGCCTATGCCGCCAAACGCAACGAACGCCACGAAGCGAGAGGCGATCACCCCGAACAGAGACCCGAACCCCAGCACCTCGATGGCCGGGTAGCGCAGGGCGACGTAGCCGAGACCCGACAGAGCACCCGCCACCACCCCTCCCAGGACCCCGCCGAAGACGAACGCGACAAAGACCGGGATGAAGAGCAGGGTTGCGGCGACCTCGACCGTATCGACCCTGCGGACGTAGAGGAGGGCCGCCAGCAGCACGAGGATGCCCAGCCCCGCGAGAAGCACGAACAGGCGTGCACGTGCGTAGCTCAGCCCTCGTGGTCTATCCATACTGCGCCGGATATTACGAAAGATGGGCTCCGTACTCAAAGGTGCTTTACGGAAACCGCCCCTAAGGCGAGACTTGTCCCGATGCCATCGATACTGAGATCCCGCATCGCCCTTTTCGCGATGCTCGGGGCGTTCCTGATCCCCGTGGCGACGTCGTCGCTCCGCGGCCTGACCCACATCCTCACCTGCCGTGAGAACGCCGAGACCCCGTTCTCGGTGATCATCCCGGAGCGCGGCGAGCCGCTCGTAACGACCTCCACTCGGCTCCGGCGCGGCGAGGAAAAGGGTCTGTGCGGGGGTCTGGCCATCAACCTCGGGGCAAGGCTCGCCGAGGAAGGCAGGCTCGCGATGGTGGTTCCGATCACCAACAACACCGAGGATCACTGGCTGGGGACCGTTCAGCTGCGCCTCGATGACCTCTCGATCCCCGTCAACATCGGTGGGATCGCCCCGGGCGAAACCGAACGCGATGTCGTCACCATCAAGCTCGATCCCGGCACGCACGAGGTCGGCGGTTCGTTGCTTATCGGTCCCTGATATCCCCCGCCGCGGCTATCGCAGGTCCTTGATCTGAGTCTGGGGGTTCATGCGCTTTTCGAAGTACCGAACCTGATCCGCGCCCGTCCCCTTCACCTCGAACACGCCGATCCCGAGCAAAGAGGCATTGTCGTTCGTGTAGACGCGACCGTTGTACCAGTACGCCGACCATGTGTCCGGCAACGTCTGTCCGTCCTGGAAGTATGCGATCTCCTGTGGGCTGGTGGGATCGGTGAAATCGACGACGGTCATGCCCGAGGAGCGCAGCCCCACGGTCGCGAGATACCTGTTGCCATCCCGCATCGGCAGGAGGTTGTAGTTGTGCGTCGTGCACTTGAGGTATGCAGCCTCATCGGGACCGCTCGGCACCGGATGGGCTCGCGGGACCCCGTAGTAGCCGGCGAGCAAGGGTGTGGTCGGATCGGAGATGTCGTAGAACCACATCGCACCGATCGAGTTCTGTTGAGGACCCGTGCACGTGCCCGTGATGGAACCGAGGAACTCGTCACCGAAGACGGCGTATTTTCCGTCCCACGTGATCGCACCCGAGTGCCAGATGTTGATCGAGGGGTTGTAGATGCGCGCAATGATCTCGGGGTTCGCCGGATCGCTGATGTCCCACATCTGTCCCTCGCTGATGCACGCAGCGGCGGCGAGGTCTTTCGACGGGAAGACGGTGACGTCGTGACACCCGATGGTCGTCGCCACTCCCGGGGTGGACACGATCTTGGCCTTGGCCGGGTTGTTCACCGGCACCTTGATGACCGAGATCTTCCGATGGCTTGCGACGTTGCACGCCGGTTCCTGCACGATGGGATAGGACAACACGTAGATGTAAACGTTGTTGCCCCTGGGAAGCATGGTGTGGGTGTGCGAGCCGCATTCCGTCTCGACGAACTTGACCTGGCGCGGCTCGCGCACGTTCGAGATGTCGATGATGCGGATGCCTTCCTTCAGGGCCGAGTCGTCGGTGTTGTTGCATTGTCCTCCCGTGCCCTGGTTCGAGCCCGTCGAGTCGATCGAATAGAAGACGTAGTCGCCGTACACCGACACGTCCCCTTGCGAGCCGGGGCAGTCGAAAAACGAGAGCTGGTTCAGATACGGCTTGCCCCGCAGGATCCGAAACAGCCCGAGACCGTCATAGGTTCCCGCCACGAGGAGATCGCCCTGAAAGGCCAGGTCAGAGCCGTTGGCCTTGCCCTGGGCACCCTTGATCGGCACCTGAGCGAGCCGTTTGATGGTGTCGGACTTGACGTCACGCGTCTCTGGGGCTCCGGTAGCCGGCACCGCGAGACCGGCGCCCAAGACGATCGCGGCCGCGACCGAGACGATCCTCCGCATGAGCCACCCCTCCATTCGATCCCGCAGAGACTTCCTCTAGATCACTTAGGCATCCAACCGGAGGGTCCTCCCGGCAATTTCTGGTTTCACCCGAGCCGGCGGTGGGCTACGACGGCGGCCACGAGCGCCATCGAATTGACGATCGCATGGAATGCGAACGGAGCGGCGATGCCGCCGGTTCGTAACCGCAGCCACACGAAGCCCAAGCCGGCCGCGGTGGCCGCGACCACGGCGCCGACTACGAACACGCCGGTCTGCCTCGCGCTTGCCCCCGGGAAGTTGATCTCCACGAGATCGATGGTGGGCGCGATGTGCCACAGCCCGAAGGCAACGCCGGCAACGAGCGCGGCGACCCAAGTCCTCCGGTCCCCCAAAGACGCGAAGAGCACACCCCTGAACGCGACCTCCTCGGCCAACGCGGTGCCCAGCGGGATGCGGACGAGGGCCTGCCAGACGATGTTCGACGTTCCGAGCCCGGCGGCGCGCTCGTCTGCGACAAATCGAGCCGTGGAATCGAAGGCTGCGGCCAAGAACAGCGGAGCTACGAGGATCAGCGCGGCCGCCGAAGTCAGGACCACACCCCGGAACCGGTTGCCGGTGAACCCGATGTCTTCGAGGGTCAGCCCGAGAGGCCCCAGCGCGATCGCGACCAGCACGGCGACAACAGAAAGATTCGCCGCGACGTAGGCCAGCCCGCCCAACTCCGGGCGGAAGTTGTTGTAGGCGACGAGTGCGAGCGCGAGCAATACCCCTCGCATGGGTCGATCCTCTCAGGCTTCGGGCGGGCCCGTGTTGGTGGTCTTAGCAGAACACTGCGCGAACCGCGATCTGGTCGACAGCCTCACGATTTCGCTTAGATGAGATTCGGCGGGACCCAATCAGAGCAGACCAAGAACCGTCAGCAACGCCTCGTCGATACCCCACATCTCCTCGGGGCTGACATGACCCACGAGATCTCCCAGTCTGGTCGCGTCCACGGCCCCCAGCTGCTCGACGAGAACCCTCGTCGGCTGCTCACCGAGCGCGATCTCTGGCCGAAATGACGCCGTCCGGGCACTGCGCGAGGTAGGGGCGACGATCACAACCGAGCGCGGAAGCAAGACGTCGGCCTGAACCACGACGCCGTATCTCTTGCCCCGTTGCTCGTGACCGCGACCTCTCGGGGGCCGGAACTCGTAGACATCACCCCGGCGCACGCAGGCTCTCCATCATGGCGGCGACCTCGAGCATCTCCTGTCGATCCGCGTCGTCGGCTTCGAGCGCCCTTGCCTCCGCCGCCAGCGACTCCCGCCGCCGCAAACGTTCCGCAGCATCGACTAAGGCCTGGCGAATAGCCTGCGATCGGCTCAACCCCGTGGCCTCCAGTCGCGCCAGCGCCCTAAGAGCGTCATCATCCAGTCGCACCGAGATAGCTCTAGCCATGCGGGCACCGTATCACGATTCGTCATACAGAATCGGCCCTCGATCAAGCTAGCGAACAGGAGGGCTGAACATGAGACGTGCAAGGCTACTCGTCGTGGCCGCCTGCATGCTGTTCCTGCATGGGATCGTGGCCCCTGCGCCGGCGTCGGCGAGCGACTCCGGTGCCGGCTGCCACGTCGTTCCGCCATCGGCGGAGATCGATCCCGACACGGGCACGATCGCCTACTCCCCCGGCTACATCTACTGCGACTGATACGTGACGGCGCCGATGGCTCTGCGGAGAGCAGTGCGACGCTCAAGACAAGCATGTCGCGGGCGACGGTGCCTCAGTTAGGGATTTCAGTTGTGGGCGGTACTGGGATCGAACCAGTGACCTCTCGCGTGTGAAGCGAGCGCTCTCCCGCTGAGCTAACCGCCCGGATTGGAAATCCTATCCCTCCCCCCCCAAGGTTGCGCGTTTGACGACCTGAGAAGGCGCGAGGCGCGCAACCTTGAATGTTCGGGCGGCGCGACTTGTAGGGTGTGAGCCCATGGGCTCCGTGATCCACCTCTCTCGCGGCCGAATCCGCGAACGGGATCGCGTTGTGTCCCGAGGGCCGGTCGAGGGGCGCGTTGCCCTCGTGCTGGGGGGTGGGGGCATCACCGGGGCCGCCTACCACCTCGGCGTGCTCACCGCTATGAACGCGATGAGCGCGCACGCGACCGTGAACGACTTCGACCTTTATGTCGGCACTTCGGGAGGATCCGTCGTCGCCGCCTGTCTCGCCAACGGCATCACCCCGGAAGACATGGTCCTCGCCAATCTCGGGCATCCGGGCGCATCGATTCCCGGTATCGGCCCCGAGGAAATCATGCAGCCCGACCGCGCGGGCATCGCGCGGTCGTTGCTTCGGTGGCCGTTCGGCGTTCTCGGCGCATTGCGTCGCTACGCGGGCCACCCGTTCTCAACGAGGCTCATCGACGGGCTGGGCGCGCTCGCCGAGGGACTGCCACCCGCTCTTTATACGACCGACGGGACCGAGCGCTACTTACGTCGGATCCTGTCGTCGCAGACTCGGTCGAATTACTTCGAGGACACCCCTCGCCCCCTGTACGTCACCGCCACGGATCTCGATACCGCCGAGCGCGTGGTCTTCGGTGAGGCCGAGGCTCCGCCGGCGATCATCTCCGAAGCCGCCGCCGCGTCGACCGCGATCCCGCTCCTGTACTCACCTCGCAGGATCGGCGAACGCGTCTATCTCGACGGAGGGCTGCGATCGACCACCAATATCGACGTCGCCATCGCACACGGGGCCAAGCTCGTGATCTGCATCAACCCCTTGGTGCCGTACATCCACGACGTCCGGCACCTCCTGCCCACCGCGACCGGGCTCCCCTCTCGCTACATCTCCCAGAAGGGATTCCCGCATATTGCCGCCCAGACTTTCCGGATCATGGCCCAGGCGCAGGTCGAAAAGGAACTCGAGCTGATCGCACACGCTCATCCCGACGTCGACATCATCCTCGTCGAGCCCCGGCGAGACGACGAGCACCTCTTCGTCTTCAACCTCATGGACTACGGCTCGCGCGAGCGGATCGCCCGCCACGCGTTCGAGACCGTCGCCATCGATCTCGTCACCCGCTTCCCGGACTACGAGAAGGTTCTCGGTCGCCACGGGATCGCGATCCAACGAGATCGACTGATCGATCAATTACAGGGTGTCGTCGAGGGGGCCGAGCCGCAGTTCTTCGCCGGGCCGGACTCGGTCGAGGAACCGGGTCTGAGGTCAGCCGACGGCCCGGCGACGGGTCGCGGACATCTCCCGTCGTGAGCGTTTGGCCGCGACTTTCTTCTTGGGGCGCTGCCTCGGCTGGTCTTTAGTCTTCAGCACGTTCTTCAGGAACTCGCCGGTGTAGGACCCGATCGTGGACGCGATCTCCTCGGGCGTACCCTCTGCGACCACCTCTCCGCCCGCGTTGCCGCCCTCGGGGCCGAGATCGATGATGTGATCCGCGGTCTTCACTACATCGAGGTTGTGCTCGATCACGACCACCGTGTTGCCTCCGTCTACCAGCCGATGGAGGACGTCGAGCAGCTTCTTTATGTCGTCGAAGTGCAGACCGGTCGTCGGCTCGTCGAGGATGTAGAGGGTCCGTCCGGTCGAGCGCTTCGACAGTTCGGACGCGAGCTTGACGCGCTGGGCCTCGCCGCCGGACAGAGTCGGGGCCGGCTGCCCGAGCTTGATGTAGCCCAGCCCGACATCGCGTAGAGTCGTGAGATGGCGGGCGATCGGCGGGATCGCCGCGAAGAAATCGCACGCCTCCTCGACGCTCATGTCGAGAACCTCGCAGACGTTCTTTCCCTTGTACCGGACCTCGAGCGTTTCGCGGTTATAGCGCTTCCCCTTGCACACCTCGCACGGCACGTAGATGTCCGGCAGGAAGTGCATCTCGATCTTGATCGTTCCGTCGCCCGAGCACGCCTCGCATCGTCCGCCGCGGACGTTGAACGAGAACCGCCCCGGCAGATAGCCGCGCCGCTTGGCGTCCGGGGTCTTGCTGAAGAGCTTGCGGATGTGGTCGAACACGCCCGTGTACGTCGCCGCGTTGGAGCGTGGGGTGCGCCCGATCGGACTCTGATCGATATCGATGACCTTGTCGACGAGGTCGAGCCCCTCCACCGAGCGGTGCTTTCCGGGGACCAGGCGTGCGTTGCGGTTAATGGCGAGATGCACGGCCCGATAGAGAACGTCGTTGACGAGCGTGGACTTGCCGGAGCCGGACACCCCGGTGATCGAGATAAAACATCCGAGCGGGAAAGCGACGTCGATGTTCTTGAGATTGTGCTGACGAGCTCCTCGGACGAGGAGATTCCCGTTGATCGTGGGACGCCTTATCGCGGGGATCGGGATCGTCTTCCGGCGGGCGAGATAGTCGCCGGTGAGCGACGCCCGATGCTCGAGGAGCTTGGCGAGGGGGCCGGAATGGACGATGTCCCCGCCTCGTTCGCCCGCTCCGGGGCCGATGTCGACGACGTGGTCGGAGGCCCGGATCGTGTCTTCGTCGTGCTCGACGACGATCAGCGTGTTGCCCAGATCCCGCAGTCTGACCAGGGTGTCGATCAGTCGGTGGTTGTCGCGCTGGTGCAAGCCGATCGAGGGCTCGTCCAGGACATAGAGGACCCCGACCAGACCGGAACCGATCTGGGTGGCAAGCCGGATGCGCTGGGCCTCGCCCCCGGCGAGGGTCGCGGACCCGCGCGCGAGGGAGAGGTAGTCGAGACCAACGTCGAGCAGGAACCCCAGGCGAGCGTGGATCTCCTTGAGCAGGCGCTCGGCGATCGCGAGACCACGATCGCCGAGCTCGAGTTTCTTAAGGAAATCGTCGACCTCTCCGATCGGAAGCTCGCACAGCTCGTGGATGTTCTTTTGGCCCAGCGTTACGGCGAGTGACTCGGGGGCGAGACGCGCGCCCTTGCACTTGGGGCAGGGGACCTCGCGGAAGTACTGCTCGTAGCGTTCCCGCGCGGAGTCGGACTCGGCCCCCTCACGTCGGCGCTCGAGCCATGGGACGACCCCTTCGAAGACCGTCCAGTAAGACCGCACCCGTCCGTAACGGTTGCGATAACGGACGTGAATGTCGGTGTCGTCGGAGCCGTACAGAAGGGTGTTCCGCGCGCTCTTGGACAGCTTCTTGAAGGGCGCGTCGGTGCGGAAGCCGAACGCCTGGGCGGCGCTCTCGAGCAACCGATCGAAGTATTCGAGATTCTTGCCGGCCCACGGGGCGATCGCGCCCTCGTCGAGGCTGAGCCGATCGTTGGGCACGACCAACTCGGGGTCGGCCTCGAGGTGGATCCCGAGCCCGTCGCAACGGTCGCATGCCCCGTACGGCGAGTTGAACGAGAAGTTCCTGGGCGCGAGCTCGTCGAAGCTGATGCCGCAGTTGGTGCACGCGAAATGCTGGGAGAACAGGATGTCCTCGGACTTGTCGTCGACCAGGTCGATCGCGGCAATCCCCTCGGCAAGATTGAGCGCGGTCTCGATGGAGTCCGTCAGCCGGCCGGCAATGCCGTCCTTGATCACCAGCCGGTCGACGATGACGTCGATGTCGTGCTGGAAGTAACGGTCGAGCCGGATCTTCTCGGACAGTTCTTGGACCTCGCCGTCGATGCGGGCGCGGGCGAAACCCCGGCGGGAGAGATCCTCGAGCATCGCGGTGAACTCCCCCTTGCGCCCTCGCACCATCGGGGCGAGCACCTGGAAGCGGGTCCCCTCGGGCAGCTCGAGGATCTGGTCGACGATCTGCTCGGGCGTCTGTCGGGCGATCGGCCGCCCGCAGCGGTGGCAATGAGGTCGTCCGATGCGGGCGAACAGCAGACGCAGGTAGTCGTAGATCTCGGTGATCGTGCCGACCGTCGACCGGGGGCTGCGGGGTGCCGACTTCTGGTCGATCGAGATCGCCGGGGACAGGCCCTCGATGAAATCGACGTCGGGCTTGTCTATCTGGCCCAGGAACTGGCGCGCGTAGGCCGACAGGGACTCGACGTAGCGTCGCTGGCCCTCGGCGTAGATCGTGTCGAAGGCGAGCGACGACTTCCCCGAGCCGGAGATGCCGGTGAACACGATCAGCGCATCGCGCGGCAGCTCGAGGTTGACGTTCTTCAGATTGTGCTCGCGGGCGCCTCTGATGACGAGGCTGTCGGAGGCGTTGGAGAAAGAGTCGGGCATGGGGCTCCAATGGTAAACGACGCGCATGTAACTTTGAGCGACGCTCGGGCGAGGCGGGGGCCCGGTTAGCCTCGGGACGATGGCCGACCTCGCCTCCTACCGCGACGAGTTCCCGATCGTCGCCGAGCGCACCTATCTCATCTCGGCGTCGCTCGGCCCCCTGTCCCGCCGGAGCCGGGCGCTGGCTCAGGAACACCTCGATCTATGGGAGCGGCTCGGCCCGGAGGAGCTCTGGTTCGAGCACGGCTTCCCCCGGCTCGATCAGTGCCGGCGCCAGTTCGCCGCAGTGATCGGGGCTGATCCCGACGAGATCGCGGTCGTTCCGTCGATATCGGCCGGGCTGTCGTCGCTGGCGACGTGCCTCGATTTCTCCGAACGATCGAAGGTCGTTCTCACCGACATGGACTTCCCCACCAACCACTACGTCTGGCGGGCCCAGCAGCGGCGTGGGGCGAAACTCGACGTGGTCGAATCGCCCGACGGCATCCGGGTCGAAGCCGAGAACGTCGTCGAGCGAATCGACGATCAGACCGCCATCGTCAACACCAACCGCGTGCTGTTCGAGTCGTCATGGATCATGGACCTCGCCACGATCGTCGAGGCCGCTCACGAACGGGGCACCTTTGTGGTGACGGACGATTTCCACGGCACCGGCATCCTGCCTCTCGACGTGCACGCCCTCGGCATCGACTTCCTCGTGTCCGGGGCCCTCAAGTGGCTGTGCGGGGGCCAGGGCATCGCGTTCCTCTACTGCCGGCGCGACCTCCTGGAGCAAATGGAGCCTCTGGTGGTCGGGTGGTTCGGCACCCAGAACCCGTTCGATTTCGACCGCTCGAAACTGAGCCTGCGCGACGATGCCCGGCGCTTCGAGGCGGGTACGTTCGCGCTCCCACAGGCGTGGACCGCGTCGGGTGGGATGGCGATCATCCTCGAGGTCGGCGTGGAGACCATCAGGGCACGCAGCCAGGAGCTGACGAGGTCGATCATCGAACGGGCCGACGGGCTCGGCCTCGAGGTCCTGTCGCCGCGCGATGACCACAGGCGCGGCGGATTGGTTCGGGTGCGCGTTCCCGGGGGCCGCGCGCAGGCAGAGAGGGTCCTGCACGCGCTGTTCGAGAGAAACGTCGTCCTCGACCAGCGAGGCGACGCCCTGCGCATCTCGCCGCACTTATTCAACAACGAGGACGACATCGAGCGCTGCTTCGCCGAGCTCAAGAAAGAGCTCGGACGCTAACTCCCCTGGAACCTCTCGAACCTTGGGGGTGTAACAGGAGTCGGAAGGTAGACGCACGCAAGGCGCTCGAGCTGCTCCGGGAGGCGACATGGGACGCGCGACGCAGATCCTGATCTCGATGGTTGTGGGACTTGCTGCCTGCGGGACCCCGCCGGGCGGAGAGGAGCTCCCCGGGCAGGCCGACCTCGTCTTCCTGGAGACGGCGACAGGCCTGGCCGCCTTCGATTCGTCATCGGGCGAGGAGCAGGTCGCGCTCGACGGCGCGGTGGCCGCGAGCGACTGGTCGGTCGTGGCGTCGACCGAACACGCTTCGGGGGTCACGACCCTGACCCGTGCCGACCCCGCTGGGAAGGAGCTCGAGCGGGTCGACATCGACGGCGACTACGTTGCCAGCGTCGTCTCCGGCAGCGGGCGGCTGGTTGCGCTTACCTCTCCGCGCTCGCCCGGCGCGACCCCGTGGCTTCCCGACGGTCGAGCCCAGACCGAAGTGGTGATCGCGGATTCAAGCCGAGACTTACAGCGCTTCGACCTCGACGGCAACTTCGAGCCGGAAGCGTTCTCGACAGACGAACGCGAGCTCTTCATGATCGAGTACATCCCTGCGATGGCTCCCGATCGCTACCGCGTGCGGCGGCTCAAGCTCGCCACCGGCAAGGTCGCCCCCATCGGCCGGCTCAAGAACGCGGCCCCGGGACAGATGCAGGGCACCGGCCGGATGCAGGTCTACTCCCCCTACGGCGACGAGCTGTACACCCTCTACACGCAGCAGGCCGACGCCGGGCACATCGAGCACGAAGGCCACGGCAAGGATGACAGCCACGCGTTCGTTCATCTCCTTAACCTCGACGACTCGTGGGCGCACTGCATCGATCTGCCGATGCCGTTCGGTATGGGCTGGGCGACCGCCAGCGCGCTCGCCATCAGCCCCGACGGCCGAAGTCTTTACGTCTCCGATTGGTCGAACGGAGCCGTCGCGCTGGTGCGGCCGGAGAGGGTCAGGGTCGCCCGCACCAAGCGACTCGAGCTCGGCGCCCCCGACGACGACACCTTCGCGACGGCCGGGCGGGAACGCCTCTACCTTGCGGGCAACTCGCAGATCGCGGTCCTCGACGCCACGACGCTCGACCTGATCGATCGCTGGAATCTGCCGGACGAGGTCATGGGCCTCGCGCTCAGCTCGGATGACGAGCGGCTCCACATCTCTCTCGACGGCGAGATCGTCACGCTCGACGCGCGCACGGGAGAGCGCACCGATTCGGTGTCGGTCGAGGACGGGGGACCGATCGCACGGGTCTTGTCGTCGCCCCTCGACCGCCCCTAGGAGGGAACGGGGCGGCCTCAGCCGACCTCGCGGAGCTCGCGCCTGAGGTCGTGGATCTCGTCCCGGATCCGGGCCGCGTATTCGAACCGCAGGTCCTCGGCCGCCTGATGCATCTCCTCCTCGAGCTGCAGGATGAGGCGGCGGAGGTCGTCCGGGCTGCCACCGAACGGTTCGCTCCGGCGCGACCTCGACTTCATCGGGACCGGAGCGCCGCGCCTGTGTCCGGCCCCCCCGATGAGGATGTCGCTCACCGCCTTGCGGATGGTCTGAGGATCTATGCCGTTGGTCTCGTTGAACTCGAGCTGAATCTTGCGACGACGCTGGGTCTCGTTGATCGCCTTGCGCATCGACTCGGTGACCTCGTCCGCGTACATGAGGACTTGCCCATCGACGTTCCGCGCCGCCCGTCCGATCGTCTGGATAAGCGATGTCTGCGACCGCAGATACCCCTCCTTGTCGGCGTCGAGGATCGCGACGAGCGATACCTCGGGGAGGTCCAACCCTTCCCGCAAGAGATTGATGCCGACGAGTACGTCGAACTCGCCGAGCCTCAGGTCGCGCAGGATCTCGATGCGCTCGACCGTGTTGATGTCGGAGTGCAGATATCGCACGCGCACGCCTGACTCGAGCAGGTAGTCGGTGAGGTCTTCGGCCATCTTCTTGGTCAGGGTGGTAACCAGCACTCGCTGCCCGGCGTCGGTGCGCGTGCGGATCTCGTCCATGAGGTCGTCGATCTGACCCTTGGTCGGTCGCACCTGGACCTCGGGATCGACGAGACCGGTGGGGCGGACTAGTTGCTCGATCGGAGCGCCGGAATGCTTGAGCTCGAAGGGGCGGGGCGTGGCGCTCATGAAGACGATCTGGTTCACGGAGTCGAGGAACTCATCGAAACGAAGCGGCCTGTTGTCGAGCGCGCTCGGCAGCCGGAACCCGTGCTCGACGAGCGTCTCCTTGCGTGATCGGTCGCCCTCGTACATGGCGTTGAGCTGGGGCACCCCGACGTGAGACTCGTCGACCACAACCAAGAAGTCATCCGGAAAGTAGTTGATGAGGGTGTTGGGCTTCTGACCGGGCCCCCGGGCCTCGATGTGGCGAGCGTAATTCTCGATCCCGTTGCAGAAGCCGACCTCGCGCATCATCTCGAGGTCGTATTCGGTGCGCATCCGCAGCCGCTGCGCCTCGAGCAGCTTGCCATCGCGCTGAAAGATCTGCAGCCGATCCGAGAGCTCGGATTCGATCTCGATGATCGCTCGCTCCATCCGTTCTCGGCTCGCAACGTAATGGGACGCCGGATAGATCATGACGTGATCCAGCTCGCCGCTGATCTCGCCGGTCAGGGGGTCCAGCGTGACGATGCGATCCACCTCGTCGCCGAAGAGCTCGATGCGGACGGCGATCTCCTCGTACGCGGGAAACACCTCGATCGTGTCGCCGCGCACGCGGAACTTGCCGCGCACGAAGTTGATGTCGTTTCGCTCGTACTGGATGTCGACCAGCTTCTGAAGGATGAAATCGCGATCTGCGGTGCCCCCGCGTGCGACATCGACCGTCTGCTTGAGATACTCCTCGGGCGAGCCGAGGCCGAAGATGCACGACACGCTCGCCACGATGAGCACGTCGTCGCGGTGCTGAAGGGCGCTGGTGGTGGCGTGCCGGAGGCGCTCGATCTCGTCGTTGATGGTCGCGTCCTTCTCGATGTAGGTGTCGGAGGACGGGACGTAAGCCTCGGGCTGGTAGTAGTCGTAATAGCTGACGAAGTACTCGACGGCGTTGTTCGGGAAGAACTGCTTGAACTCATTACAGAGCTGAGCGGCGAGCGATTTGTTCGGGGCGATCACCAGCGTCGGCTTCTGAATCTGCTCGAGTGCCCATGCCATGGTCGCGGTCTTGCCGGTACCTGTGGCGCCGAGCAGAGTGGTGAACCGCTCTCCCGCCAGGACGCGCTCGGCCATCCCGGCGATCGCCTTGGGTTGATCGCCGGCCGGCGCGAAGTCGCTTACGACCTTGAACGGGGGCATGGAGTGAGTCTAGATGGCGGGTACGACAGGCTCGATCCTGCTGGGTCCGCCCACCTTGTTGCCTTTGGCCCCCGTGGAGGTGGCCAAATAGCACAAGGTCTCCAACTGCGCAGTGACGCGCGTCACTGCTTCCCGTATCGAAATCCGTTTACCTGGGGCCATGTTCGATCCGGACTCACGACTGATGGACCTCGCGAAGCCTCGGTTTGGGATCGTGACCCGGGCTCTCGCCCGGGCTGTAGGGCTCACCGACCGGATGATCGACAGCCGCATCAAGCGGGGGCTTCTGAACCCCATCCATCCCGGAGTCTTCCTGCTAGCGGGCGTTCCCCTCTCGTGGGAAGGGAGCCTGGTCGCGGCCCAGATGTGGTTGGGCGAGCATGCGGTCGTATCGCATCGCTCGGCCGCCCGGCTGTGGGACGTGGATGGTTTCAAAGGTCATCACATAGAGCTGACGCTGGCGTCGGGGATGCGAATGTCTGACCGGGGAGTGATCATTCATCGCTCCACGCAGCTCCCCAAGTCGGATGTCAGAACACGTAATTCGCTGCCGGTTACGACCCCGGAGCGGACGCTGGTCGATCTCGGCGGTGTGGTATCGGAGGGACGACTCGAAGAAGCTCTGGACAGCGCGCTCCTCAAGGGACTAACGACGTTCGAGCGCGTCGTCCGTCGAACCCGGAATCTGCCCCGAGGAACAAGGGGGCTGGGTAACCTCAAGCGACTTCTGGCGGACCGAGACCCAGATCAGGCCCCCCGAGAATCCATTTTCGAGACGCGCTTCTACCGCATGCTGTGCCGGTCACGCCTCCCAAACCCGGTGCCTCAGTACCGCGTCTACGATGCGGATGGACTTGTCGGCCGCATCGATCTCGCTTATCCGCGACGGATGGTGGGAGTTGAGGCCTACAGTCTCCGCTGGCACGGTCCGCGCTTAAGGGCCAAGCGAGACTGGGCACGACACAACCGCCTGAGCATTCTCGGATGGCGGATGCTCTACGAGACGTACGAGGACCTCAATGAGAATCCAGGCGACATTCTCGCTCGCCTTGAGGCACTACTTTGTGCCCGATAGCCACCGCACAGGTGGCTATCCGCAACAAGGTCGGCTACGAGACCGGGGGGCGGCGGTCGGCCCATGGGCGTGCCGCCTCGAGCTGCGCCGCCACCCGGATGATCGTAGCTTCGTCGGCCGGGCGGCCAACGAGTTGCACCCCGATTGGAAGCCCGCCGTCGCTCCAGTAGAGCGGCAACGATGCCGCGGGCTGGCCGGTGATGTTGAACGGAGGCGTGAACGGGATGAAGAAGCCCGAGCGCGTGAGCTGCATCCACGGATCGTCGTCCTCGAACAGCCACCCGATCGGGACGGGCGGTAGAGCGAGGGTCGGGGTCAGCAGGAGGTCGTAATCGTCCCAGAACGCGACGACCTTGCGTGCGAACGAATGGAGCGTCGTCATAGCGCGTACGTAATCCGCGCTCGAGAGTTGATCTGCGGCTTGCAAGAGCGCGCGGTTGATCGGCTCCATCCCCTCTTCCGGTAGGGGGACGAGGGCAGGGCTCGCTTGCACAACCTTGATGTAGGCCGCCACCATGTCGTGATCGACCCAGTCCGGCGACGCTTCCTCGATCTCGTGACCGAGCGATTCGAGCAGCCGCCCCGCGTCCTCGAGGGCCCCCAGGACCGCCGAATCGACCGGCGCGCCGTTGGGAGTCTCGCCGGTGAAAGCGACGCGCAGGGGCCCCGGGGCGCGGCCGACTTCGTCGGCGAAAGGTCGCTCCGGCGGGGGCGCCCAGTACGGATCGCCGGTCTCGTAGCCGGACATGACGTCTAGCAGCGCGGCCGCGTCGGAGACCGAGCGGGCGATGGGTCCCTCGGTCGAGAACCCTTCCCATACCTCACCGAATCGAGGGGCCGACGAGACCCGCCCCCGCGACGGCTTGATCCCGAAGACCCCGCAGCAGGACGCGGGGATGCGAATGGATCCGCCTCCGTCGCTCCCGTGCGCGATGGGAGTCAAACCCGCGGCGAGGGCCGCCGCGGCTCCTCCGCTCGAGCCACCCGGCGTGCGATCCAGATCCCATGGGTTGTGGCACGCGCCGTTGAGCTCCGACTCGGTTATCGGGAGAGTCCCGAACTCGGGAGTGTTCGTCTTTCCGAGAACGATGAAACCCGCTTCCTTGATCCGGCGCACGCTCGCCGCATCGAGCCTGGGAACGTAGTCCTTCGCCGCCTTGGTCGAGAAAGTCGTCCGGAGTCCCCGCGTCTCGGCGAGGTCCTTGATTGCGATCGGGACCCCGTGGAACGGGGGAAGATCTTCGCCGCGGCCGACCCGAGCCTCCGCATCACGCGCCTGGCCCAGCGCTTGGTCGCCGGCGACGGTGACGTAGGCATTGAGCTCGCCGTCGAGCTTCTCGACACGGCTCAGATAAGTCTCGACCAGCTCAACCGGCGAGATGTCCCCCCCGCGCACGAGTCGGGCCTGTTCGGTCGCCGAGAGAAAGGGGAGGTCCGACACGCCCGGAAGGTTACCGGGATTATGTCGCAATGGGGATCGTGAAGTGAAAGGTCGAACCCCGGCCCACGTCCGAGTCCAGCCAGATACGGCCTCCGTGGGCCTCGACGATTCCCTGGCTGATGAACAGGCCGAGCCCCGTCCCTTTCGGTACCCAGCCGGGCTTGGGCAGATGGACGAATTTGGAGAACACACGGTCATGGTCTTGGGGATCGATGCCGATGCCCTCGTCGGCGATGGCCACCTCGACCTCGCCATCGCACTGAGACGCGCGCACGATCACCCTGGTTCCGTCGAGCGAATAGCGGACCGCATTCGCCAGCAGATTGATAAGCACCTGACCGATGCGATCGACGTCACCAAGGACATGAGGTAGATCGGGGGAGATCTCACAACGGATGTCGTGGCTCGCGCTCAGGGACCGGTGCACCGTCAGAACGTTGTCGACAAGTTCGGGCAGCGATACCGGCTGCATGTCGTAACGTACCGTCCCCGCCTCGATGCGAGATAGATCGAGCAGGTCGTCGGCGAGCCGAGAGAGGCGCCTGATCTCCGTGGTCAGTACGCCGAAGAGGTGCTCGCGCTTCTCTTCCTCGATGGTCGTCCATTGCTCTCGCAGCACCTGCCCGAAGCCCACGATCGTCGTCATCGGTCCCTTGAGCTCGTGGGCGAGCATGGAAACGAAGTCCGACTTGGCGTGATTCGCCTCGCGCAGGCCGGCGTTCTCAATGGCCAGCGCGGTACGCTCGGCAACGACCGTCACCAAGCGGAGGTCCTCCTCGGTGAATCGGCCCCCGTTCGGACTCGCTGCGGCAAGAACCCCGATCCGGCGCTCCCCGGCGGTCAGGGGCGCGGCCACGACCTCCCCTGCTATCACCTCGCCATGCTCGATCCCGGCGATCCGGTCGACCACCGAACCTCGATAAGTGGGGTCGTTCTCCGCAGTGGTGTGAACGGTGAGCCCGCCGTTCCCGTCGTCCAGGCACAGGATGGCCTGTTCGCAGGGGACGACGTCCGCGACCACCTGCAGGGCCTCTCCGACGACGGTCGAATCCACTGGAGCCATGGCTACAGCTTCGAGATGACCTGCGGCAAATCCTTCAGTGACGCGATCCGAATCGCGTCGAACTCCCGGCCCTCGTATCGGCCCACGCGATCGAGGAGCACCGCGTGCATCCCGAGGGCCCGGGCCGGCTCGACGTCCATCGACGGCGAGTCGCCCACGTGGACCGCGTTCTCGGCCGCCACCCCAACGCGCTCGAGCGCGATCTCGTAGATGCGACTATCCGGCTTCTCCACTCCGGCCACTCCAGAAATGACCACCGCCTCGAAGAGATGGCCGACCTCGAGCTCGACGAGCATCTCTTCGAGCCACTGCTCGAAGTTGGAGATCAGCCCAAGCCGGTAACCGGCCGCCTGCAGCTCGTCCAGCGCGTCGAGGACGTCATCGAACAGCTTGTAAGAGGCGGGATGAGAGAACGTCGCGTACAGCAAGTCCGCAAGCTCGAGGTCGAGACCGAGCTCCTCGAGGAAGCGACGATAGAGATAGCCCCAGAACTTGCGCGATCCGGCCTTCGATAGGGATGGGTTCTCGACGCCGGTGGCCTCCGCGAGATCGGTCAGGTGGGGGGCAAGCCGCTCCTGCACCACTCGCACGTCGGCCGCAGACACCGGCGAACCCCGCTCCGAGCACACGCGGGCGAACAGCTCGGCGAAGGAGGGGTGGGGTCGCAGGATGGTCTCCCCCGCGTCCAGGAAAACGACATCGATCATTTGTTATCGCGGAGCGCCGATAGCTCCTTCCAGACCCGGTCGGCTTCCACCTCGAGCTCGGCGAGCGAGCCGTCGTTGTGAACCACGAAGTCGGCCTTCTGCATCAGCTCCAGGGGGTCGGTCTGGGCCGCCATCCGCGCGCTGATGTCGCCCACCGACATACCGCGATCCCGAACCAGCCGGTCGGTTCTTCTCTCTTGCTCCGACACGACCACGAGCAACACGTCGGCCCATTCGTGCATCCCCGTCTCGACGACGAGGGCTGCGTCTATGACGACGATCTCGGCGGTTCCCGCAAGGGTGTCGAGCTCGTCGGCGATCCTCCGCAGGATGACCGGATGCACGATCGCATTGAGCGCAGCGAGAGCCTCCTTGTCCGCGAACACGATCTCCGCGAGCCGCCCGCGGTCGATCTCGAGATTCGTCCCGGGCTCGAGGATTCCTTCTCCGAACTGGCTCACGGCGGAGCGCCACGCAGGCTGCCCGGGCTTGAGTGCCTCTCGCCCGATGCTGTCGGCGTCGATGAGCTCTGCCCCACGCTCGGCGAGAAAGCGGGCGAACGTGGATTTTCCGGAGCCGATGCCACCCGTGAGCGCCACGACTAACACGGCGGCCGATCCGGCTAGGACTGGCCGCGTTCGCGTTTCAGGTCTTCGACGATCGCCTCGATCGACTCCTCGTCGCCCTTGTCTTCCGGCTCGAGGGGCTCACCCTTCTTGTCGACCTCCTCCTCGCCGGTGACCGGCTCGCCTTCGGCCTCGGGGGCGGGCTCCTCCTCGTCGACGACCGCGTCGATCGTCTCGCCGGGAGCGGCTCCCGCGTCCGGCTCCTCCTGGCTCAGGCGGACGTCGATGTTCGGTTGCTCCGGCTCCGCGGCGGTCACGCCTTCGTGTCCGGCAGCGAGGGCGTCGGGGGCCATGTGCGCGGTCGACGCCGCCTCGTCCTCCTCCTCGAAGGGAGCGGCCTCCTTGGCGTCCTGTGAAGTGGGTGCCGCCTCCGGCGTCGTCGCCTCGTCGCGGATCTCCGGAGTCGCCTCGGCTGCGTCCAGCACCTCCTCGTCGGAGGAAGGCCGCGCGATCGTGTCCTCGGTGGCGACCCCGATGTCCTCGGCCGCCTCGCGCGTCTCGACTTCCATCTCGGGGGCCTCTTCGAGCTCGATCTCGGCCGGAGCGGGCTCGGTTGCGGCGGCGGCCTCGGGCTCGCCTTCCACCTTCATTCCTTGTTTACGAGACAGGCTGATGCGTCTGCGATCGAGGTCGATGTCGATGATCTTGACGGGCATACGGTCATGCACGCGCACCTCGTCCTCCGGCTTTTCAACATGGTGCTCCGCGAGCTCGGAGATGTGAACGAGGCCCTCGATCGCGTCATCCACTTCGACGAACGCGCCAAACGGAACGAGCTTGGTCACGCGACCCTCGATAATGTCTCCGACTTCGTGCACGCGCGCGAACTGCCGCCACGGGTCCTCCTGGGTCGCTTTGAGCGAAAGCGAGACACGCTCGCGCTCGAGATCGACATCGAGCACTTCCACGCGGACTTCCTCGCCCACGTCGACGACCTCGCTGGGGTGGTCGACATGCTTCCACGACAGCTCGGATACGTGGACGAGCCCGTCCACGCCGCCGAGATCGACGAACGCCCCGAAGTTGACGATCGATGAGACCGTGCCGGTGCGAATCTCGCCCTTCGAGAGCGAATCGAGGAACTCGTGGCGCTGCTCGGCCTGAGACTCTTCCAAGAACTTGCGGCGCGACAGCACGACATTGTTGCGGTTCTTGTCGAGCTCGATGATCCGGCACTCGAGCTCCTTGCCAACGTAAGGGTGGAGGTCGCGCACCCGGCGCATCTCGACGAGCGATGCCGGCAAGAATCCCCGGAGCCCGATGTCGAGGATGAGCCCACCCTTGACGACCTCAATCACCGGGCCGGTAACGGTGCCGTCGAGGTTCTTGATCTCTTCGATCCTGCCCCACGCCCGCTCGTACTGAGCCCGCTTCTTGGACAGGATGAGACGGCCCTCGGCATCCTCTTTCTGGAGGACGAGAGCTTCGATGTCCTCGCCGATCGCGACGACCTCGTTGGGGTCGACGTCGTTGCGAATGGATAGCTCGCGGCCGGGAATGACCCCCTCGGACTTGTAGCCGATGTCGAGCAGGACCTCGTCCTTGTCGATCTTGACCACCGTCCCGCTGACGACGTCGCCCTCGTCGAAAGGCTTGATCGTCGCCTCGATGGCGGCCATGAGAGCCTCTTGGGAGTCCCCGACATCGTTCTCGACGATGGTTCCGCCGGCGTAGGTCTCGCCCGAGGTCGAAGGGGCGGTACGGGTGATCACTCCACCCTGCCCGTCGGGCAGGGTCTCCTCGGTCCCCCCGGAGGGGGTGGTCGGAGCTTGAGCAGCTCCGTCTTGCTCCTGGGCCATATAGGTGTGGTTCTCCTCCCTACAGAAATTTGCCCCCTTTTACGGGGGCTGAAAAAAAGTATATGCGCTGGTAACCAAGGGCGTCG
>JBOGXF010000130.1:0-57166 GCA_050694275.1 Actinomycetota bacterium | reverse complement strand
GAAGGAGGAATCGACGTGTTCGGGCTGAAACAGATGAGGATCGAGGCGCTGCCCTTCTACGCGTGGCGCTGCTTGGTCTCGGGTGACTTGGTCAATCACCCGGACGCGTTCTACGCGAGCGATCTGGAGGAGTTCGACCTGGTCGCGGACGAGCCGTTCTACCGGCACGTCGACGGTGAGCCGTTGCCTGCCGCCCGCCGGGCCCGCTTTTCCGTGGAACACGACGTGCTGAAGGTTTGTGCGTGAGCATCCTTCTCATCGGCGCGACCTCGAGTCTCGGCGACACCCTCGTACGTCGATTGATAGATGAGGGCGACGAGGTCCGAGCTCTGGTCACCGACGAAGACGCCGGCGCCCGGCTCGGCCGGCTCGGGGCTTACATCGCAACCGGCCCCGAGCTGGACGCCGACCTGGTGGAACGCGCCGCGACCAACTGCCGGACGATCGTCGTGATCGAGCGCCCCGGCATGGACACGGCAGAGATCGTGCGCACGGCGATAGCCGGTGGACGGGCTGCGCTTGGAGCTCCGGAAGAGGGGATACGGCTCATCCTGTGCGGCGCCGTGCCCGATGAGGACGCGATCGCAGCGCTGAGATCGTCGGACTTGAGCTACGTCGTCCTCCGCACGGGCAGAAGGCTGGCCGGCCTCTTGCCTATCGCGACCGAACGGGTGACCGACGAGCATGTCGCGAACGCCGTGGATGCCGCCGACGACATCGCGGGAGAGATCAGGCTCGAGCTGGATCTCACCGATGCGGCCGACTGGGGGAAACTGAAGCTGGCACCCCCCGGTGCTCAAACGCCCAGATAGGCCTCGCGCACCTTCGTGTTGTCGAGAATTTCCTCGCCGGATCCCTGGTACACGAGCGTGCCCTTCTCCATCACGAAGGCTCGGTCTGCGATCTCGAGGATGCCGGCATTCTGCTCGACCGCGAGGACGGTGGTTCCGTCTTCGTTGATGCGGTGGATGACCTCGAACACCGTTTCGGTGAGCTTGGGCGACAACCCGAGAGAAGCCTCGTCGATAAGTAGCATCCGGGGCCGGCCCATCAGACCGCGGGCGATCGCGAGCATCTGCTGCTCTCCGCCGGAGAGGGTTCCGGCAAGCTGCGTCCACCGCTCGCGCAGCCTCGGGAAATACTCGACCGCCTGCTCGACGATCTCGCGCGTCCTGCTCCTGTCCTTCTTGTAGGGCCAGGCTCCCAGCCGAAGGTTCTGCGCCACCGTGAGTTGTGGGAACACGTGGCGACCCTCGGGCACGAGCACGATCCCTTCGCCCACCAGCGTCCGGGGGTCGCCTTTCGTAACGTCCTTGTTGTCGAAGGTAATGGTGCCGCTCCAGGGCTGGTGCATGCCGGCGAGGGTGAGGACGGTGGTGGTCTTTCCCGCACCGTTGAGCCCGAGGAGCGCGGAGATCTCGCCCTGCTGGATGTCGAACGAGATGCCGCCCAGGACCGGCAGCGAGCCGTAGCCGGTGCGCAGGTCGCGCACCTCAAGCAGGGGCATCGATGACCTCCTCCTCGGTGTGCGCCTCCTCGATCGCTTCGCCGCCGAGGTACGCGGCGATCACGTCGGGATGGCTCTTGACCTCGTCGGGGCGGCCCTGGGTGAGGATCCTGCCGAAGTTGAGACAGTAGACGTAGTCGCACGCCTGCACTACGAGGGGGACATGGTGCTCGATCATGAGGACGGTGAGGTTGAGCTGCTTGCGCAGGCTCAGGAGTCGCTCGCCGAAGTCGTGGGCCTCGTCGGGCCCCATCCCGGAGGTCGGCTCGTCGAGCAGCACGAGATCCGGATCGGTTGCCATGACCGTGGCGATCTCGATGAGCTTGAGCGTGCCGTACGGAAGGCCGGCAAGCTTGGAGTCGGCGAGGTGGGCGAGGTCGAAGAAGTCGAGCACATCGAGCGCGTTGGCGCGCAGAGTGCGTTCCTCTGCGAACGAACGGAAGGCCCCGACCAGCGCCCCCCAGGCCCCGTAGCCGATCCTGGAGTGCTGGGCGACCATGCAATTCTCGAGCACGGTGAGCTCTCGGACCAGGCCGATGTTTTGGAACGTGCGACCGATTCCCTTGGAGACACGCCGGTGTGTCGGGAGGAGCGAGATGTCCTGTTCCCGGTAGGTGACCGTGCCGGTGTTGGGCTGATACAGGGCCATGATGCAGTTGAACAGCGTCGTCTTGCCGGCGCCGTTCGGGCCGATGAGGCCGACGATCTCCCACTCGGGGACATCGATGTTCACGTCCTCGAGCGCGACCAGACCACCGAAACGGATGCCCATGTCCCGGACCTCGAGCACCGACGCCATCAGTCTTTACTCTCCTTGTCGAAAGACAGATCGGCAAACTTGCCGGGCCCGGTCCATTGCCCCTTGACGATCTTTTCACCACGCTCGGTGATCACGGTTACGGTGCCGCCGGCTCTGGCGCCGTCGGACGAGGCGGTCGATACGCCCTGTTCCTCGGAGACCACGGGGGGACCCGCGGCGCCTTCTTTGTGAAGGCCGAGGCGCTGCATGAGGCTCTGCTTTGGCTCCTTGTGATGACCGCCGCCGGGGTGAAGGGAAAACCGCTGGCCGCGGAGCCAGCGGGTAATCGGCGAGATCTGCTCGGCGATGCCGCCCTGGAAGCTGACGATCGTGAACATCGCCAGCAGGGCTCCGATGACGAGGGTGAAGTGCTCGAACGTGCGGTTCGGGAGGGTGTCTCGGAAGAAGTGCTCGGCGGCACTCCACTGGGACATGAGGAACGGGAACATCGCAAAGAAGGTGGAGCCGATCACCACGCCGGTTCGGTTCCCGAGCCCGCCGACCACGACCATGAGCACCCACAGCAGCGCGATCGCGAAGTTGAAGTCGTTCGAGACGACGTTCGTGGTGCGAAAGGCGAACAGGGCCCCGGCAAGGCCGGCAAAGATCCCCGAGATGACGAACGCCATGACCTTGTACGCAGTGACGTTGATCCCATACGACGCAGCGACCGGTTCCGAGTTCTTAACCGAGATGATCGCGCGCCCGACCTTGGACCGCACGAGGCGCCAGTCGATGAACAGCGCGATGGCGAGGAAGAAGAAACAGAGGTATGCGAACATCCGGTCGCTCGTGAAGCCTTCCGGGCGAGGAGCGGGCATCCCGGCCCCGCCCTGAGTCAGCGCGGGGATCTCGAAAATCGCGGTCTCGGCCATGAAGCCGTACGCGAGGGTGATCAGGGCGAGGTAGAGACCCCGGATCCGGAGCGCAACGAGGCCGAGCAGCCCCGCCCCGAGGGCGCCGGAGAGAACGGCTATCACCATCGCGGTCCCGAACGCGGTGAGGCTGCATTCATTCACGCACCCCGCCTGCTCGGTGACGTAGTACGCCGCGAGGAACGCGGCGATGCCGAAAAAGCCGTGGTGGCCGAGGGACACCTGGCCGACGTAGCCCATGACCACGTTCAGCGAGAGGCCGATGATGGCGAAGATCGCCGCGAGCGAGATGGCGAACGCCACGAACTGCGGCACGACCGCGGTGATCCACAGGATCCCCCCCAAGACAGCGACGAGCACCGCGATGCGCGCCGCCCAGCCCCGGACGCTGGGGTGCCACCGCTCGCCCACATGGATGCGGGCGGGAGCTTCGAGCGCGGGAGTCGTGGTTGCCATCACGCCTCACTCCCCAGCAGCCCCTGTGGCCTCACGAGGAGCACGATGAGTAGGGCGACGAATATGGCGATGTTCGAGAAGCCGGGAACGATCAGCTGGAGGAGGTCTCCTCCGATTGAGTAGTGCCCGGAGGCCCACAGGCCGAGCTGCTGAATGATCCCGACGACGATCCCGCCGACAAACGCGCCGGGAAGACTCGTCATGCCGCCGATCACCGCGGCCGTGAATCCCGGGATCAAAACGCCGCTGGTGACCGATCCCGGGGCGAGGGCGCCGGCGAGGGGGACGAAGAGGATGCCGGCGACCGCTCCGAGGAATGCCGCCGAACCCCAGATGAAGCGCGACATCCGCTCGACCCCGATACCCACGACTCGTGTTGCGAATGCGTCCTGGCTCGTGGCGAGCACGGCGAGGCCGAGGTCGGTCTTGGCGAAGAAGTACCCGAGCCCGACCGCCATCGCGATCAGCAGCCCGATGATGAGCATGCTCTGGGGATCCAACTGATAGTTGAAGATCGTCGGCCCGACGGGGTTGCCCTGCGCGTCGATCGGTTGGATCAACGGGACGAGATCTTTAGCTTCGGGCAAGAAGAGCAGGATCTGGATCCCGATCGCGAACAGTGAGAACGCGATCGTCGCCACGAGTAACGTAATGCGCGGCGCGCTCATCAGTGGTCGCACGATCAACCGCTCCATCAGAAGACCGATCGCCACGACCGCGACGATCGCGACGCCGGCGGCGATTCCGTAGGGGATCTCGACCGACCGCACCTGCTCGATGAGGACGTAAGTGATGAACGCGGCGAGCGTTCCGAACTCTCCCTGCGCGAAGTTGAACACGCGGCTGCCCTTGTAGACGAGGACGAGCCCGAGGGCGACGAGACCGTAGATCGATCCGGTCGCGACTCCGATGACGATGAACGCGTTGGGTCCCTGGGGATCGCCCGCGCCGAGGAACAGAATCACTGCCACGATGGCGGCGATCGCCGCCGAAACGATCGCAGTCCTCATCTCAGGCCGAGGTTATCCCAACTTTTCCCATGAGACCCTATTAGGCGCGCGGCCCTAGAAGTCCTTCACGAACGACTGGATCGTGTGCCAGCGGCCGTCGTTGCAGGACACCTCGCTGACGTGCACCGTGTCCGCGCCGAAGGGATCCCCGGGGGTGTAGTTCAGCGTCGGGCCGATCCCGTTCTTGAGGTTCTTGGCGCGCTGCACGAAGTACACGAATCGTTCGCGCGTGAGGTTGCGCCCGACGACGTCCAGCATGTCGGCGAAGACCCTGTTCGCATACCATCCGAGCCAGATGAAGTCGTTGTCCCGATCACTGTCGGCCTCGTCCTCGTTGGTGAGGGTGGTGAGCGCCTTACGGAAATTGGGATCGTAGCGGTTGGTCTCGGAGTAGGCCGGGAACGGCGAGAAGAACTTGGCGCCGTCGAACCCGCTCGAGTTGCGGCAGCCGATGTTGGCGACCGTGTCGAAGGTCATCGTGATCCCCGGGCCCACCCACTGCGGGTTGTAACCCTGGCGCCCGGCCTCGCTCAGGACCTGCAGGAACCACACCGGGGCGACATCGACGTAGACGTTCTCGATCCCCGCGGAGCTGAGCTCCTGGACGACGGTGCGCGCCTCGCTGACGCCGGCCGACTTCGGGACCTGGCGGTCGTAGTGGACCCTGGCGCCGTAACGCTTCATGCCGTCGAGGAAACCCTGGCGGGCGTCGGCGAAGGACGCGGTCTGGTAGATGATGACCCCGTTCTTCTCGCCGCGGGCCCCGAGCTTGCTCGTGAGGTAGTCGGCCATGTACGGACCCTGGTCGTGGTAGCTCATCGAGGTCGCGAAGTACTGGGGAAGGTTCGTCAATCCCGCCATGGTGACGCCGGCGGAGATATAGGGAACCCCGACCGAGGCCGCGTAGCGGGCGCAGGCCTGGATCTGGTCGGTTCCCGCCGCGCCGGAGAGCAAGAAGACCCGGTCCTTCTGGACCATCTCCTTGCAGATCGCGACCGCAGACGACGGGTTGTATTGATCGTTCTTGATGAGCACCTCGACGAGGCGGCCGAAGATGTCCTTGTTGTTGTGATCGAGCCACCTGAAGTAGAGATCCTTGCCCTTGTCCACCGCGTCGGACGGGACCGGGGCGGCACCGGTCAGCGGAGCGTGGGTGCCGATCTTGATCGTCGTGTTGGTGACTCCGGTCGCGTCGCCGCCCGCGGGCGCCCCAGAGGCATCGGTGGCGGCCTGGCCGCCCTCAGTTGAGCCGGCGGGGCCGCCGGTCGACGTGGCTCCTCCCACGGTCGTCGACCCACCAGGGCCGGCGCTGGTGCCGGTGAGATCGTCGGTCGTGCCGATGACTTCGCCGGTGGTCGGGTCGATGATGTTGCCTTCCGCGTCGGTCACGGGCGCCGCGCCGAACGCCCCCGCCGGGGCGGCTTGTTCCGACACTCCGGGCTTCTGGCCGCAGGCCGCGGCAACGAGAGCGAGCAGAGCTACGAGGGCGATCCCAACGGATCGAGTCCGATGGCTCACTGCGTCACTTCCTCCCCAGGTGAGACCTGATGGTCGACGGGACAGCGGAAACTCGGTTGGCGACAGAGGAGGCGATGTTCCGGAGGGCGACGAGGGCGCCGCCGGAAGTGCCTGCGGTGGCCGCGACCGGCGCGCCGCGCCGCGCCGTGTTGATGCTGCGGATCTGAGCGAGCACCCCGTTGGGGCGCATGCCGGCGGCGGATTCGAGCACGACCGAGCGGACGAGAGAGAACCCCACTAGCCCCGCGAGGATCCCGAGCCAGACGTAGCCGGGGAGCGGCTCGGTCGCGCTCGTGGGCTCTGCGGCGACGGGCGGCTGCTCGGCCTCCGTGGCGGGAGGCGCCTCGGCCCCCTCATCGCCGCCGGGCGGAGTCACCCCGCCACCGGTGTCGACGCTCCCGAAGCCCGAGTCGCCGGTCGTGGTGGTAAAGCCTCCTCCCGTATCGGTGAAGCCCCCACCGCCCTCGTCGCCGAAGTCGAATTCCCCGCCGAAATCTTCCTCGCCGGGCGTATAGACGATCTTGGTCCGGACGCCCTTGTTCACCTGTGGACCGGCGAGGACCACTCGCCAGTTGTCCGAGGAGTCGGGGTTGTTCGGTTGGAAGTCCTTCGGGGTCTCGGCGGTGATCATGACGCCAGTGACGATCGAGAACTCCTCGACCCATCCTTGGGCGAACGCGGTGAGGTCGAAGGTCCAGATGTGATCGACGCCGTCGGAGTCGTCCTTGTCGACCGCCTTGACCTCCTTGCGCTTGGCGACGGGATCGTCCCCGCTGCACCGATGGGGCGGAACCTCGTTGTAGGGACGGGCCTCGCCGTCACCGAAGATGTCCCCGATCAGGCAGGCCTGGAGGGTCTTGCCCTCGACGTTGATCGGGCCGGTCTCGTGACAGCGCTGGTCGGTTTCGGTCGACTCGTCCTCCTCGCAGCCCCGCTCGTCCTCGAGGAACGTGACGGTGAACTTGCTGACGTCCGACCCGATCGGGATCAGTGAGAGGTCGAAGGCGACCGCGGACAGCATGTACGGGGTGTCATAGTCGCCTTGCCGAATCCACACCGGAATCCGGCCCGGGGCGCAGGTCTCCTGCGCGGGCGAGCCGAGCGACCCCGGCAGCGTGGGGCAGAAGGGACTGGGGGTCTCGACGATGACCTTGCCGGTCGGCGAGTCGAGCTCTTCGGTGTGGCCGTCTTCCCAGTAGAAGGCAAGGGCGTTGATCGCCGGCTCGTCCTGCGCCGCTCCGACTGGGGCAGACAAGGCAAGCAAAGAGAGGGCGGTGAGCCCGGCCAGCACCGCGGCCAGCCTCGCGCCCATGCGTTGCCTCACCGATCTGCCCTCCGGATCGCCTGCCGCAGAAAATAGAATGCCCTCAACGGAGGGAATTCGGCCCCCGTGGTCGAAATCCTCCTGCTACGGAGAGTAGCAATTCTCTATTAGTATTTTATTACCCGATATCCGCGAGAGGGACACGATGAAGAGGCTTCGGGCACTATGGTACTCGCTCTTCGGCGACGCCGAGCGCCGCGTCAGGCTCGGGCGCATTCTCGGCCTCGTCTTCATCACCGCCGGGTTCGTCGTCATCGGCAAGGCGTGGGACGGCGCCGCCAGCATCAACTTCGCGACCGGTCAGCTCCCGTACCTACTGTCGGGGGGCTTTATGGGCCTCGGACTCATCATCACCGGGGCGACCCTGTTGTTCCTGTCGACGGTGCGATCGGAGCGGACGCTCATGACCGAGCAGTACGAGGAGATGACCCGGCTTCTCAGCCGGAATCTCTCCCGGCTGCAGATCTCGGCCAACGGCGCGGGCGGCGAGAACCGGGAGCAGGTGATCGCCGCGGCGAGCCACTACCACGTCGCGGGTTGCGGCGTGCTCGAGGGCAAGAGCGATCTCGCGACCGTGCTGGTCGAGCAGGCGGTCGCCGAGGGACTCGAGCCGTGCCGCGTGTGCAGTCCTCCGGTCGTCGAGCCGCGCGAGGAAAAGATCGAGGACCAGTCCACCCGCATTTCCTAGAGCGTCGGGTGCCCCGGCCAGCAATATCCTCCGGCTTCTGGCGGCGAAAAGACTGCACCTCGCGGCGTTCTCGGTCGCGCACGTACCTTCCAGGTACGCACGCTCCCTGCGGCCTTGCGAGGCTTGCTTTTCACTCGCCAGAACCTCGCCAACATCACTGGCCGGGGCACTAACGTAGGGAGCGAAAGACCATCCCGGTTGCCGCCTTGGGCCAGAAGTAGGAGGCCTTCTGAGGCATCCGCTCGCCCGAGCGCGCGACCTCCACCACCTGCACCGGATCGAGCGCGCGCAGAAGGATGCCCGCGGTCCATCCGTGACTCGCGACGAGATCGACGATCTCGCTTCTGTCGGTGGCGAACTTGAGCTCGTCGATGCCCTCAGGGAGGAGGCCGAGCAGCATCGACTCGTGCAGGGCGACGACATCGAGACGTTTCCACGCGTCGGCTCGGTCGCCTAACGCCGGGGCGACCTCATCTGCGGAGACCTCGGCGAGCAGGGGACCGTCGGCAAAGAGGAACAGAAAGGGATGGTCGGCCTTCGACCCATCGAGCTCGGCGGTTCCGTCCCCCGCGGGAGTTCTGGCGGCGAAGCGCTCTTCCACCCGTCTTCTGAGATCGCCGGCCGGGATCGCGGTGCGCAGCGCGCGGTTGTAGGGGAGCACCACGAGGTTCTCCGCGTCTGCGTCCACGCAGAAGCACATCATCGCGTCGTGTCCTCCGGGCGCATCTCGGTTCTCTTTGTGGTAGGCGAGCGCAGTCTCGTAGCGGTGGTGGCCGTCGGCGACGACCAGGGGGCCCGCTCGCACGGCGTCCGTGAGCATCTCGATCTCGGCCCCAGCCCGGATCACCCACAACCGCTGCCGCGTGCCGTCGTCGTCGGCGAACTCGATCTCGGGCGGGCGGCTCTCGAGCGACTCGTAAAAGGAGACGAGGCCCCCGTTCCCCCGGTAGATCGAATAGATCGGCGAGATGTTCACCGGGCATGCGCGCATGAGGGCGAGCCGGTCCTCGATGGGGCCGGGCATGGTTCGCTCGTGCGGAAGGATGCCGGACGATCCCCCAAAGGGCTCGAGGCGGAGCGCTCCGATGACGCCGGCCACACGGCATCTCTTGCCCGTGGGCGAGACGAAATCCTGACGGTAGACGTAGAGGCACTCCTCCTCGTCGGCTGAGAGAACAGCCTCGTCGAGCCACGCCTCAAAGGTGGAGGCGACGTCTCTATACTTCTCGGCCCCGGCTCCGCTGCGCGCGAGTTCCAGACGAACCGCGTTGTGCGGGTGCCGGTCGTGTAGGCGGGCCTGTTCGTCGGCGGAGATGACGTCGTACGGCGGGCAGATGAGGTCCTTCATCTCGGCCGAGGAGGCGTAGCGGATTCCGTGGAAGGGTCGGAGCTCGGGCATCGGGCGGCGATGATAGTCGAGCGGATGGACGGTCTGGTATGCGATCTCGACGGCGTCGTCTACCGCGGAGACCAGCCCATTGCCGGCGCCGCCGAGGCGATCGACCGCATGCGCACAGCCGGCCTCCGGCTGGTGTTCTGCACCAACAATTCGCGCCTGACCGTCGATGAATACGTCGAGAAGCTCGCAGGACTCGGTGTGAAGGCGAGCCCGCCCGAGGTGCTGACCTCCGGCGTGGTGACCGCCGAGGTCCTCGCCGAACGCGGCGCGACCGGTGCGCACGCGATCGTCGTCGGCGGACAAGGCTTGCGGGCGGCCCTCACCGATGTCGGGATCGTTATCGATGACGACCCATCGGCCGGGTCGGCCGACCTCGTCGTTGTGGGCTGGGACCAGGCTTTCAACTTCGACGCGATGCGCCGGGCCGCGCTCGCGGTCCGTTCCGGAGCGGCCTTCGTGGCCACGAACAAGGACGCCTCGTTTCCCGCTCCCGGTGGCGAGCTCTGGCCGGGCGCGGGCGCGATCCTCGCGTCAATAGAGGTCGCATCCGGCCGCACGGCCGAGGTCATGGGGAAGCCCCATGCGCCCATGATGGATGCGGCGGCCGGGCGACTCGGGGGCTGCGAGCACATCGCGATCGTGGGGGACCGGCCGGAGACCGATCTCGTCGGGGGGGCCGCGCGGGGCTGGACGACGATCCTCGTGCTATCGGGGGTGACCGGCCGGGGAGAGGTCGAGACACTCGATCCGCCCGCGGACCTCGTCATCGAAAGTCTCGCCGACCTCGCGCGCTAGGACTCTGCGCGCCGGGCTCCGCTCCGGTCAATAACGGTATCGGGGTACCCATCTGGACGGGCGGCGATGGGGTCGACCGCCGAGCAGGAAGATCAGCACGAGGCCGTAGACGAAGCCCCCGACGTGCGCCGTCCACGCGACCCCGCTCGGGCCGGCAAGTTCTTGGAGGCCGATCAGGAACTGGTAGACGAACCACAGGCCCAACACGGCGAACGCGGACATTTGGATCATCGTGAGCAAGAAGAAGATGGGGACGAGGACGTTGACCCTGGCGCGCGGGTAGAGCACCAAGTACGCACCCATGACCGCGGCGACGGTACCGGACGCGCCTACGGCCGGAACGCACGCACCGAAGTCGGCCTGCGTGCAAATCGCTCGAGCGGGCGAGGTCACGAGCGACCACGCAACGTGGGCGAACGCAGCGATGATTCCCCCCGCCAAGTAGAACGCGACGTACTTGCCGCGCCCGAGCCAGTCCTCGACGTTGTTGCCGAACACCCACAGGAACAGCATGTTGCCGGCGATGTGCAAGAGGTTCGCGTGGAGAAACGTCGACACCAGCACCGCGACCAGGAAGGAGCCGAAGCCGCGCGTCGGTACGTCGATGACGTTCCCCGGTCCGAAACCAAGCTGTCCGGGGCACTCGTTGGCGAGCTGGCAGGGGACCGGGGCGTGCTCGAAGAAGTAGCGGGTGAGCCGTCCGCCGCTGGCGTTCAGAGAGTAGAAGAACGCTGCGATATTGGCCGCGATCAGCGTAACGGTGACTATCGGGAAGCGGCGTGTCGGATTGACATCGGAGATGGGGATGAGCGACAGCACCGCCGCAGTATAGGTTCCTGGGAAACCCAACCAAAGGAGGGTGAGGTGCTGGACGAGTTACGGAGGGTGGCGCTGTTCACATCGGGCGTGGCGGAGCTGACGCGCCACCGCGCCGAGCAGATCGTGAAGGGATGGGTCAAGGAGGGCGAGGTCCGTAGGGAGAACGCCGCAGGCATGGTCAAGAGCTTGATGGAAGTGTCGCGCAACAGCCGAAAGGAGCTGGTCGCGTTCGTGCGATCGGAGATCCGCGCGCAGCTCGAGGCCGTGGGCGTCGCGACCCAGCGAGATCTCGAGCGCCTCGACCGCCGGGTCGCACGACTCGAAAAAGGATCGAAGAAGACGACCGCGCGAACCCCCCGCAAGAAGACAACCTCCAGGCGGCCGTCGAAGTCCGATCAGGGAGATTGACACAGAGGCGTGATCCGAGTCGGGTTTAATCGGGGCATGGAAGAACGAGAAGCGGACGCCACCAGCCGGAAGGAAAGCGTCGAGGCCCGGCTCGAGCAGGCGCAGGAGGCCGACGACGAGATCCGGCTGCGGACGCTCGAGGACCTCTACGGCGAGCTCGAGAAGGGGCTCGAGGACTCGACTTCCGGGGCCTGACGACAGCCTCTGGCCATGGGCAAACCGCAGCGTCTCGATGCCGAGATGGTGCGACGTGGGCTTGTGACCTCAAGGACCGAGGCGCGCCGCGCGATCGAAGCCGGAAAGGTCACCGTGCGCGGCATTCCCGTCACTCGACCGGCAACGCTCGTCCGCCCCGAAGCTCCGGTCGCGCTGTCGGCCCCTCCGGCGCGTTTCGTGTCGCGCGGCGGCGACAAGCTTGACGCCGCGCTGGATGCCTTCCACATCGAGGTCGTGGGGCGTCGATGGCTCGATGTCGGCGCGTCGACGGGAGGGTTCACCGACCGGCTCCTCAAGGGAGGGGCAGAGGCCGTAGTCGCTCTCGATGTCGGCTACGGACAGCTCGACTGGTCGCTGCGAGAGGATCCGCGCGTGACGGTGCTGGAACGCCTCAACGCTCGCGACCTGGGGCCGGCGGACCTCCCGTGGGTGCCTGATGGAGCGGTCGCCGACGTCTCCTTTATCTCGCTGAGCGTAGTGCTTCCCTCGGTCGTCGCCGTGGTTGCTCCCGAATCCGACTTCGTTTTGCTCGTCAAACCGCAGTTCGAGATCGGCAAGGAGAACGTCGGCCCCAAGGGTGTCGTGCGCGACCCGGAGCAGTGGCGTGGCGCAATCGAGCGTGTGGTGAATTCCGGGTTCGCGTGCGGCTTGGGACTCGTCGACGCGGTCGCATCCCCGCTCGTGGGGCCGGCCGGAAACCGAGAGTTCTTCGTTCACCTACGCGCTGGCCTGTTCGAGCGCGCCGCCCCCGAGACAGACGAATGGGAGGCGATCGAGCGTGCGGTGAGTAGTGTGAGCACATGAAGATCGAACGAGTGGCCATCGTCACCCACGAACAGAAAAGCAGGGCGCTGGAGCTCGAAAAGGACGTGACCCGCGCATTCGACGAGCGGGGAATCGAGGTAACCGACGAACGCCCCGATCTCGTGATGTCGTTGGGCGGCGACGGGACGACCCTCAGGGCTGCCCAACAGGCCCATGACTCCGACGCGCCCCTTCTCAGCGTCAACGTCGGGATGCTCGGCTATCTCACCGAGGTCGACGCCGATGAGGCAATGGGCGCGCTCGAGCGGATTCTCGCGGGGGATTACCGCATCGAGGACCGGATGATGGTCGCGTGTGAGATCGGTAGCGGTCGAGAGGTCGCGCGCTTCGTGGGCCTCAACGAGGTGCTGGTCGAGCGCACGTCGCCTCACCTCGTTCGCCTCAGGGTCGAGATCGGGGGCGAGAGCCTCGCCGCGTTCAACGCGGACGGCATCATCGTCGCGACTCCCACCGGCTCGACCGCGTATTCGTTGAGTGCGGGAGGACCTATCGTTTCGCCGCGGGCGCAGTGCTTGATCGTCGTTCCCGTGAGCGCGCACATGATCTTCTCCCGGCCCTTCGTGCTGGCGCCGGACGAGACGGTCGAGATCACCTTCGAAGGCCGGGATGAAAAAGCTTCCGTCACACTCGACGGGGGTCCCGGGTGTGAGATCCCGAGTGGCACCCAGGTGCGGGTCGGTCGTCACGAGCGACCTCTTCGCCTGGTACGCCTGTCCGGGCCGGGTTTCCTGGAGCGTCTGCGGATCAAGCTCGACCTTCCCGGTTGAGCCGACCCCGGCCCACTAGGATTTAGCCGCATGCTGACTGAGCTGGCGGTGGAGGGACTCGGCGTCATCGAGCGTGCCGAGCTGTCGTTCGGCGCGGGCTGCGTCTCGATCACGGGCGAGACCGGAGCCGGCAAGACCCTCGTCGTGGCGGCCGTCTCTCTGCTGCTGGGGGGGCGTGCCGATCGGGCTCTGGTGCGGAAGGGGGCCTCCGAGGCGCTGGTCGAGGGGAGGTTCGCGCTGCCGGCGGGCCATCCTGCGTTGGAGCTTCTGGCCCGACACGGAATCCTCGACGACGGCGGGGCCGGGGCCGAGGTCGTCGTGAGCCGCAGCGTTCGGATGGACGGAAAGGCCGGGCGGGCCCGGGTGAACGGGCACCTGGTCCCTGTGTCCCTGCTCGGCGAGATCGGGCCCACCTTGGGGGAGATCGCGGGGCAGCACGAGCACCTACGAATCTCGGACCCGGCCTGGCAACGCGCCGCGCTGGACTCGTTCGCCGGACCCGAGGTCGTCGCTTTGGCGGCCGAGGTGACAGAGGAGGTGCGAAACGTCGAACGGCTCGCGCGCCGGATCGACGAGGTCGAATCGACGGCCCGCGAGCGCGCCCGAGAACTCGACATGCTGTCGCATGAGATCGACGAGATCACGGCTGTTGCACCGATGGTGGGGGAGAGCGAACGGCTACGGACGGACGCGGAGCGGCTCGAGCGCGCAGGGGCGATCGCCGAGACGGTGGGACGAGCCTCGGAAGCTCTTTCGCCCGATGGTGGAGCGGTAGAGATGCTCGGCGCGGCGCGGGCGGAGCTTGCGGCTCTGCGAGTCGACGACGACGCGATCACGACGCTCGAGAGGCGGGTGACCGACGCCCTGCACGAGATCGAGGACGTCTCCGGGGAGCTCGCGCGGCAGATGGTGGAGTCCGATTCGGATGCCCTCGAGGCGACGCGCGCCCGCCTCGATGGGCTCCTCAGGCTGTTCCGAAAGTACGGAGAAGACGAGGAGGCGGTTCTCGACCATCTCGAGAGCGCCCGCACGCGCGCCGACGAGCTTCGCCTGGCCGACGAGGATCGGGATCGCCTGTTCGACGAGCTTCCGGAGCGGCGGCGGCGGACTCAAGCTCTCGCGGGCAAACTCCGAGAGCTCCGCCGAGCCGCGGAGCCGCGGCTCTCGGCCAAGATCGACGAACTGCTGAGGGATCTCGCCCTCGAGGGAGCGACCTTGACCATCACAATTGAAGAGAGGGATCTGTACGAGGGCGGGATCGACACAGTGAGTTTCCTGTTTGCCGCGAACCCGGGCGAAGGAGCCAAGCCGATCGGCAAAGTTGCGTCCGGAGGAGAACTGTCCCGGCTGGCGCTGGCTCTCCATCTCGCCACGATGAGCACTACAGCCACCACGATGATCTTCGACGAGGTCGACGCGGGCGTTGGGGGACTGGCGGCTCAAGAGGTGGGACGCGCGCTGGCTCGGCTCGCGGATCAATCTCGGGCCCAGGTGATCGTGGTCACCCACCTTCCTCAGGTGGCGGCGTTTGCCGACTCCCACTATCGCGTCACGAAAGCGACCTCGGGCGGGCGGACGCGCGCGGCGGTCGAAGCGGTCGAAGCCGGGGACAGGGTGGTCGAGCTGTCCCGCATGATGGCGGGACTACCGGAATCGGAACGCGCCCGGGAACACGCACAGGAGCTTCTCGAGATCGCCGGGCGTGGGGGCTGGTGATGTTCGGCCGCAAAGCCCCCAACGGGGTCCGACCGGACGGCGCAATCTGGGGGATTGCCCGCGTCGACGCTCGCACGAAGAACCTTTTCAACCGCCTCCAGCCCGGCGAGATCGCAGTCATCGATCACGAAGACATCGATCGCGTGTCGGCCGAAGGATTGATTCGGCGCCGGGTAGCGGCGGTGGTGAACGCGTCCCGATCGACATCGGGTCGTTATCCGAACCTCGGCCCCCTGCTGCTCTGTTCCGCGGGAGTCCCGGTCATCGATGCGGTCGGCGAGAGCATCATGGACGTCGCCGACGGGACGGAGCTAATCATCGACAAGGGACACGTCTACCGTGTCGTCGCCGACGACAAGAGCGAGGTAGCGCGCGGTGAGGTGCTCGACCTCGGCTCGATAGAGGAGGCGCTCGATCGCACGAAGCAGGCGATCGCAACTGAGCTGGAGCGCTTTGCCGAGAACACCATCGAGTACATCAAGGAGGAACGCGATGTTCTTCTCGAGGCCAGCCGGCTACCCGAGGTTCACACCGACTTTCACCACAGGCACGTCCTCGTGGTCGTGCGCGGGTACCACTACCGGGAAGATCTCTCCGCCCTGCGCGCCTATATCCGAGAGGTGCGGCCCGTGCTCATCGGTGTGGATGGTGGCGCCGATGCCCTGATCGACGCCGGGCTGCGGCCCGACATGATCATCGGCGACATGGACTCGGTCACGAGCGAGGCGCTGTTGTGCGGGGCAGAGCTCGTCGTGCACGCGTACGCAGGGGGAAAGGCCCCCGGCCAGGAGCGGGTTGAGGCGCTCGGGGTCGATCACCTCTTGTTCGAGGCTTCCGGAACGTCGGAGGACATCGCCATGCTTCTTGCGTACGAACGCGGCGCAGAGCTCATCGTTGCGGTGGGCACTCACGCCAACCTCGTTGAGTTTCTCGACAAGGGAAGAAAGGGAATGGCGTCGACTTTCCTAACGCGGCTGCGCGTAGGGCCCATCCTCCTCGATGCCAAGGGCCTAAGCCGCCTCTACCGCTTGCGGCTGAGACGCCGGGACCTCTTCCTGCTGATCGGCGCTGCGCTGCTGACCATGGCTGCGATCGTGTGGCTGTCCGAACCGATGCGCCTCTACCTCGACCTCTTGTGGGTCAAGCTGCGAAGTCTGTGGTTCTCGATAAGGCAGGCTTTGTGATCGATTTTCGTTTCCACCTGATATCGATCGTCGGCGTGTTCCTCGCTCTCGGGATCGGGATCCTCATGGGATCGCTGGCTCTGGGCGACAATCTCGTCAACCAGCTCAAGAGGGACGTGCAAGCTGTGCGGGAGACGAATGAGGGCTTGCAAGAGCAGGTTGGCGAGCTGGATGGACGGCTCGATGGCTTCCAAGACTTCGCCGCCGAGGTTCAGGCTCCGCTCACCGATGCAGTGCTCCAAGGCGAGAGAGTCGTGCTGTTCGTGTTCGAAGGGACCGAGGACGAGCTCGTCGACGGTGTGGTGGATGCCCTCGAAGAAGCCGATGCCGAAGTAGCGTCCATGATCGAGTTGAGAGACAAACTCGTTCTCAGCGGAGAAGCAGAGCGCGATCAGCTCGCGCTCGTGCTGCGCTCCTCGAACGACGATGCCGCCGAGCTGCGTAACGAGGCGGCAACCGAGCTTGCGGCTCGCGCCTCCGTCGCCGCCGCGCCGGGTCAGCTCACCCAGGAGCCCGGCCCCGAAGTCGAGGACCCCCGGCTGCAGAGTCTGCTCGACGATCTCTCAGAGGCAGGATTCGTGTCGGTCGACACGACCGAGGACGAGCCCCCGGTCCCTGAAGGCGCGATGTTCCTCGTGCTGGGAGGGCACGCCGACCCCTCCGCTTACGAGCCGAGCCGCGTCGCAGTGACTCTGGGCCAGGGCCTCGCGGAGAGGAACGCGCCCGTGATGGTCGCGGAGACCTCGGACTCGACCTGGGGATTGGTCCCGGCGATAAGGAGTGACGGACTCACCCGCGATATCGTGGCCACGGTCGATCAAGGCGAGACGGTGCCCGGCCGGATCGCCACGGTGCTGGGCCTCGATCTCGTCGAGGAAGGGACCGTAGAGCATTACGGAGTGGGCCCCGGGGCGGCACGAGTCATCCCCGAGATCCCGCCACTCTGAGCCGGACAGTCACAAATCCGATGAGACCCGACACGGAAGCGCACGGCTCGTTGGCTCGCGGGGCCGCACTTATCAGCGCCGCGACGGCCGTGTCGCGGATCACGGGCTTCCTGCGTGTGGTTGCCGTCGCCGCGGCGCTGGGAACCACGTTCTTGGCGAACACTTATCAGACCGCTAACACCACGCCCAACGTTTTGTTCGAGCTCGTAGCTGCGGGAGTTCTCACCTCGATCTTCGTGCCGACTTTCGTCGACTATCTGGTCAAGGAGCAGCGCGAGCAGGGATGGAAGGCGGCGAACGCCCTGACGTCGGTGGCGCTCGTGGCCCTCACCGCGTTGGCGTTGCTGGTCGCGTTGGCGGCGCCCGTCCTCATGCGCGTCTTGACGATCGGTGTCTCCGATCAGACCCTGCGGGAGGAAGAGATCATCCTCGGGACGCGCTTTCTGAGACTGTTCGCCCCGCAGATCGTCTTCTACGGGGTGGGAATGATCATGGCCGCGGCACTGCACGCATACAGACGCTTCGCGCTGCCAGCCATCGCCCCGATCTTCAACAACGTGGTCGTGATCATCGTCTACGTCGTCTACGCAGTGACGACGTCGGATCGATCTCCTACGGTGGAGGGGATCACGACCGGTGAGACCATTCTCTTGGGTGCCGGCACGACCGCCGGCGTCCTGGCGATGACGGTATGCCTCATTCCCCCTCTCCGGCGCATCGGGTGGACCTTCAGATTCCGCTTTGACCCATCTCACCCGGCGGTGAGGAAGGCAATGCGGCTCGGCGTCTGGGCCCTCGGGTACGCCGGGGGATATCAGGCCGGCCTTATCGTGGTGTTGCTGCTCGCCAACCGGGTGGAAGGGGGCGTTGCGGCATATCAGTGGGCCTTTACGTTCTTCTACGTTCCGCACGCACTCTTCGCGGCTCCGATCTTTCACGTGCTGTTCCCCGCGATGTCTGAACACGTCGCTCGCGGCGAGGAAGACGCTCTCATGGGTCGGTTGCGGGATGGGCTGGGCATGCTCGCGTTCATCTTGGTGCCGGTGGGGGCGGCGCTGGTCGTGACCGCCTCCCTGATAGCGCGGGTGACTCTCGAATACGGTGCGATGACGGGTGCCGGCGCGGCTCTGGTGGGCCGCGTCCTGGCGGCGTTCGCTCTGGGGTTGCCGACCTACTCCGCGTTTCTGGTGCTGACGCGCGCCTACTACGCCCTCGGCGACACGAAGCGCCCTACTCTGATCAATGCGTTAACGATTGCCCTGGCGAGCGCGTCCGGTGCGCTTCTGTTTTTTTCGGTGAACGAGGAGTGGGCGGTAGCATCTCTGGCGCTCGCGCATTCAATTGCATTTGCCGTCGGCGCGTACGTGATGAACCGCGACCTCGGCAGGCGTGGAAGTCGTGTCGGCTCGACGGCGCTGATGGCGAGCGTGACCCGCGCCCTGGTCGTGGGGGGAGGGGCGGCGCTGGTCATGGCCACGGTCCGTTACGTGCTTCCGGACTCGTCCAAGGTGAGTGCGTTGCTGAACCTGATCGTGACCGTCGGTGCGGGCGGCGCCTTCTATCTCTTTGCCATGGCGAGGATGGGCGCTCAGGAATTGCCTCGCATCCGGGGCGCGATGAGACGCGCCGGCGCTAGGTAGCGATGAGTGAGGTGCGAGTGTTGGAGGTTCTTCCTCGCTCGGCAGGGGGAATCGGCCGCCACGTCTCGGAGATCGTCTCTGCGCTCGATGGACGCGAGGGAATCCACGTCGACGTCGCCGGCCCTCCGATGGATGTCTCCATGCCCAAAGAGATACTCAGCGTCGACATCCCGGACGGACCGGGGCGAGGTCACGGTGCCGCGATGAGAGCGCTTGCGTCGCTCATCAGGAGCTACGACGTCGTACATGCTCACGGGCTGAGGGCCTGCCTGGACGCGGCCCCGGGATCCAAGGCCAGGCGTCGTCCCATCGTGCTCACGGTCCACAACCTCATTCGGGGTGACATCGCCGGCCGCAGGAAGGCGCGCTTCTATCGCTGGGCCGAACCTCTCGCGGTGCGCGCGAGCGCGCACACGATCGCGCCCTCCGAGGAAATCGCTCGGCATCTGCGAGAGGTCGTACCCCGGCGCCGGCATCGCATAGAAGTTGTCTACGCTCGCGCTCCCGAACCTCGAGCCGATCGCTCTGCGGACGAGATTCGGTCCGAGCTCGGCATCGCAGACGGCGGGCGGCTCGTCGTGACCGCCGCCCGGCTTCATCCCCAGAAAGCGCTCCACGTGATGCTGAGGGCGGTGGCGCGGCTGCCCGAAGACGTCATCCTGGCGATTGCCGGCGAGGGTCCGCTGAAGGACGAGTTGCGCGCGCTGGCGGTCGGCCTCGGCATCGACCAGAGGGTTCGGTGGCTGGGCTGGCGCGAGGACGGGGCCGATCTGATCGCTGCGGGGGATGTCTTCTGTCTGTCGTCCAAGTGGGAGGCGGTGGCGCTCGCCGCACAGGAGGCGGTCCTTCTTCAGACCCCCGTGGTCACGACCAACGTCGGCGGGATGTCAGAGCTCGTCCGGGACCGCATCTCGGGGCGGATGGTCGAACCGAACGACCCGGAGGCGCTGGCGAGCGCGCTCCTCGACGCGCTCGACCCGTCGGTGGGCGCGCGGTTCGCGGCAGCGGCCGGCCGGGAGTACGCGCGCAGGTTCTCGACCGGAGTGATGGTCGAGCGCCTGGCCGCGATCTATCGGGAGCTTGCCGGTGCGTAAAGGCTCGGTCGTTGCTCTCATGGTCGTGCTGCTCGCGCTGCACTGGACTCCTGCGGCCCGCGCGCAGCCGGGCTGTGGCCGCGTCGCCCTTTTCACTCTGCCGGGTGTGACGTGGGAGGAGGTACGTCGAGTTCGTCCCCCGAGCCTCCTCGACGCAGCCCGCGATGGTGCGATCGGGTCGATGTCGGTGCGCACGGTATCGGCGCGCTTGAGCTACGCGGCGGGCTACGCAACCCTGGGAGCCGGCGGGCGTATCGAGGGACCCGAGACTGTGACCGGGACTCCGATCGAATCGCCCGGCGAGGCCGAAAGCGGGTTCCTTTCGCCGGTGAGCGTCGGGGCGCTGGCCGGCATGAGAGAGACCGCGGAATCGGTCGGGTTCGCCTCGGTTCCGGGCGCGCTGGGATCGGCTCTCGGAGGGCGCGCAGTTGCCATAGGCAACGGCGATTACGGGGCCGATGCGCCGTCTCCGACTGGGTACGCGCGCTGGAGCCTGCTCGTCGCCATGGATGAAGCCGGACTGGTGTCGTCGGCGGCAACGGGGCCCGCCTTTCTCATCGATGACGCCGCCGCGCCGTTCGGAGTGCGCACCGACCAGGACGCCATCGCGCGCGCGGCCGAAGAGGCCCTGGAAACGTCGTGTGACTCGGCCGTCGTGATCGACCACGGCGATCTCACTCGTGCCGATCGGCTCGCGGGCCTCTCTGCCGGCGAACGGCTCGTCGAGCGTGCCGCGGCCCTGAGGGCCGCGGATGAGCTTCTCGAACGGGTGCGGGACATGCTGAGGCCCGAAGACCTCCTCCTGATCGTCACGCCCACATCGCCCCGGTACGAACGCGCCACGCATCTCGGCGTGGCCATCGCGGTGGGTGGGGCTTTTCCTGCGGGAAGCAACCTGCAGTCGGCTTCGACCAGGCGCGCCGGGACGGTGACGCTTCCGGACGTCGCCCCCACCGTCCTCGCGCACCTCGGAATCGAGCGACCTTCGGTCATGAGCGGGCGGGCCTTCGTGTCGGTGCGCCATCCGGGAGCCGAGCCGATCGCTTCCGCCGTCGCCCTCGATCGGGAAACGGTGTTCATGGACGGCATCAAGCAGGGGATTTATGTCGGCTTCGTTGTCGTGCAAGTACTGGTCTACCTGATCGCAATCGCTCTCTTCGCGCTGCATCGCCGGGGCGGGCAGACCGATCGGCGCCGGTTGATCGAGGAGGGCGCTCGAACGGTTGCCCTCGGCGTCGTCGCATTCCCGGTGGCGACCTACCTCATGGGCGTCACGGACGGGCACCGGCTGGGAACTGGGCTGTTCCTCGGAGTGCTGATCGCGCTCGATGTCGCTCTGGTCGCGATCGCGACCATAGGTCTCTCGGCGCCCCTCGATCGCCTCCTCGCTCTCACGGCCCTCACGGTCTTCGTGTTGATCGGCGACCTGATTTTCGGAGCGCCGCTTCAGCTCAATACCGCATTCGGGTACTCGCCGGTTGTCGCCGGCCGTTTCGCGGGGGCAGGCAACACCGCGTTTTCCATTCTCGGCGCGGCGGCCCTCGTCACCGGCGCGCTCGTGGTGCATCGATGGGGGGTCGATAAGAGGACGCTCGCAATCGTCGGGGGGCTGTTCGTGCTCGTCGTGATCGTCGACGGCGCGCCTCAGTTCGGCAGCGACGTCGGCGGTGTCATCGCCCTGGTGCCGTCCTTCGGCATCACTTGGCTCCTCTTCGCCGGGCGACGCCCGGAGCTGAAGGTCGTGCTCGCTTCCGTCGCCGTCGTCGTGGGAGTCCTGGGAGTTTTCCTGGCGCTCGATTTCTCTCGACCCCCGGGCGAGCGGACGCACTTCGCGCGCTTCGTCGAGGACGTCCGGGCGAGAGGTTCGGATGCCGTGCTCGAGACGATCGGTCGCAAGATACGAGCGAGCCTCGCGACTTTCCGCGGGTCGATCTGGGCGTTCTTCATTCCGCCCGCGCTCGCGGTGATGGCCTGGCTGTTGACGCGGCCGCGCGATCAGTGGCGGCTGCTGGCGAGACTGTACCCTCGCCTGAGAGAAGGGCTTCTCGGCGGCCTGCTGCTGGCGGTGATCGGGTTTGCGGTCAACGATTCCGGGATCTCGATTCCCGCCGTGATCCTCTCGTTTCTCGTGCCGATGGCGTTGATAGTCCACCTCTTGCTGAAAGACAGACTCGCCGCGTGACGCTCGACCACGCGATCACTGCGCTGTTCGCAGGGGTGATCGGGATCGCCGTCGCGGCGCCCTTGGCGGACTTCCGGAGCCGACATCCCCCGGCAGGACTTATGCGGAGCAGCGTGACCGGGGGGGATGTCCCCGCCGTGCTCGGGGGCCCGATGAGCATCGCCGCGCTTCTGGCCGCAGCCTGCCTCGCCATCGTCGGAGCCGGAGATTGGGAGCCGGCCCGGTTGGGTGCTCTCGGGATCGCGGTGCCGGCTCTGGTGATGATCATGGCCCTGGCCGGAACGTGGGACGACTTGAGGGGAGCGGAGAGAGCGCGCGGCTTCGGTGGGCACGCGGGCGCTCTCGTTCGCGGGCGCGTCACCGGAGGTGTGATCAAGGTCGTAGCCGGCGCCCTCGGCGGACTCCTCGCCGGAGCGCTCGTCTCCTCGGGCCGCGGGGTGGTGGAGGTCGCCCTTCTCGTGGCCCTTATGGCCAACCTCATCAATCTTCTTGATCGCGGACCGGGCCGAGCGGGAAAAGTCTCGCTCGCGGTCGCGGCTCCGCTCGTCGTGTTCGGCTCGCCGGCGTGGGCGGTTGCGTCCTCGGGCCTGCTGGGGGGGCTGCTGGCGTGTTTCCCCAAGGACCTCAAGGCGCGAGCAATGCTGGGCGACGCGGGGGCCAATCCTCTGGGAGCGGTGCTGGGCCTCGGTCTTGGGGTGTCCCTGCCGGAACCCGCGCGGCTCGTGGCTCTCGCCGTGCTCGTGGCCGCGAACCTCGCATCCGAACGCTGGTCCTTCTCGGAGGTCATCGACAGGAGCACTCCCCTGCGGATGCTCGACCGGTGGGGAACCGATCGGAAATGAGTCCACATCCCGGACGCGCGTGCTAGCGTGAGATGACTTCCCCCGGAAGGTCCTTCCGGGCTGTGGCGGGGGTCGTCACCTGGTCCCGACAACTGATTCTGGACAAGCTGTGAACGGAGGTCTGGTGGCGAAGCACGTTTTCGTTACAGGTGGTGTCGTGTCGAGTCTCGGCAAGGGGATCACCGCCGCATCCCTGGGGCGTCTGCTGAAGGCACGCGGGCTGCGCGTGATGATGCAAAAGCTCGATCCCTACATAAACGTCGACCCGGGCACCATGAATCCGTTCCAGCACGGCGAGGTGTTCGTCACCGAGGACGGGGGCGAGACGGACCTCGATCTGGGTCACTACGAGCGCTTCATCGACGAGAACATGTTCAAGGCGTCCAATGTCACCACGGGGGCCGTCTACCAGAACGTCATCGCCAGGGAGCGCCGGGGCGATTATCTCGGGGACACGGTTCAGGTAATCCCGCACATCACCAACGCGATAAAGGATCGCATCCGTTCGCTCGGTGAGGACTCCGGTGCGGACGTCCTGATCACCGAGATCGGTGGAACGGTCGGTGACATCGAGTCCTTGCCGTTCCTCGAGGCGATCCGTCAGATCAAGGGTGAGCTCGGCCCTGATGACACTTGCTACGTTCACGTGACGCTCGTTCCTTACATGGCCCCCGCAGAGGAGCTCAAGACCAAGCCAACGCAGCACTCGGTGCGCGAGCTGCGCAGCATCGGGATCCACCCCGACGCCATCGTGTGTCGTTCGGACCGGGCCATCAGCCCCGAGCTGAAGCGCAAGATCTCGCTGCTCTGCGACGTCCCCATGGGGGCGATCATCTCGGCCGTCGACGCCGACAACATCTACGAGGTGCCTCTGGTGCTGCACGATGAGGGGCTCGACGATTTCGTCGTCGACCAGCTCCGAATCCCCGAGGTGCCCTCCCCCGACCTGTCCGCGTGGCGCGCTCTGGTGAACCGCATGGAGTCTGCCGAGCAGCCGGCGCGGATCGGGATCATCGGTAAGTACGTAACCCTCCCCGACGCGTATCTATCGGTCGTCGAGAGTCTCAAGCACGCCGGCTACGCTCACGATGCCCAGGTCGACGTCGCATGGATCGCTTCCGACGATCTCGAGATGGCAGACCTCGACGAGGTCCTCGGCCCCCTTGACGGCATCCTCGTGCCCGGCGGATTCGGCGTGCGTGGGGTCGAAGGGAAGATCCGCGCCGTCCGGTACGCGCGCGAGCACGACATCCCGTTCCTCGGCATCTGCCTGGGGCTCCAATGCGCGGTCGTCGAGTTCGCCCGCAACGTCGCCGGGTTGGATGAAGCCAACTCTTCCGAGTTCGACGCGTCCTCTCCGTACCCGGTGGTCGATATCCTCGCCGGGCAGGACCTGAGCTCGTTGGGTGGAACGATGCGGCTCGGCGCCTACCCCTGCAGGCTGAAGGAAGGTTCCAAGGCGGCGGCAGCGTATGGCGCCGAGCTCGTCTACGAACGCCACCGCCACCGCTACGAGGTCAACCCGCGTCTCAGGCGCAGGCTCGAGGAGGCGGGACTCGTGTGCTCGGGGGAATCACCCGACGGCACCCTGGTCGAGATCATCGAGCTGCCCGACCATCCGTGGTTCGTCTCGGGTCAGTTCCACCCCGAGTTCAAGTCCCGTCCGGATCGTCCGCACCCCCTGTTTCGGGACTTCGTCGGTGCGGCGCTGGCGGGCGGCCGTGTGCGGGCGGCCGCACGGATGGATCTCGAACGGAAGACGCAGCAAATCGGCTGACCCGAGGCCGTCTAGCCCGGTTGTTATCGTGCTTATATGAGGGTCGGGGTCCCGCGCGAGATCAAGGACAACGAATACCGCGTGGCGATCACGCCCGCCGGCGTTCGTGAGCTCGTCGTGGGTGGGCACGAGGTTCTGATCGAGAAGGATGCGGGACGGGGCTCGAGCATCTCCGACGAGTCCTTCGAGCGAGCCGGTGCATCCATCGTTGCCGATGCCGAAACCGTGTTCTCGGATTCCGACATGGTGTTGAAGGTCAAGGAGCCGATTGAGAGCGAGCTCGGTCTGTTGCACGAGGGGCTGTTGCTGTTTACCTATCTCCATCTGGCCGCCGCAGAGCCGCTCACCCGCGCCCTGATCGACACCCGAACGACGGCGGTTGCTTACGAGACGGTCGAGCTCACGGACGGAGCGCTTCCGTTGCTCGCCCCGATGAGCGAGATCGCCGGACGGATGGCGCCCCAGGTCGGGGCCGCCCTGCTCGAGCGCGAGAACGGTGGACGCGGCGTGCTCCTGGGAGGGGTTTCGGGGGTCGCCCCGGCGAAAGTCGTCGTGATCGGTGCCGGGATGGCCGGGATGAACGCAGCCTGGATTGCTCAGGGTATGGAGGCCGAGGTCGTGATCCTGGACAAGAACATCAACAAGCTGCGCGAGGTCGACCGCATCCACAAGGGTCGCATCCTGACGCTCGCGTCGAGCCGCCTGTCGGTCGAGGAAACCGTCCTCGAGGCCGATCTTGTCATCGGCGCGGTGCTTGTGGCCGGCGCCCGAGCCCCTAAGGTCGTGACCGAAGACGTCGTCAAGGAGATGAAGGCCGGTTCGGTTGTGGTCGACATCTCGATCGACCAAGGGGGGTGCTTCGAGACGTCGCGGGTGACGACGCACTCGGACCCGACGTACGTAGTGCACGATGTAGTGCACTACTGTGTCGGGAACATGCCGGGCGCGGTGCCACACACATCGACTTACGCCCTGACCAACTCGACGATGCCTTACGTGATGGCCCTGGCCGAGCGGGGACTCGAGGCCGCGGTGCGGGAAGACGCGGCGCTCGCCAAGGGCGTGAACGTCTACAGAGGCGGCCTCACCCATCCCGGGGTGGCCGAAGCCCACGGGCTCGAGTGGGCCGACCTCGACGACTTGCTCTAGCTCTGATCTTGTCGACACAGGGGTCAACCAACCCGAAGAGCGACATCCCGCGTCCTTGGGATCGACGAATAGACGAGTTCGTTGCCCACCTCACCTCCGAGCGCGGGCTGGCCGAGAACACCGTGGCCGCATATCGCAGGGATCTGCGGGCGTGGAGAGACTTCTGTGCCGGGCGTGCGACCGCGCCGAACGAGGTCAAGCCGGACGACGTCACCGCGTTCCTCGATGCCTTGAGAGCCGGTCGCCGGCCGGCGACGCGACCGATGGCGCCCTCGTCGGTGGCGCGCATGCTGGTGTCGGTGCGGTCGTTCTACAGATTTCTCGTGCAAGAGGAGCTCGCCGAGCACGATCCCACGGTCAAGATCGGGAGCCCACGACGTCCCCGCTCCGTGCCGAAGGCGATCTCGGTCGCTCAGGTGGAGGAACTGATCAGTCTGTGCCGGCCCGATCTCCTGGGGCGCCGCGACAAGGCGATCCTTGAAGTCCTCTATGGGGCGGGGCTCAGGATCTCGGAGCTTGTCGGTCTCGATGTGGACGACGTCGATATCGAGGACGGATCGCTGCTGGTGCGGGCGGGCAAGGGAAGCAAATCACGCCGCGTTCCTCTGGGCCGAGCGGCCCGCACGGCCGTGGGAGCGTACCTCTCGGTGGCTCGGGGGGAGTTGGTGGCTCGGGCGGGGGAGCGAGGGTCTCGAGGAGCGCTGTTTCTCAACGCGCGGGGACGCCGTTTGAGCCGCCAGGGCTGTTGGAAGATACTGAAGAGCTACGCCCGCTTGGCGGGACTTGAGGCGCAGGTCTCCCCGCATACGCTCCGCCACTCCTTCGCGACGCACATGCTCGACGCGGGAGCGGATATAAGAGTGGTGCAGGAACTGTTGGGGCATTCCAGCCTGACCACGACTCAGGTGTACACGCTGGTGAGCGACCGGAAGCTCCGGGAGGTCTACCTCGCGTCCCATCCCAGGGCGCGGGGGCGCGCTCCCAGAGGAAGTAGGGCGAGCACGGGGGAATGATGGAAGAGAACAAGCTAGAAGTCATACGCGGATCGCTCGAGGAAGAGCGCGAAGCCATCGAGAAGCAGCTCGCCGAGTACGGCGCGGCGGCCGATCGCGAGGGCATCGAGGTGCGCGTGGAAGGGGGATTTGCCGACTCCGCCCAGGCCACCGCGGAGAGGTCCGAGATGCTGTCCTTCATCGAGCAGCTCCAGAGCGCTCACTCCGAGATCACCGCCGCCCTCGACCGCATCGAGGAAGGCCGCTACGGCAGCTGCGAGAGATGCGGAGAGCGCATCCCGATCGAGCGCCTCGAGGCCATTCCCACCGCTCGCCTGTGCGTTAACTGCAAGCAGGTCCGCGCGGGATGAGCAGAGCGTCCGGACCCCGCGTCCGGACGGTTGCTCTGATAATTCTCGACTCGGTCGGCATTGGAGGCGCGCCCGACGCGGCCGATTTCGGCGACGAGGGGTCGGCCACCCTTCAACACGTCGCCGCCGCGGTCGGAGGGCTGTCGCTGCCGAACCTGGGCCGTCTGGGTCTGGGGAATCTCGGGGAGATCCCCGGGACGGCAGCCACGACCTCGCCCCAGGGGGCGCACGGGGTGATGGTTGAGCGCTCGCCCGGAAAGGACACGACGACGGGCCACTGGGAGCTCGCCGGGGTGATCCTGGAGCGCGCCTTTCCCACTTATCCGGACGGTTTCCCCTCCGCCCTCCTAGCCGGATTCGAGGAGCGAATCGGGGTCGAGACGCTGGGTAACGAGGCGGCGTCCGGGACGGAGATCATCGAGCGCCTCGGATCCGCGCACCTCGAGTCCGGCAGGCCGATCGTGTACACGTCGGCAGACAGCGTGTTTCAGCTCGCCGCGCACATCGAGATCATCCCGCTGGATCGTCTCTTCGAGATGTGCCGCGTCGCCCGGGATCTTCTGCGAGGAGAGCACGAGGTAGGGCGTGTGATCGCCCGGCCTTTCAGAGGCGTCCCGGGTGCCTTCGAGCGCACTCCCGACCGTCTCGACTTCTCCGTGGAGCCCCCATCTCGGACGGTGCTCGATGCGTTGTCCCACGCGGGTCTCGACGTCAGGACGGTGGGCAAGGTCTCGGACATCTTTGCCGGACGTGGGGTGACTCATTCTCATCCGACCGAGAGCAACGACGACGGGATCGACGCGGTGATCGAGGAGCTGGGCGATACGGAGACGGGGCTCGTGTTCGCCAACCTGGTCGATTTCGACCAGTCCTACGGGCATCGCAACGATCCGGAAGGCTACGCTCGCGCCCTCGAGCACTTCGACCGTCGCTTCCCCGAGATCCTCGCTGCGGCGGGATCCCATGGAGTGGTTGTCGTGACCGCGGATCACGGCAACGATCCGACGACGCCCTCGACAGACCACTCGCGCGAGATGGTGCCGCTCCTGGTCGCCGGCTCAACCATCTCTCCCGCCGACCTCGGACGGAGAGAGACTTTCGCGGACTGCGGCGCAACCGTGGCGGAACTGCTCGGGGTCCGTTTCCGTGGCCCCGGGCATTCGTTCGCCCGGCAGCTCGTCGCCTGACACCCGGCAACCGCCTCTCTGGCCCCGAGGCCCTTGTGCGCGCATCGCCCGACCGTGTACAGTCCGCCTGGCGACATAGCGATTTGTCGACAAGTGCCCTACGTCAGCGCGGGAGGCGGGATGGAAGAGGGGTTGCAGGCGACGGACGCCGCCGGGGCCGGGGCGGTGACCTCCGAGGGTTCCGGCGACCGAGGCCAGGAGCTCCTGCCCGAGGACCACGCTCAGACGGGACGGATCATCGCCTTCGCCAACCAGAAGGGTGGGGTCGGCAAGACGACCACGGTCATCAATCTCGGAGCCGCCCTGGCCGAGCTCGACCAGAAGGTCCTGGTGGTGGACTTCGATCCCCAGGGTGCGTGCGCCATCGGCCTCGGCCTCGAGCCGAGCTCGGTGGACATCTCCATCTACAACGCCCTCCTCGACCGCTCGTGTGACGTCGAGGAAGTGATCCACAAGACCACCTTCCCGAACCTCTCGCTGATGCCGTCCAACATCGACCTCGCCGCGGCGGAGCTCATGCTCGTCCAGGAGGTCGCCCGCGAGCAGTCGCTGCTGAGGGTCCTCGCACCTCTAAGGGTCAACTACGACTTCATACTTATCGACTGCCCGCCCTCGCTCGGCCTGTTGACGATCAACGGCCTCACCGCCGCCGACGGCGTGATCATCCCGCTCGAATGCGAGTACTACGCCCTCAGGGGCATGGCGCTCCTGATGGACTCGATCGAGCGGATTCGCGACCGGCTCAACCCTCGACTTCACATCGATGGGATTCTCGCGACCATGTTCGATGGGCGGACGCTCCACGGCAAGGAGGTGCTTGCCCGGGTGCAGGAGGCGTTCGGGCGGAACCTGTTCGACACCATTGTCCGGAAGACGGTGCGTTTCGCCGAGGCTCCGGTGGCGGGGGAGCCCATCCTGTCCTATGCGCCGACCTCGCCCGGCGCACTCGCGTATCGCCAGCTCGCCAAGGAGGTGATGGAACGTGTCGCGTCGCGCAAGTCTGCCGGGCGCTGACGAGCTCTTCCGCCGGACCGTATCCGAGCGTTCTCGGGAGGCTCGGACCGAGCCGGAAGAAGATCGTCAACAAAGCGCCAAGTCGACAAAGCTACAAGTAGCTAGTACGTCTCCACCTGCGGAAACGCAGGAGAGGAAGGCTCCAAAGCACGACGAGAAGGTCACCTTCTACTGCACCGGAGATGATCTCATGGCGCTCGAGGAGGCCCGCCTCAAGCTTCGTGCGGGCCACGGGATCGCGGCCGACCGGGGCCGCATCGTGCGGGCCGCCCTGTCGTACGTGCTCGAGGACTTCGATGCGCGGGGAGAGGACTCGGTGCTGTTCCGGCGACTGTCGGACTGATCGATACTCGCTCGCGGGAGAAGTAACCCTACCGTAGAGGTTGGTTCTTTGTCGCGCACTCGTTCCCGGTGACCAAGCGGGCGCCGGGGTTGTCCGGCGCCAACCCACCGGGCGCGGCCTGCCCCGGAGATCGGCAGGCGCCCGTCCGGGGTGCGTCCGTGGGCCCGCGGTGTCGCCTAATCATCAAGGATATTTGTAAACAAGAAGACTTATAGGCGGCGGGCGTACGGCGAATTCCTTGCGGAAGGGGGAAGTCGAGTAGTCGGCTTGGCTCCAAGTCTATCTGTCACCTTATCGATATGACGATACATGGATGCTGGCTGCTCACCTCTCGATCACCGTGGTGTAGCTCGGGCGCGGGCGTCCACCGCGAGCCGGGCTGGGGGACCGTGAGGAGCTCGTGGAAAGCCTGAAGGTCTAACCCTACAGTAAAGGCTTGGCCTTGACTCCACCCCCCTGATCGCTGCCCACAGAACGAAAAGCGGCGGCTCGAAGCGCGTGGAAGGCGAAACGTGGTCGTGAGGCGATCGCCGTCTCAGGGCCGGTATCAGGCGCGAGGGAGATACCTTAGGGAGGTGGGCGTCAACATGACGCTCAAGTCTAGCTTGAGCCTTTTGGAATGACCTCGTTTCGTACCGAGCTGGGGGAGGAGAAGGTCGTCGCAAGGATTGTGGGGAGGGCCGAGCGTGTAGGGGCTCTTCGGGGCATCCGGTGGGCAAGTCTGACGATTAGTCGTCATGGCGATTTGTAGATAAGGGTATTGATCGACGAGACCCGGAGGCGCTCCTTGCGCCCGTGACGGCGAGTTCATTAGTCGCCTTGGAGGTAAGGAGATTTGTCACCTTATAGACATGTGTGAGGGCGGGGGAACCGAGCAGAGGCCGGGTGCGCATGCGCGGTGGGATCCGCGAGCGAACGTTTCGGGGGTCGGGACTGAGCGAGGAACGGTCCAGACAGACTAACCCTACGGTTGAAGCCTAGGGTTTTCCTCGCGCTCGAGGAGACCGCGCCTCGCCGGGGAGACGATCTGGCAGGGAACCGCGCCGGAGAGTGGCGGGTGGGGCGCGGGGGACGGGCGAGGGTGTCCCGGCGCGAGGGTCACCAGGCCGGAGCCCGGCGGGGCGGATCCATCAGAGGAAGGTCGGGGCGGGGGGGGCGCGGGGGCCGGCGAGATTGGGGTGCGGGAGAATCCGGGGTGGGGCGTTCGCGGGGCCCAAAGGCCGGAGCGAGCTGGGGCAGATGGGAGCCTTATTGACTTAGCGACTTGTATATAAGTCGCTGGAGAGATCGAACATATGTGCCCTGGCGGATGGCGGTTAGAGATTTATGGATTAGTAAACAAGTCACTACTGCCGGCCAGGGAGAAGATCGCGTGGGTCGCCCATTCGATGACCGGGAAGAGGAACGCGGCGCGGCCGAAGAACAGCAGTGCGAGAAGGATAAGAAAGCCGTAGCGGTCGAGGAAGAAGATGATCTGCTGCTTGTTGGGTGGCAGGAAAATCGTCAGGAGGCGGGAGCCGTCGAGCGGGGGAATGGGGATGAGGTTGAAGACCGCGAGCACGACGTTGATCGCAGCGAACAGAACCAGGAATTGGAGGACGAACTCCGGCACCGTCGTCCGCACCACCCCGAAGACAAGCGCCCCCAGAAAGGCCAGCAGGAGGTTCATGCCCGGCCCGGCAAGGGCGACGAGGGCGGATCCGAATCTCTGGGACGTGAACGCCTGGGGGCGGAACTCGACCGGCTTGCCCCAGCCGAAGCCGACGATGAAGATCAGGATCGTCCCCAGCGGGTCGAGGTGACGGACGGGATTGAGGCTCAGGCGACCCATGGCGCGCGGGAGACGGTCGCCCTGGATGTCGGCCACTAGCGCATGCGCATACTCGTGGAGGGCGATCGCTTCGATGATGGCTATCCCCAGAAGCACGAACGCGAGGATCTGGCCGCTCTGGAGCAGGTCGAGTGGACTCACGGGCGGCTATTGTAGGGGGCGCCCGCAGTTGCGCCATGGATCGGACGAAATGGAGGCTAACCCTGAACCAAAGCTTTATTGAATCGCCGACCAAGCGGGTGTTCAGCGGTATCCAGCCCACCGGGGAGGCACACCTCGGAAACTATCTGGGGGCGGTCCGCAACTGGGTCGAGCTCCAAGCCCACAACGAAGCCTTCTTCTGCATCGTCGATCTCCACGCGCTGACCCTCCCGTGGGACCCTCACCGCCTCCGCGCTCACACGCTGGGCAAGGCGGCGGAGCTGATCGCGTGCGGGATCGACCCCGACCGCTCGGTGCTCTTCGTTCAGTCCCACGTCCCCGCTCATGCCGAGCTGTCGTGGATCCTCACCTGCGTCGCCCGCATGGGGGAGCTCCGCCGGATGATCCAGTTCAAGGAGAAATCTCGCGGGCAGTCGGAGTCCGTGGGGGTCGGCCTCTTCGCATACCCGGTGCTGCAGGCGGCGGACGTCCTGCTCTATCGGGCGCACGGGGTTCCCGTGGGCGAGGATCAGAAGCAGCACGTCGAGCTCATGCGGGACCTCGCCGGGCGCTTCAACGCCTCCTTCGGGGCCACCTTCGTGCTGCCCGAGGCGTGGATTCCGCCGACCGGCGCCCGCATCATGGCGCTCGACGAACCGACCCAGAAGATGAGCAAATCGGCGCGCCGGCCCCAGTCGAGCATCCAGCTTGTGGACCCGCCCGAGGTCATCGCCAAGAAGATCCGTTCTGCGGTCACCGATTCGGGGCGAGACGTCGTCTCCGGTCCCGACAAGCCGGCCCTCACGAATCTCCTGTCGATCTTCTCGCTGCTGCAGGGAACCCCGGTGCCGGCGCTCGAGGAGCGCTTTCGGTCGTCCGGCTACGCGGAGTTCAAGCAGGCGCTGACCGACGTCCTGATCGAGGCGCTCGCCCCGATCCGAGAGCGCTACGAGGAGCTGCAGGCCGACCCGGGTGAGACCGAGAGGCTGCTGGCGGTGGGAGCGAAGCGGGCGACCGAAGTCGCCGCAACCACCATGGCCGACGTGCGTGAGAAGGTCGGTCTCCAGGCACCGTGAGGGAAGTGATCAAGGCCGCAAAGCCGATGCGCCGAGGGGCCGGCACAGTACGCTTGCGGGGCGCCGGTGGGCGCTCGGTAAACAAGCGCTCGGTAAACAAGTAGACAAATAGACAATCGGACGGGGCTCATGGCATACGAAGTCAAGCTGGACGTGTTCGAGGGGCCACTCGACCTGCTGCTGAATCTCATCACGCGGCAGCGAGTCGACATCTACGACGTCCCGCTGGCAGCCATCACCGACGAATACCTCGCCGCGATCTCCCGCATGGATCATCTCGATCTCGAGGCGACGACCGGCTTTCTCGTGGTGGCGGCGACGCTGATAGAGCTCAAGTCGCTGCGTCTTCTCCCCACGCGCGGCGAGGGGGATCTCGATCCGCTGCTGCTGGAAGAGCGCGATCTTCTGCTGGCGCGCCTGGCGGAGTGCGCCACGTTCCGAGAGGCCGGCATGTGGATCAAGTCGGGGCTCGAGCTGGGTGCCTCCTGGCACGGGCGGAGCGTGGCGCTCGAGGAGCCGTTCGTGGACCTCGCCCCCGATCTGCTGGCTCGCACCTCGGTCGACGATCTCGCCGCGGCTGCCGCGCACGTCCTCGCCCCCGTTCCGATGCCGCCCCTCGACACTTCTCACGTCGCTCCCATCCGGGCCTCGGTGCGAGACGCCGTCCTGCTGCTGGCCGAGCGGCTGAAAGGCGCGAGCGCCTCGTTCGAGGAGCTGTGTGGGGATGCGGGCGAGAGGATGGAAGTGATCGTGCGCTTCTTGGCGCTGCTCGAGCTGTTCAAGGCGGGGGCGGTAGAGATCGTCCAGGCGACCCGCTTCGGCGACATCACGGCGACGTGGACGGGCGAAGCCACCGCCGAGGACGTCCTGCTCGAAGCCGAGGAGTACGCGCTCGATGCGGGGAGGGAGCGGTGACCGTCCAGGACCGCAAGGTCATCGAGGCGATCCTGCTGCTCGCCGACGAGCCCGTCCCGGCGACGCACATCGGCGAGGTCCTGGAACGTCCCCGGGCGGCCGTCGAGGAGCTTCTGTCCGATCTCGCCGCCGCCTACGCAGAGGAGGATCGGGGCTTCGTCCTGCGCGAGGTGGCGGGCGGCTGGCGCCTGTACACGAGCCCCGACTGCGCCCCGTGGCTCGAGCGCTTCGTCCTCAGTCACACGCACGCACGGCTCACCGGCCCCGCGCTCGAGGTGCTGGCGATCGTCGCTTACCGGGGACCGGTGTCACGCTCTCAGATCGCCGAGGTCAGGGGAATCGACTCCGACGGCGTGGTCAAGACCCTCCTGCAGAGGGGTCTCATCGCCGAGTCGGGACACGACTCCGGCCCCGGTTCGCCCGTGCTGTTCACCGTTAGCGATTCCTTCCTCGAGCGTATGGGCCTGAGATCGACCGACGATCTCCCTCCGCTGTCGGACTTCATGCCGGACGCGGAGGCGATCGAGGACATGGAAGCGCAGCTCTCGCCGAACGCGTGACCGACGCCGCCGAGGGGGAGCGCCTGCAGAAGGTGCTGGCGCGGGCCGGCCTCGGATCGCGCCGCGCGGTCGAGCGCCTCATCGAACAGGGACGGGTTCGGGTCAACGGCCGACGCGCCGCGCTGGGACGGCGCGTCGATCCATCCAAGGATACAGTTGAGGTTGACGGTTCGCGGGTACCGCTCGCGACCGACCTTGTTCACTACCTGTTGAACAAGCCCGCCGGGGTGGTGACGACCGCGTCCGATCCCGAGGGCCGTCCCACCGTCCTCGACCTCGTCGACGTCGATGCGCGCGTGTGGTCGGTCGGGCGGCTGGACTACGACACCGAGGGCGCCCTCATCCTGACCAACGACGGGGAGCTCACTCATCGCCTGACCCATCCCTCCTACGAGATTCCCAAGACCTACGTCGCGGAGGTGCGGGGAACGCCGGGGCGAGCCGCTCTCGGCCGCCTCGCGCGGGGGATCGAGCTGGAGGACGGCCGCACCGCCCCGGCACAGGCGAGCCTGGTGTCGCGCGCCGGGGGCGCAAGCCTGGTCGAGATCACGGTCTCGGAGGGCCGCAAGCGGCAGGTGCGCCGAATGCTCGAGGCCGTGGGACATCCGGTCGAGCGACTCGTGAGAACCCGCATAGGTCCGCTTATGCTGGGCCGGCTCAAGCCCGGAACGATCCGCCGCCTGTCGCTCGAGGAGGTGCGCGCGCTCTACCGCGCGTGCGGCTTGTGAGCGCAGGGGAGTCTCTGTAGGTAAGTCAATAAATCAATAAGTAGATGAATCATCGGCGAAATTTGGCCAACTAGGGAGCAACTTGGAATGGATAAGTCGACAAGTAAACAGATTCGTGCGGTGCGAGGCGCGATCACGGTGGGGGCGGACGACCGCGACGAGATCGTCGCCGCAACCGCCGAGCTGCTCCGGGAGGTGCTCGTTCGGAACGACGCGACCCCCGACGACGTCGTCAGCGTGATCTTCACGGCGACCCCCGATCTCACCGCGGCCTTCCCCGCCGCCGCGGCGCGCGAGCTGGGAATGGAGGACGTCCCCCTTCTGTGCGCCAGCGAGATCCCGGTCGAGGGCGCGTTGCCCCGCTGCGTCCGGGTGATGATGCATCTCATCACCCCGCGCCCCCGCGGGGAGCTGCAGCACGTCTATCTCGGCGGCGCCCGCGAGCTCAGAGCCGACCTCTTTCGGTGATCGGCGCTACCGCAACTACCAAGCTCAAGGAGACGTTTAGTGTTTGATCGGGTCACAGTGGTGGGAACGGGGCTGATCGGCGGATCGATCGGTCTCGGCTTGCGGGGGTCCTTTCCGCGCGCCAAGGTCATCGGGTTCGACGAGGACGAGGCCGCGGCGCGCGCCGCGCTCGGACGGGGCGCCCTCACCGCGGTCGCCGGCACCGCAGAGGAGGCGGCGCGGGACGCCGAGGTGGTCTTTCTGTCACCCCCCGTCGACCTCATCGCCCAGACGTGTCGGGTGATTGCCGCCGCCGTGCCCCCGGACGCAGTGGTCACCGACGTCGGGAGCGCGAAGGCCGACGTCGTCCGGGCCGGCGAGGAGGCCTTTGGGGGCCGCTTCGTCGGAGGTCACCCGATGGCCGGTTCCGAACGAGGTGGCATCGAGGCGGCCGACGCGCGCCTGTTCCAGGATGGATGGTGGATTCTGACGCCGACCCCGACGACGGCGTCCGACGCCTATTCGACGGTCGCGTCCGTCGTTCGCGTGCTGGGGGCGAAGCCCGTCGCGGTCGAGCCGCAGGCGCACGATGCGCTGGTCGCTCGACTGAGCCACCTCCCGCAGCTGACCGCGAGCGCGCTGGTCGAGGTCGCCGTCGCCGCGGGAGAGCGCGACGCCTTGCTCGGGCTCGCCGGCGCCGGGTTTCGGGACGTGACCAGGATCGCCGCGAGCCAGCCCGACCTGTGGGTGGCGATAATCCGCGCCAACCGAAGTGCGGTGCTGGAGGCGCTCGATGGTCTCGGCGAACGACTGGCCGGGGTGTCCAAGCTGATCTCGACCGACTCCTGGAGCGAACTCAAGAGCTTTCTCGCCGGGGCGCGCACCGCCCGGCTCGAGCTGTTTGCGAAGCCGGTTTTCGGCGGGGAACCGGTCGCGTTGTCGATGATGGTTCCCGATCGCCCCGGGGTCCTTGCCGAGGTCACCACGGCCGCCACCGAGCTCGGCGTCAACATCGAGGATCTCAGGATCGTCCACTCGACCGAGGGGGGCCGGGGACGGCTCGAGCTCGTGATCGCGGGCAAGGACCGGGCCGAGGAGCTCGTGGGCGTGCTGACCAAGCTGGGTTACTGGGTCGACCATACAGTCGACTGATAGATGAATAGATAAGTAGACAAAGAGACAGCAAATGATGAGACGAGCGCGGAAGAAGCACCCGGCCGCCCCCTTGCGGGGACGGATCTCGGTTCCGGGCGACAAGTCGATCTCGCACCGGGCCCTGATCCTGTCCGCCCTCGCGCGGGGACGGGGGCGCATCGTGGGCGTCAACGTCGGCGACGACGTGGTCGCGACCGCCGACGCCCTCGCGGCCATGGGGGCCGCCTCCCGCCTGGACAGGGATAAGGCTGAAGTAGAAGTTGAAGGTCCCGGGTGGGACGGCCTGCGCGAGCCGGGGGGAATCCTCGACTGCCGCAACTCCGGCACCGCTTTGCGACTTCTCGCCGGCGTGTGCGCAGCGGTCGACGGACACGCCGTCTTGACCGGGGACGAGAGCCTCCGCCGGCGCCCCATGCTGCGAGTCGTCGCGCCCCTGCGACAGATGGGCGCGACGATCGACGGGCGAGAGCACGGCGACCGGGCTCCGCTGGCCGTCAGAGGGGGCGCGCTGGCGGGCATCGATCTCGAGATGACGGTCGCCAGCGCGCAGGTCAAAAGCGCGGTCTTGCTGGCGGGGCTCAGGGCGACGGGCCGCACCTCGGTCACCGAACCGCGCCCGAGCCGGGATCACACCGAGCGGATGCTGGGCGCCGCGGGCGTGACGGTAGGACGGACCGGGACGACGGTGTCGGTCGATGGAGGCGCCGATCTACAGGTGGTGGATCGGAAGATCCCGGGGGACATCTCGTCGGCGCTGTTCCTCATAGTCGCGGCGCTCCTCGTCCCGAGCTCCGAGCTCGAGATCGAGGGGGTGGGGCTCAATCCCACGCGGACCGCCGCTCTCGACGTGCTCGGTCGGATGGGCGCCGTCGTCGAGGTCGAACCCGCCGGCGAGGAGGCGGGCGAACCCGTCGGGACGGTGCGCGTGCGCTCCGATCGTCTGGCGGCGACGGAGATCGGCGAAGACGAGGCCGCGCGGCTCATCGACGAGGTACCGATCCTCGCGGTGGCCGCGAGCCAGGCGGAGGGCGAGACCGTGATTACGGGAGCGCGGGAGCTGCGGGTCAAGGAGTCCGATCGCATCGAAGCGATGGCGGCCGGCCTTGGCGTGCTCGGGGCGAACGTCGAGGTCCTCCCGGACGGGCTCGTCGTTCGGGGACCCACCCCGTTGAGCGGCGGCAACGTCGAGTCGTTCGCAGATCACCGGGTTGCCCTCGCGCTCGCGGTCGCCGGCCTGGTCGCGTCCGAGAAGGTGCGCGTCGCCGGGTGGCACTGTGTCGAGACGTCGTTCCCGGAGTTCCTCGACATCCTTGGACGGGCCCAAGGACGTCGGCTGTGACCGCCATCGCCATCGACGGTCCCGCGGGAGCGGGGAAGAGCACGGTCGCGCGCGCGGCGGCCCGCTCTTTGGGCTACGAGTACATCGATACGGGGGCGATGTACCGGGCGATCGCGTGGGCCGCACTCGAGCGGGGCGTGGACGAACGCGACGAGCCCCGGCTCGCGGCCCTCGCCCGATCGCTCCTCATTGAGCCGCAAGAAGATCGGTTGATGGTGGACGGTCGCGACGCGACCGCAGAGATCCGGGGCTCGGAGGTTACCTCCGTCGTGTCGGTGGTCTCGGCCCACCCTGCCGTGCGTGCTGCAATGGTGGACCGCCAGCGCGCCCTCACCCGCGGACGGAACGTCGTCATGGAGGGCCGCGATATCGCTTCCGTCGTGCTGCCTGATGCCGCCGTGAAGGTGTTCCTCACCGCGTCGCTGACCGAGCGTGCTCGCCGCCGCTGTCGCCAGCTCGGGCTGCCCGAAGACCCCGCGACCCTTGCCGCGACCGCACGCGACCTCGAGCTCCGCGACACAGAGGATTCAAACCGCACGAGCTCTCCGTTGACGCGGTCTCCGGAGGCGGTCGTCATCGATTCGAGCGATCGTTCCGTCGAGGAGGTCGTCGCCGAGATAGCCGCGCTGGAGCGCGAGGTGGCATGAATGGTGGAGCAAAGACGAACGTCCGGACTTCCCCTGGTCGCGGTCGTCGGCCGTCCCAACGTCGGCAAGTCGTCCTTGGTGAACCGCGTGGTGGGCCGGCGGGAAGCCATCGTCGAGCCGACCCCCGGCGTAACCCGCGACCGCACGAGCTTTGTCGCGGAATGGGGCGGCAGGCGGTTCGAGATGGTCGACACGGGGGGCCTCGAGCCGGGAACGCAAGGCATCGGGCAACTCGTCGCGGAGCAGGCCCAGGTGGCAATCGAAGCCGCCGACCTCATCGTCTTCGTGGTCGACGTCCAGACGGGGATCAACGAGGACGATCTCCGAGTGGCCGATCTCCTGAGGCGGTCGACGACGCCGGTGATCGTCGCCGCGAACAAGGTTGACGAGGCCCCCGAGGAGGCCGCGGTGGCGGACTTCTTTCGCCTGGGGCTCGGGGATCCGATCCCCGTGTCGGCGCTCCACGGCAGGGGCTCCGGGGACCTGCTCGAGGAACTGATCGAGCGCCTTCCCACAGAGATGCGCGTGACGCCCGACGCGTGGGCGTCGATGGCGATCGTCGGGCGTCCCAACGTCGGCAAGTCGTCCCTTCTCAACATGCTCTTGGGAGAGGAGCGCGCCATCGTCGATCCGCGTCCGGGAACGACGCGCGACCCGGTGGATTCGTTCCTGCACCTCGATGACACCAGGACGCTGAAGTTGGTCGACACGGCCGGCATGCGGCGTCGGGTCCAGATCAAGGATCCGATCGAGTACTTCAGCTTCTTGCGCTCGCGCGGCACTCTCGAGCGAGTCGACGCGGCGGCTTTGATGATCGATGCGGGTGACGGGGTCACGGGGCACGATCAGCGGATCGCGGAAGAGATCGTCAAATCCGGCCGCGCCTGCGTCGTCGTCCTGAACAAGTGGGATCTTGTTACCACCGACGAAACCGAGCGCAAACGATTCGACCACGCGATCGACGATCGGCTGCGCTTTCTTCCGTGGGCCACAAGGCTTCGTACGTCGGCCCTCACGGGCAGGGGAGTGGACAAGCTGATACCCGCGATCGAGGTTGCCGTAGCAGCCCACCGGACGAGGGTGCCCACCGCGGTGGTGAACCGCATCGTTGCGGAGTCCCAGGAGCGGCGGCCACCGCCGCGGTCGCGCTCGGGGCGGTCGACGAGAGTCCTGTACGCGGTCCAGGCAAGCGTGGGCCCCCCTCGCTTCGTGCTCTTCTCGACCGGCCCCCTTCAGGACTCGTACCTGCGGTACATCGAGAAGGAGATCCGAGCCCACGAGCCGTTCACCGGGAGCCCCGTGATCGTCCGGGCACGGGTAAGGACTAGACGTTGAGGTTAGGGTTAGAGTGTCCTTCGGATCCGGCGCAGCTCGTTCGGCGCGCTCCGGTCATTCGTCTATCTATCTATTCATCGATGAGTCGACAAGGTGATTCGTCGACTGGGCGGCCGGGGTTCGAGCCCCTCGGTATGATGGCGACCCGCCCCCGGGCGGGAACGGGACGTGGCGCAGCTTGGTTAGCGCACTGGTCTGGGGGACCAGGGGTCGCCGGTTCAAATCCGGCCGTCCCGACGGCCCATTCCGCCGCCCGCGGTCGGGTGGGCTCGCGCAAGGGGGCCGTCCAGTCTCATGAAGACTTCCGGAAATGAGATGACAGAGGCGGCGCGTGGGCGAGTGGCCACGGTTCCCAACCTGTTGTCGTTGCTCCGACTTGCGTCCGTCCCTATCTTCGTGGCGTTGTTCGTGACGGGCCACGAGGGGGCGGGAGTGATCGTTTATGGCGTCGCTGCGTCGACCGACTTCTTCGATGGTTACATCGCGCGCCGTACAGGTTCGGTAACCGATTTCGGGAAGCTGCTGGATCCACTGGCGGATCGCGTCTTCATCGTCGCTCTTGTGATCGCACTGGTCGCCCGCGATACGCTTCCGCTGTGGCTTGCGGTTTTTGTCATCGCGCGAGACGTGGCGGTGGTGAGCTTGTTCCCGGTTCTCGAGCGACGCGGGATGGCGCGAATCCCCGTGAGCTTCACCGGCAAGAGCGCGACGGCGAGCTTGCTCTTCGGGCTGACCTGCCTGGCGTGGTCACGCACCAGCTTTCCACTGAACGGAATAGGGGATGAAGTGGGAATGACGTTCACCCTCATAGGGGCGGTTCTTTACTGGGTGGCCGGGGTGATGTACGCGCGGGAGGTGATCCGCCGACTCGGCGCGGCGGGACGAGAGGCGCCTCGCTGATGGACTCGAAGATGCAGGCGGTGGTGATGGCGGGGGGCGAGGGGAGCCGCCTGCGCCCGCTCACGAGCAATGCTCCGAAGCCCATGCTCCCGATCGTCAATCGGCCGATCATGGAGCACATCGTTCGTCTGCTGCGCGGACATGGCTTTACCGATGTCGTCGCGACGGTTCAGTTTCTTTCGTCCGTGATCAGAAACTATTTCGGCGACGGATCGGACCTCGGGGTCTCCCTGTCGTATTCGACCGAGGAAGTTCCGCTCGGAACCGCGGGCTCGGTCCTCAACGCGAGCGATCTCCTGTCGGGGACCTTCCTGGTCATCTCCGGAGATGCGCTCACCGATCTCGACCTGAGAGAGGTGATCGACTTCCACCAATCGCGCGACGCGTCCGCAACGCTTGTTCTCAAGCGCATGCAGGATCCGCTCGAATTCGGCATCGTCATGACCTCTGAAGACGGAAAGATCGAGCGTTTCCTCGAGAAGCCGACATGGGGCCAGGTGTTCTCGGACACCATCAATACCGGGATTTACGTGATCGAACCCGAGGTCCTCGATCTGATCCCGCCGGATCAGCCCTTCGACTTCTCGGCCGAGCTCTTTCCGATGATGCTCGATAAGGGGCTTCCGCTGTACGGGTACGTCACCGACCGTTACTGGGCCGACGTCGGGAACACCGACGCTTATCTCCAATCCCACTACGACGTCCTTGCCGGGCGTATGCGCATCGATCTCCCCGGATTCGAGCTGCAGCCGAACGTGTGGGTGGGCGAGGACGTCGAAATCGATGCGACCGCTCGGATCGAGGGGCCCGCGGTGATCGGCGACAACAGTCGCATCGGGCCGGGGGTTTCGGTGGGCCCCTTCTCCGTGATCGGGGACAACGTGATCCTCGACCGGGACGCGCAGATCTCGGGAGCCGTGATTCTCGACCGCGGGCATCTCGGTCCCGCCACCCAGGTCCGCGGCGCCGTGATCGGCCGCGAGAGCTCGGTCGGCAGGGGAGCGACCGTCGACGAGGGCGCGGTGCTGGGCGACGAGGTCGTCGTCGGTGCCGGCGCGCTCGTGAAGCCTCGGGTAAAGGTCTATCCATCCCGAACGGTCGAGGCCGGGGCGATCGTGACCCAGAGCATCGTCCGGGAGCGTCGCGCGAGCCGGAGCCTGTTCGGGACCCGCGGCGTGTCGGGGCTCATCAACGTCGGCATCACCGCGCAGACGGCGGTGCGGCTGGGGCTGGCGTACGGCACCACCCTGAAGCGAGGGAGCGTGGTGGTCACCGGCCGCGATGCGAGCCGGGCCGCACGCACCGTGAAACGAGCGATCATCGCCGGGCTCAACTCCACGGGGGTGAATTGTCTAGATCTCGAGTTGATGCCGATGTCGGTCACGCGGTTCACCGTGCGGAGCCATCAGTCGGCGGGAGGGATCAGCGTCCGGACCTCACCCTCTGACCCGGAGGTTGTCGAGATCCGGCTGTTCGATTCCGACGGAGCCGATCTTCCGGCGGGGACTCAGCGAAAGGTAGACCGGGTGTTCTTCCGGGAGGACTACCGGAGACCGGGGCCGAGTCGTTTGGGCGAGCTGGATTTCCCACCGCACACAGTCGAGCAGTACGCGTCGGGGCTCCTGCGGGCGCTCGACGTCAAGGCCATCCGCGGGCGCGCTCCCAAGGTGGTCGTCGATTATGCGTTCGGCCCCCTGTCGCTGATCGGCCCCTCCGTCCTGGGTCGCCTGGGCTGTGACGCACTGTCGGTCAACGCGGTCACCGACGAGAGTCGGCCGCTGATCACCGCGGAGCACCTGGATCGACTGCTCGAGAACCTGGCCGGGCACGTGACCGCGTCCGGGTCCGACATGGGTGTCCTGCTCGAGCCGGGGGGCGAGATCGCTCATCTGGTCGACGATCGGGGGCGCAGGGTGTCCCATGATCGGGCGCTCCTGCTCTTTTTGCGGCGCGAAGCCCAACGAGAAGCCGCCACCATCGCCGTTCCGGTCTCGTGCGCGCGCGCCTGTGAGCGCATCGCCGCCGAGGCGGGGGCGGCGCTCCAGTGGACGCAGACGGGGCTGCCGGCGCTCATGGCGCGCGCGCTGCGTCCCGGGATGGGGTTCGTCGGCAACGCCGAAGGCACACTCATCTTCCCTCGCTTCATGCCGGCTCCGGACGGCCTCATGACCTTCTGCAAGGCGCTCGAGCTCGTCGGCACTTCCGGCGGGAAGCTGTCCGACGCCATCGACGACCTTCCCCAAGCACACGTCGTGACCCGCGACGTGCGGACCCCGTGGGGCCAGAAGGGGACGGTCATGCGACGGGTCGCCTCGTCGGCCCCCCCAGGTCGACTCATGCTTCTGGACGGCGTAAAGATCCTCGACGAGGATCGGTGGGCGCTGATCATCCCTTATCCCGACGAGCCCTTGTGCAGGATCTGGGCGGAGGGACCCACCCTCGAGGAGGCCGACTCCCTCGCCGAGACGTATGCGTCTATGGTCGAAGCCGTCGTCGCGGAGGAGCAAGAAGAAGCAACTTATTGATTTGTAGACAAGTCATCTGTGACCCGAAAGGAGCCGCGCGGGTGAGCGATGTACCCGAGGACCTGCGGTACACGAAGGAGCACGAGTGGGCGCGCACAGACGGCGGTCGCGTCGTGGTCGGCATCACCGACTATGCCCAGGACCAGCTCGGCGATGTCGTCTTCGTCGAGCTTCCGGAACCCGGATCGCAGGTTCAGGCGGGCCAACCGCTCGGCGAAGTCGAGTCGACCAAGTCGGTGTCCGACATCTACAGCCCGACGACCGGAACGATCGTCGAGAAGAATGCGGAGGTCGAGCAGGACCCGGAGCTGATCAACTCCGATCCCTACGGCCGGGGGTGGCTCGTGGTGATCGAGCCCGCCGGCGGCGAACAGGAAGCCCTCCTCAGCGCGGCCGAGTATCGCGTCCACATCGAGGCTCCCGAGCGATGAGCGAGCGCCCGTTGACCAACTCTAAACGTGTGCTATAGGGTTGCCCGCTATGTACTGCACGAACTGCGGCCACAGGAACCCGGAAGGCGCCAACTTCTGTTCTTCCTGCGGCACCGCGCTCACGGACCAGCAGGGCGATTCGACGATCACGTTCATGCCGGGGGAGCTCGAATCGGACCTCGAGGAGGAGGTGCACGTCTCCCCCGAGGAGCTCGAGGGCAACAAGGGCGTCCTCATCGTCAAGCGGGGGCCCAATGCGGGGAGCAAGTTCTTCATGGACGCGGACGTGACGCTCGTGGGCCGTCACCCGGAGAGCGACATCTTTCTCGACGACATCACCGTGTCGCGCCGACACGCCGAGATCCGCCGCTCCGAGGCGGGCTTCTCGCTGCACGATGTCGGCAGCCTCAACGGCACCTACGTCAATCGGGAGCGGGTCGAGAACGCGGAGCTGCGGTCGGGGGACGAGATCCAGGTCGGCAAGTTCAAGCTCGTCTTTCTGACCGGGGGGTAGACCGATGCCACTGTCGAGGTCGCGTGATTACCTGAGCATCGGGGAGGTGCTCGAGGCCGTGAGCAAGGACTTCCCGGACGTCAGCATCTCCAAGATTCGGTTCCTCGAAGCGGAGGGGCTCATCTCGCCCGAGCGCACCGAGTCCGGATACCGAAAGTTCTACGAGGAGGATGTCGCTCGCCTGAGGTACATCCTGGCGCTGCAGCGGGACCAGTTCCTGCCGCTCAAGGTGATCCGCGAGCGTCTCGACTCGAACGGCGGGCGAGTCCCGGAGGCGGCGGGGGCGCCCACGAGCGCGCCTCGGTCCGCCCCTCCCGCCGCAGCGGGGCCCGAGTTGTCGGACGTCGCGCTCGACCGGGCCGGGCTCGCCCGGGCGGCCGGGCTGTCGGAAGAGGAGATGGGAGCGCTTGTCGACTTCGGGGTGCTTGCGACAAAGGACGCCTACGACGGCTGCGATCTCGCCGCCGCGAAAGCCGCCCGTGGGCTGTTCAAGTACGGCATCGAGCCCCGTCACCTGCGCATGTACCGTCAGACAGCCGATCGCGAGGCGGCCTTCTTCGAGCAGATCGTGTCGCCCATGACGCTGCGCAAGGATCAGGACGCGCCCGTGCGCGTGTCCCAGGCGGTAAGGGAGCTCCTCGAGCTGTCCCGGCGGATGCGGGAGGCGCTCTTGCAGTCGAGCCTGCGAGATCTCATCTGAGCGGGTGCGCCGGGGGAATCTCGCGCCAGCGACGCGGCAAGGGTCCGGTAGACGAGTGTATTTGTCGATAAGTCGCCTATTGCTCGCGATCGTCTTGCTCGTCGGGCCGCTCGGCACGCCCGTGGCCGCCGACGCCTCCCGGCCGGTCGTGGGGTGCCACGCGTGCCTCGTCGTCGACGATCTCGGCCGCACGCTGTTTGCTCGGAGGGCCGGCGTCCCGCTACCCAACGCCAGCACCACGAAGATGATGACCGCCCTTTTGGTCGTCGCCGAGATGGAGCCACGCGCTCGAGTGGCGGTCTCACCGGTGGCCGCGGCCACTGGGCAGGGAGGACTGGACCTCATGGCGGGGGAGCGCTACACGACCAGACAGCTCCTCTACGCGTTGCTCCTCACCTCCTCCAACGATGCCGCCGTCGCCCTCGCGGAGCGGGTGGCGGGATCGGAGCGCGCGTTCGTGACCCGGATGAACGCCCACGCCCTCGAACTCGGGCTTCGGCATACGAGCTACCGCACCTCGCACGGGCTCGACACCGCGGGGCACGTGTCGAGCGCGCACGACCTGGCGCTGCTGGCGGAGGAGGTGCTCGCTCACCCCCTGCTGAAAGACATCGTCGCGACCACCCGCAAGACCATCGCCGGTCCCCGCGGGCCGGAGGTCCTCGAAAACCGTAACCTTCTGCTTGAGACTTATAAAGGGACGATCGGCGTGAAGACCGGGTTCACCGCGCGCGCCGGCAACGTGCTGGTCGCCGCGGCCGAGCGGCACGATCGCCGCGTCGTTGCGGTCGCGATGCGGTCCGAGGACGTGCTAAGTGATTCGCGCCGGTTGCTGGACTTCGGTTTCGCCGCGCTCCGCCGGACCGTACTGCTGGGACGCGGCGACCGGGTGGGGGAACTGGTCTTCGATCCGTCGGGGACGGTCACCGTCGTCGCGGGCCGCACGGTGCGGGGGATCACCCACCCGCGGGTCGTGGAGGTCGAGTTCGATCCCATCGAGGGAGTCGGGCCTCCGCTGGAAGCCGGTGACGTGGTGGGCTGGGTGACCGTCCTAACAGGCGCGGAGACGCTCGCTTCGGTCGAGGCGGTTGCGGCGGTGGACGTCGAATCCCAAGGCTCGTGGCAGGTATCGCTCATGGCCGATCTGTTCCGGGCCTTCTATCTCGCCGGTCGAACGATCTCCTCGTGGGTCGACTGATGGTGGGGGGTCGGGGCGGCACTCTCGGTGGCGCGGCCGAGATGCTCATCGCGCGCGGCGATCTCGATGCACGCGTGGGTGAGCTCGCGTCCCAAATCGCCAGCGACCGTGACCACCGGTCGGATCCGCTGTTGCTGATAGGAGTTCTGAAGGGCTCGACCCTGTTCCTTGCCGACTTGATGCGGGCTCTTCACATGGAAGTTGCGGTCGACTTCATGTCCATCTCTTCGTATCAGGAAGGTGTTGTCCAGTCGGGGGTCGTCCGCATCGTCAAGGACCTCGATGAGGACATCGTGGGCCGCGACGTCCTCATCGTCGAGGACATCGTGGACACGGGATTGACCCTCAACTATCTGCGTCGCACGCTGTCGGAGCGACGGCCCAGGTCGCTACGCGCGGTCACCCTTTTGGACAAGAGCGCTCGGCGTATCGTTCCGGTGGAGCTTGAATTCAGCGGGTTCGAGATCCCCGATGTTTTCGTGGTGGGGTACGGACTGGACTTCCAAGGGCGCTACCGCAACGTACCCGACATCCTTGCGGTAACGGATCTGGGTCGTTTGATCAACGATCCGCTGCTCCTCGTCGGAGACGTCTTCACGTCGCGCGCCTGAACGCGGTCTCCCCGGTCGCTCGCGGCGGGTGTTAGCCTCGGCAGCATGATCGAGCTGTCCCTGGTTGGAGTGCGGGTCGAGCTGCCGTCGAATCAGCCCATCGTGCTCTTGAAGGAGACCGGCGGCGAGCGTTACCTGCCCATTTGGATCGGGGCCGTCGAGGCGACCGCGATCGCGTTCGCGCTGCAGGGGGTCGAGACGCCCCGGCCGATGACTCACGACCTGCTGAGAGACATCCTGAAAGAGACCGAGGTCCAGGTCGACCGGATCGTGATAAGCGACCTGGTCGATCAGACCTTCTACGCCGTCATTCGGATGATGACCGACGGCCAGGAGCGCGAGGTGTCCTCCCGTCCGAGCGATGCGATCGCCCTGGCGGTGAGGATCAACGCGCCGATCTACGCGGCCGACGAGGTCCTCGAGCAGGCCGGCATTGAGCTGCGCGACGAAGAGGAGAGCGAGGTTCAGAAGTTCCGCGAGTTTCTCGACCAGGTGACCCCGGAAGATTTCGCCTCGGGGCAGGGATAGGGGCCTCAACGCTCGACCTTGACTCGATGGTTGTCGTTGACACCGCGCGCCCTCTCGCCTACGATTACCATCTTCGTAACTACGGCGTTGTGACTCGACCGCCGGCGACCGGGGAGGATCAATGAACGAGCGAGGGTACCGAGGCCCTCAGGCCTGCAAGATCGTCGGTATCACCTATCGGCAGCTCGACTACTGGACGCGCACCGATCTGGTCGCCCCGACCATCCAACAGGCGAGCGGGTCCGGCACCCAGCGCGTGTACTCGTTCAACGATCTTCTTCAGCTCAAGGTGATCAAGAGCCTCACCGACGCCGGCGCCAGCCTTCAGAAAGTGCGTCAAGCGATCGACTACGTGCGCAATCACGTAGAGGATGACTGGTCGTCGGTAACGATCGTGACCGACGGTCAGGGGGTGTACGCGTGCGCCTCGGACAGTGAGGTCGTGGACCTTCTCCGCCGCGGTCAGGGCGTGCTGGGCGCCATCGTCGCCGTTGGAAGGATCGCCGAGCAGCTCGAGGGAACCCTACGCGAACTCCGCCCCGCTGGGGCCGACGTGGGGTACGGTGTGACCGACCGAGAGGCCCAGGCCAAGGAGGGTTAGAGCAATTCCGCCCACCGACGAAGAACGGGCACCCCTCCTTCCACACGAGAGCGTCGGCTTCGCCCACAACAGCGAGAGACAATTCGCCAAGCTGCTGGATTTCTATCGGATCAGGTGGGACTACGAGCCGACGACCTTCGAGATCGAGTGGGATCGTCATGGCAATCCCACGCAGCGGTTCGCTCCGGACTTCTATCTCCCCGAATTCGACCTCTACATCGAGATAACCACTCTCAACCAGAAGCTGGTCACCAAGAAGAACCGCAAGATCCGGCGGTTGGCAGCCCTCTACCCAGACGTGCGATGCAAGATCCTCTATCAGCGCGACTACCTGAACCTGTTGATCAAGTACGGGTTGGAGGAGCCCTCGCAGGGCATCGAAGGGCCTCGACCCGACGGGCCTGCGGACGTCTCGGCGCTGCTCGAGGGTGGCTCCGAGGCGGCGGCCGGCTGACCCCACCGATGGGAGCCCGGGCGACCGCGCTGCTCGACGCCCACAGGGAGCTGGGGGCCAAGCTGACCGAATTCGGGGGCTGGGAGATGCCGCTCTCTTATGAAGGGATCATCGCCGAGCACAATGCGGTACGGACGTCGGTGGGCATCTTCGATGTGTCGCATCTCGGAAAGCTTCGGGTCAAGGGAGAACGCGCCGGGGCGGCGTTGCAGCATGCGCTGACCGCGGATGTCGCCGCGCTGGACGTCGGCAGGGCGACTTATTCGCTGGTCCTCGACGACGACGCCGGCACCATCGACGACGTGTTCGTCTATCGTCTCGGCGATTCCGATTTCATGGTGATTCCCAACGCATCAAACGTGTTTGCCGTGGCCGACGCGGTGCGCGCATCGGGTGGAACGGTCGTCGACGAGTGGGATCGATACACGATCCTGGCGGTCCAGGGCCCCGGGTCTTTCGAGCTCTTCGATTCCGCACTTGTTGGAAGCGGCGCGACCGAGTTGGGCCTTCACGCGTGCCGGTCGCTGGACGTCTTCGGCGAGGCCGGCATCGTCGCGCGCACCGGTTACACGGGCGAGCGGGGATTCGAGCTGTATGCGCCGGTAGGGCAGGCGGAGCGTGCGTGGCGCACGTTCTTGGATCTCGGTGCCCGCCCGATCGGCCTGGGGGCGCGCGACACCCTTCGGCTCGAGATGGGATACGCGCTCTACGGTCATGAGCTGTCTCTGGACGTCAACCCACTCGAGGCGCGCCTCGGTTGGGCCGTTGCGTGGGAGACGCCCTTTCGGGGACGCGACGCGCTGCTGAAGATCAAGGAAGAGGGCCCCGCCCGGCGTCTCTTCGGAGTGCGCTGCACCGATCGCGGGGTGCCACGGCAGGGGCACCTCGTGCACCGCGGCACCGATGTCGTCGGCGAGGTCACGAGCGGCAACTACTCGCCGACGCTGCGAGCGGGGATCGCGCTTGCCCTGGGGCCCACGGGGGCGAGGCCCGAGGTGGGGGAGGCCGTCTCGATTGCGGCGCGCGGCCGCCGCATAGCAGGCGCTATCGTGAGGCCGCCGTTCATCGACAAGGGCCGGGACAAGAGTTGACAAGTCGACAAATCGATAGGCGAGGCTGAACCGTGGACTTCGTCCCACACACTCCCGAGGACGACGCCGCCATGCTCGCGGCGATCGGGCTCGACCGCATCGAAGACCTCTTCGAACCGATCCCCTCGGACGTGCGCGTCGGCCGCCCCCTCGAGGTCCCCGCCGAGCTCAGCGAGCCCGAGCTTCTCGAGCATCTTGCGACGCTCGCCGGGCGGTGCGAGGGCGCGGCGCAGCTGAGGTGCTTTGCCGGGGGAGGGGCCTACGACCACCACCTTCCGCCGGTCGTGCGTGCGCTCGCCGGCCGGGCCGAGCTCTCGACCTCTTACACCCCCTATCAGCCGGAGCTGTCCCAGGGCGTCCTCCAGGCGCTGTTCGAGTTCCAGACCCTCGTGTGTGAGATCTTCGGCCTCGAGGTCGCCAACGCGTCGCTGTACGACGGGGCCGCGGCGCTCGTCGAGGGGGTCAACCTCGCCGTTCGGGCAACCGGCCGGGACCGCGTGGTGATCGGGGAGACCGTGCACCCGCACTACGTCGCGGTGCTGAAGACGTATACCTCAGGTTTAGGGTTGGATGTAGCGATCGCTCCCCACGGCCCCGAGGGCGTCGTCGAGTGGTCGGCGGTGGACGCCGCCGGGGCCGCGGCGGTGGTCGCGGCGTACCCGAACGTCTTCGGCCGCATCGAGCAGCTCCGGTCGGCCTCGGACGCGGCCCACGATGCCGGGGCGCTGTCGATCGCGGTCACCGACCCGACCGCCATGGGGGTGCTCGCGGCCCCCGGCGCGCTCGGCGCCGACGTCGCCGTCGCGGAGGGGCACGCGCTGGGTAACCCGATGTCGTACGGGGGCCCTTACGTCGGGCTCTTCGCCACCAAGCTCGACCTCGTCAGACAGGTCCCGGGCCGGATCTCGGGCGAGACCACCGATGCCGACGGCCGGCGCGCGTTCGTGCTGACGCTGCAGGCGCGCGAGCAGCACATCCGGCGGGCCCGGGCGACCTCGAACGTCTGCACCAACCAGACGCTGATGGCGATCGCCGCGGCGATCCACCTCTCGTGGCTCGGCCCCGTGGGACTCAGGCGGTTGGGCGAAGTGTGCATTCGCCGCACCGCGTATGCCGCCCGCCGCCTCGGCGAGATCCCCGGGTGCTCGATCCTCTTCGACGGGCCGCGCTTCAAGGAGCTCGTGCTGAGGTCGCCGGTAGACGCGTCCCGGCTCGCGCACGGGCTCGCGCGGCGCGGCTACCTCGCCGGTCCCGCCCTGGGGAAGTGGTATCCGGACCTCGCCGACTGCCTGCTCGTCGCGATCACCGAGCGGCGGACCGAAGAGGACATCCAGGGCTTCGCGGAGGCGATCGAGAAGGAGCTGGCCGAGCTGTGAGCGGCAGACCGCTGGAGCCGTCCGGGGGGACGCGGCCCGACGCCGACGGGTTTCCCCTAATCTTCGAGCTGTCGCGTCCCGGCCGCCGCTCGTGGTCGCTGCCCGAGGCCGGGGTCGACGCGCCCCCGCTGGAGGAGCTGGTGCCCGACGGTTACCGGCGGGAGCAGCCGCCGGCGCTTCCGGAGGTCAGCGAGCGCGATCTCGTGCGCCACTACACGCGGCTGTCGCAGCGCAACTGGGCAATCGACATCGGCGCGTACCCGCTCGGCTCGTGCACGATGAAGTACAACCCGAAGGTCGCGGAGGAAGCCGCGGCGCTGCCCGGCTTCGCGTCCCTCCATCCGCTCTGCGACGAGGACCTTGCGCAGGGCGCACTCGAGCTTCTCGGGATCCTCGAACGTGCGCTGTGCGACGCGACCGGTATGGCTCGTCTGACCTTCCAGCCGGCCGCGGGGGCACAGGGCGAGCTCACCGGCCTGTTGATAATGCGCACCTTCCACACCGCGAACGGCGATCCCCGAAAACGGGTGATCATCCCGGACTCGGCTCACGGGACCAACCCCGCGAGCGTCACGCTCGCCGGGTACCGGGCTCAGGAGGTCCCGTCCGACGAGCGGGGCCTGGTCGATCTCGACGCCCTCAGGGCGGTCATGGACGAAGACGTCGCCGGCCTCATGCTGACGAATCCCAACACCCTCGGGTTGTTCGAGCGAGACATCAAAGAGATCGCGGCGGCGATCCACGAGGTCGGCGGGCTTCTCTACTATGACGGCGCAAACTTCAACTCGATCGTGGGCATAGTGCGGCCGGGCGAGATGGGTTTCGACATCGTTCACCTCAACCTGCACAAGACTTTCGCCACCCCCCACGGTGGTGGGGGCCCCGGGTCGGGGCCGCTTGCGGTGTCGGCTCGCCTCGAGCGCTTCCTGCCGTCTCCGGTGCTCCAGTTCGATGAGGGCGCCGAACGCTGGTTCTGGGACCACGATCGGCCCGAATCCATCGGCCGCATTCACTCGTTCCACGGGAACTTCGGGATCAACGTGCGCGCCTACGCCTACCTCCGTTCGCTCGGACCGGAAGGACTGAAGCGCGTCGCGGAGCGGGCGGTGCTGAACGCCAATTACCTCAAGTCGCTGGTCGCGGACGCGTTTCCCGTGCCGTTCGACGGCATCTGCATGCACGAGTTCGTCGCCACCGCCAAGCCGCTGAGAAAGAACGGCATCAGGGCGATGGACGTCGCCAAGCGCCTGATCGATCTCGGCTATCACCCCCCGACGGTGTACTTTCCTCTGGTGGTCGAAGAGGCTCTCATGGTCGAGCCGACGGAGACGGAGTCCAAGGAGACCATCGACGGACTCGCGGCGGCCCTCAATCAGATCGCGGGCGAAGCGGTGACCGAGCCCGAGGTGCTGCACGACGCGCCGACGACCACACCGGTCCGACGCCCGGACGAGGCCAAGGCGGCGCGCGAGCTGAAGCTCCGCTGGACCCCGTAACCCGCATGAGGACGCTCGCGACGTCCCGGCACGAGCCCGTCTCCGTCGCCGGCGACCGGTCCGCCGGCGACCGGCCGGGCGCGCGGGCGTCCTGGATCGAGGCCGCCACCGCCACCGTCGCCACTCGCGTGATGCTGGTTGCCGTCGCCTACGCGGCGGCGTGGTTCCTCGCGTCGACGGAAGGGCCGCTACAGGTGTCGTTCGTCGACATGTGGGACAACTGGGACGCGCGGCTTTTCGCCATCATCGCCGAGGACGGCTATTTCGGGCCCGACCGCGGCCTCCATGCGACCGCCTTCTTCCCGCTCTATCCGCTTCTGATGCGCGCGGTCGGAGCGACCGGCCTCAACCTGATCGTCGCCGGCATGATCATCTCCTTTGTCTCGACCGTCGTTGCGGGCACGTACCTCCACCGGCTCGTCGAGGAAGAGGTGGGGGAGGGGAGCGGCCGGCATGCCGTCCTCTATCTGCTTCTGTTCCCGACCGCGGTGTTTCTCGTTGCCCCCTACAGCGAGGCGTTGTTTCTCGCCGGCGCGATCCCTGCCTTTTATTACGCGCGCCGGTCGCGCTGGCTGCTCGCGGGGGCTTTCGCGGCGGTGGCCATGGGCGCCCGCTTTGCCGGCGCGTTCGTGCTGATCGGGCTGGCGGTCGAGTTTCTTCGGCAGCGCGATTTCTCGCTCGAGAAGGCCGCGAACGCTCTCACCGGGCTCGTCGTGGGGGCGCTGCCGTTTCTCGCGTACGCCGCCTACCTCGCTCAGACGACCGGCAACCCGTTTCATTTCGTCCTGGACCAGAGAGAGGGCTGGGGCCGGCAATTCGTCGGGCCGATCAATTCCTTCCTGAACACCTACAACACGTGGGAGGGGGCCGATTATCCGACCAACTGGCGCTTCGCGTGGCGCGTGGAGATCCTCGCGGCGGCGGTCGGGGTGGGATTCGTGATCTGGGCCGTGACGAAGCGCGAGTGGGGATACGGCGCCTACATGGGAACGTTTCTGGCGGTGCTCGTCACCTCGAGCTGGTACTACAGCATCCCCAGAATGCTGCTGTCGTTCTGGCCCGCGCTCGTCTTCCTTGCCGCGTTCGCCCGGGGCGGGCGGGCTCGCCACGAGTATGTCCTGATTTTGCTCATCCCCCTTGCCACCCTGGGCGCGGTGGTTTTCACTCGCGGAGCCTGGTTCTACTAGGCGATGGTCCTGCGCTGCGCAGGACCCAAACCGACAAAAAGAGGTAGCCATGTCTCGTGCTTCTCGTTTCGCGATGTCTGTTCTCGTCGCGCTCTCCGGGCTCGCGTGGTCCCTGCCGACCCGCGCGCAGGTCGATGCGTCCCAAGAGCCCGCCCAGGCGTGCGATCCGCCCTTCGATCGCGAGATCACGCTGTACGGAGAGAAGGTCGGCCCCGGTCGCTTCGGGTACGGGCTCGTCGAAGGCGAGCCGACCATCCCCGGCCCAACGATCGAGCTGACCGAGGGGGAGTGCGTCGCCATCACCCTCGTGAACAAGCTGACCCATCGGAGATTGAGCTTCCACCCGCACGGGGTCGACTACACGGTCGCGAGCGACGGCACGCGACTCAACCGCTCCTGCGTCGGGCCCGGCCGGAGCCGGACGTATGTCATCTCGAGCCACGGGCCGACGACCCGGTCCGACGGGACGGTCGATCCCGGCAGCGCCGGCTACTGGCACTACCACGACCACTGCATGGGGACCCCGCACGGCACCGTGGGGGTCAAGTCGGGGCTGTTCGCCGCGCTGATCGTGCGCCGGGCCGGAGACCCCCTTCCGGACCGTGAGCCGGTGGTCCTCGTGATGAACGACATGGCCTTCAACCTGCAGGTTGCGCCCAACACTCCGATGCCGGAGGCGAACATGGGCGAGCGGGTCGAGTTCGTGGTCATCGGCCACGGCGACAACCACCACACCTTCCACCTGCACGGGCACCGCTGGACCGACAGCCGCACCGGGCTCCCGACCGGGCTGTCGGATCCGGGGACCACGATCGACAACAAGACCGTCGGCCCCGCCGACTCGTTTGGGTTTCAGGTGGTCGCCGGCGAGCACGTCGGGCCGGGAGCGTGGATGTACCACTGTCACGTCCAGGGTCATTCCGATGCGGGGATGGCGGGCATCTTTGTCGTCAGAACCGCGGGCGGCGAGCTCACCGGGCAGACGCGCGCGACGATCCAGCAGTGGGGGACCGAGCACGGGGCCGGTCACCACTAGTTTGGTGCAACGCTGAGCTTGGTTTCTTCGATTACGCATCGGCAATTACGTATGGTCTGCGCCGCCCGGTTGCATCACCCTGGGGGCTCCTAAATGGACACTATTCAAACCACTCCGACCTGCACGTCTTCTGGAGCATGAGCGACGGATTGAGTAACCGGGCCGAGTCCTCTTTGCGGCCACAGGGCGGCGTTAAGCATCTTGTGCCCGTTGTCGACCGGCCGACGTTGGCCGATTAGCCCCACTAACCACAGGGCATCGCTCCTCCCCTGCTACGCGGTCCATAGTCATTCCTCGCCTGAGCTGTGTGCATACGCCTAGCGAAGGTAGCCACCAGGTCGAGACTAATCTCGAGGTATGGCACGGGTATATGTGTTCGTAGACGAGGCGGGAGATTTCATCTTCAAGAGAAAGGCTGGCGTTAGCACGTACTTCATCATCGGCACGGTGACGATGAAGGACTGCCAGCTCGGAAACGACCTGATCGATCTTCGTCGTGAACTAGCGTGGAACGGCTTCATCCTTCCCGAATTCCATGCACACAACGACGTTCAGAGGGTGCGCGATCGAGTTTTCGATGTGCTCGCAGGTCGGGAGTTTCGCGTCGACACGACCATCCTGGACAAGACCAAGGCTCAAGACCATCTACGGGCTGACCCTCTCCGGTTCTACAAGGAGGCATGGTTCCTTCACTTCAAGCACGTAGCTCCTCGGATTGCGACCTCGTTAGATGACCTATTCGTCGTCGCTTCCTCTCTCCAGATCAAAAGAAAGAAACAAGCGATCCATCACGCGGTTGCCGATGTGGTCCGACAAGTCTCACCAACAGTGATCTTTCATACGGCCTTCTGGCCCGCCATAAGCGATCCCTGCCTGCAGGTGGCCGACTACGCGACATGGGCAATCCAGCGAAAATATGAGCGTGGAGACACGCGCTCCCATGATCTAATTGCAGACAAAATCGCGAGCGAGTTCGAGGCGTTCAAATTGGGCCCGAAGACCTACTATTAAGGGGCTGAGAGGACCCGGGCCAGCTAGCCTTTCGGCGGAGTCCCCAGGACCTTTTCGCCAACCCACAGGTTCCTCTCACGCTTAATTCTATCAGCAGAGGGGGCTCCACTCCAGCAACCTGGATCAGGCCGTGAACTCATGACCGCAGAAGCGACACACTTGAGCTGCCGCCTTCACGGTCTCGGCGCATCGCGGGCAGACCTTCGTCGAATCAATCTGATTCTCTCGCGACGATTCGATGTCCGTAGCGGCAGTCGGTTGTGATCTAGCGGCGACAAGGAGAATGCCGCCGATTATTCCCAGGCCGCTTGCGAGGAAGAGCGTCCAAGTGCCGGTGCCCGGCCCTCCTCGAAAGCCCAGCAACTCCTCGGCCGCATCCGGGTCAAATGTCCCCAATGGCCGCTGCTCTTCAAAGGTCTCACGTACCGCGTCGAGCAAAGCCCGGCGGCTTCCAGGCACGCCCCGTTGCTGCGTCTCCTGATAGTCGGTCAGAGTGATAAGGCCGCAGGCCAAACTCGCGGCGATGACCACGACACCGAGCATCGTTCGCCGCTCTCGCAACTTGCGATCAAGAACGAGAACGATCAAGAGGAGAACACCAATGGCGGCGGTCCACCAGCCTTCTTCTCCTTCTGCGAATCCGTTTGAAGTGAATGTTGTCTCGGTGAATCCGATCTCCGTGCTGATCCACGGGAGCCAAGACCCGATGATTGAGAGGACGCCGGCGGCAGCGACGAGAGCAATGCCGACCTTCGTATGCGGTGCCGTACTGACTTCTCTGTCCACTCTGACTTCTCTGTCCACTCTGCGCAATTATGCTCGTGCCGCGGCAGGAGCCTGTCAAATCAACTCAATTTGGAGGCGCGGCTCGGTAGACGGACGGACGTTTGAGCACGACTAGAAACTGGCCGCCTCTCTCTGGCTCTTACGACACGATTTGCAGACACCTCTTCGACCATCGACCTTGTCAGGGTCCTATCAAAGTCCGCCATCGGCTTGCTGTCCCCGCAGCGGTTGCATGACTTGCTCCCTTAACCTCGACTCCGAAATGTTTGTCTAGACGTGAGAGGTCTCGGCGAGGAACGAGTTCGCGCATCTTCGGGAGCATCAAGTGGTTACGGTGAACTCGTTGGCGGTGCCGAGGGTTACCTACGCATCTCCAGCTCGGAGTGCCACCCCACGTCTCGCACTGCACTTCGCCACCGCAGTTGGCGCAGACGATCCTGCCCTGCCGAGACGCCGGTTGATCGATGCTCCTTTGTATGGCACCCGTCATCAAGCCGTCTACGTTGAGGACGGCAAGATCAAGCGCGCCGAGTTCACCGACGTCTTCGCGGCTCTCTTCTCACGCCCGAGTTCGAATAAGGGTCCACGAAAGTTTAACTCGCGCGATATAGTGTTGGCGGGTGGAGATTGGCGAGGATCCGCTCGCTGGGTTCTTCTCTCTGGTGATGCCATTGCTGGATGAGCGTCAACGGCGGGTAGTGGC
>JBOGXF010000129.1:0-27838 GCA_050694275.1 Actinomycetota bacterium | reverse complement strand
ATCACTGGACCGATCAGAAGATCAAGGTGCACGTCTTCTACTGCGTGCTGGCGCTGGCGATCGCGCAGCTCATGCGTCGCGAGGCGGTGCGCGCCGGCTACAAGATGAGCGTTCGCGAGCTGTTGGCGACGCTCGCTTCGATACAGGAGACGGTGATGATCTATCCGTCCACCGGCGGCCGGCCTCGGGCCCGCAAGGTGCTCACCGAGACGGTCGGTATCGCCGACCGCCTCTACGAGCTCTTCGATCTGGCTCGCTTCGCACCCACGCCCTGACCGACTTAGGTCATACACGTCCGGGCTTCGAAATGACCGCCCACCTGCTAAAAGACTGTCTCCGTTCCGTTACGGGGGAAACTCGCGCTAGGGAACTCGCGCTCGCGGCGCTACCGGGTGCAGCCGCCGGTGGAGGTCGGCTCGCTCCGACCCGACCCTTCTTGGATCTCGTCCTCGACCTCGCCGCCAGTGAGGGCATAGCCGGTGCTGGCATCACTCGTCGATGCCGCGAAGATGACGCCGGCGACTTCGCCGGATGGGAGAACGAACGGTCCTCCGGAGTCGCCCTGGCGCACCGGGGAGCGGATCTCGTAGACCTCGCGCCGAGCATCCTGCCGGCCGTAGATGTCCTTCCCGACCGCGTCGAACTGGGCTCTGACGGCCGCTCTGTGAGCAACCAGCCGGCCGTTACGGTCCCCCGGGTAGCCAAGCGTCGCTCCCGGGGTGCCGCTGTCGTGGTCGGTGGTGTCGAGCGGGAGCGGTCCGCCGGCAAGGCCGGATGCCCGGATGATCGCGATGTCGGTGCGCGGATCGAACAGCACGACACGTCCCGAGAGGTCGCCGTTCTGTGGATCCTGGACCGTCACCTCGTCGCCCCCCGCAACGACATGGGCGTTGGTGACGACGGTGTCCTGCGCCGCGACCCACCCACTACCGAGTTGCGTGCCGCCACAGGCCGGCACCACGATCCGAACCGTCGATTGGTCGGCGGCATCTACCGCCCTCTGGGCCTGGCGGCCCGAGGGCAGCGCGACCGGCCCCCCGATCGGACGCGGAAAATTGGAGAAGACCTGCGGGAATCCGGACGTGTTGAGGTACTGACGAACGGTTGCCAGCACGTCCGGGGGCTGCGGAAACGTTCGGTTCAGGGTGTCGAGAATCGCCGACCGTTCGAACGCGCGGGCGATTGTGCGGGTCGGTCCACTTACGAGCAAGGATCCGACTAGCCAGAACACGATCAGGATGACGCCGATCCCGAAGGCGGATCCGAGGCCCTGATCGACCTCGCCGAGACGCGCCCGGCGAGCGTAGCCGCCAAACCGATGGCCGACGAAGAAACCGACGGTCTGGCCCAACGAGAGCGCGAAGAACAGGACGAGCAGAACGATCATGGCACCGAGAAGCTCGGGCTGCTGGGTGAACACTCTCGCAACTATCGGACCCAGGAAGAGACCGGCGACGAGCCCGAGGAGACCGCCGCCCAGCTCGAACGCTTGGCCCAGCAATCCCCGGCGCCAACCGCGGAACGCGGCCACGACGGCGATGACGATGACGATGACATCGACGAGGTTCAGCTCATCACCTCAGTCGATGCCGAGGCCGGTCTGTAGGGCTCGGAAGGTGAGGCCAAAGCAGACCAGCCCGGCGACCCCGAACACAGCCCACGGTATGCCCGGCGCCCGCCGGGCGAACCGATGCGCGAGCACCAGGACGAAGGCGGGGAACAGGCCCCCGTAGACGTAATGCAGCCACTGGGGGCCGTTGGACTGCGGTCTGAGGCCGGTCGCGAAGAGAACCCCGCCGACGAGGATCTGCAGTCCGATGACGACTTGAAGTGCGGCGAGCAGACGCCAAAAGTTCTCTCCCGGCGCCTTGTTGCGCACGAACGCGTAGAGGGACCACAGCGCGAGCACGCCGAATCCGGTGGGAATCGAGTACCCCACGAGCCGGTGGAGATCGCTTACGCCGTCCACGAGCGAAGAGGTTAAACCCGCCGGCGCACGCGCTCATCGCGCCCCGGCCAGCGCCTGAAGGCGAGGGAGCGACGCGTCGAGCACCTCGGCAACCGAGCGTCGGACCTCTTCGCCGTACCGCTGAGACACTTCCTCCGGCGGACGGTCCTCGAGCCACTCGGCGGGAACGAGCTCGGATGCGCCGCACATCTCCGCGAAGTAGGTCGTCCACACTCTGGGAACCACCGTGTCGAACTGATAACCGCCTCCTCCGGTTGCCACCCAGCGACCACCGGCGAGATCGTGTGCAACATCGTGGAGGAGTCGCGCCATCCTCGGATAGGCGGGCATGGTGAGACCGAGGTTCGCGAGTGGATCGCCGTGGTGGGTGTCGGCGCCCAGTTGTGTGAGCAAGAGATCTGGCCTAAAGGCCTCGGCCCCCTTGGTCACAACCTCCTCGAGGGCAAACAGATAGTCCTCGGTACCCGTGAACGGCGGAAGCGGGACGTTGATCGACGTGCCGCGTGCGGCACCCTCCCCGAGCTCGTCGCCGAAGCCCGTCCCCGGGTACAGATACCGCCCCGACTGGTGCAGCGACACCGTCAGCACGCGGGGCTCGTCGTAGAAGATCCACTGCACCCCGTCGCCGTGATGGACGTCCACGTCGACGTACATCACTCGCCATCCAGGATTGATGTCGAGCACCTTGGCGATCGCGGCGGCGGGGTCGTTGTAGATGCAGAAGCCCGAGGCCTCCCGGCGGCGAGCGTGGTGCAGGCCGCCGGCGGGATTGAACGAGTGCTGGAACTCGCCGGTGGCGACAACCTCGGCGGCCACGACGGATGCTCCGCACACGGCGGCAGATGCCGCATGCATCCCATCGAAGATCGGATCGTCGGGCGTCCCGAGACCGAACTCCAGCCCCCGCGCCGGATCGGCGGCACCGGAATCGATGTCCTTGACCATCTGTACGAAGTCGGTGGCGTGGACCGCCGTGATCTCGTCGTCCGTCGCGGAGCGAGACGGGATTTCGGCGACATGATCGAAGTCTAAGAAGCCGAGGTCGCGCGCGTTCTCGTATGTGATCAGCACGCGCTCGGGTCTCAGCGGGTGCGCCGAACCAAAATCGTAGGCGCGCGCAATGTCCTCTACCCTGACCAGGGCTACCGAGTCACTCATCCATCTGGGCGCGCTGCAGCTTGCCCGAGAAGTCGATACCGACCGTCTTCCATTCGGTGAACTCGTCGAGGCTCTGAGGACCGGCTTCGCGATGGCCGTTTCCGGTGTTCTTCATTCCCCCGAACGGAACCTGGATCTCTGCGCCGATGGTCGGCGCGTTGACATACACGATGCCGAACTCAAGCTGCTGGACGGCCCTGAACACGTTTGTGATGTCGTGTGTATAGATCGCACACGACAGTCCGTAGTCGGTTCCGTTGGCGATGGCGATGGCTTCCTCGACCGAGTCGATCTTGAGGATCCCTGTGACCGGGCCGAAGATTTCCTCCTTGGCGATCCGCATGTCGGCGGTCATCTCGTCGAACACCGTGGGCGCGACGAAATAGCCGTTCGCATACTGCTCGCCGGTGAGCTCCTCGCCCCCGATGAGCAATTTGGCACCCTCCTGCTGCCCCAGGCTGATGTACTCGAGCACTCGGTTTTTCTGCTTCTCGTTGATCACCGGCGCGAGCTCGACATCCGGATCGAGACCGTTCCCGACCTTCATGCCGGACACGCGATCGAGCAGACCATCGGTGAAGTCGGAGCGGATGTCGTCGTGCACGATGAGGCGCGACGTCGCCGTGCAGCGCTGCCCGGAGGTCGCGAACGCGCCCCAGGCCGCCGACTCCACCGCGAGATCGAGCTCGGCGTCGGGCATCACAATCAGCGCGTTCTTGGAGCCGAGCTCGAGCGAGCACCGCTTCATCGCCCGTCCGCACTTCTCGTTGATCATGCGTCCGACCTCTAGCGAGCCGGTGAACGAGATGGCGCGCACGTCGGGGTGATCGACAAGCGCGGCCCCTGCTTCCTCGCCGTAACCGTTGACGAGGTTCAAGACCCCGGGGGGCAGGCCGACCTCGCGGAATATGTCCACCAGCAAGCACGCGAGCAGGGGGGTGTCCTCGGCGGGCTTGAACACCGAAGTGCAGCCGGACACGATGGCCGGCGCGATCTTCCACAGCGGGATGGCGATGGGGAAGTTCCACGGCGTGATCAGGCCCACGACGCCGACCGGGTGGCGAACCGTCATGTAGAACTTGTTCGGCAGCTCGGCGGGGACCGTCTCGCCGAGGGCGCGCCTGCCCTCGCCGGCCATGTAGTGGGCGAAGTCGATGCCTTCCTGGACATCGGCGCGCGATTCTTTGACGGTCTTACCCATCTCGCGCGTCATCAGCTTCGAGAGTTCCTCTTTCCGTTCCTCGAGCAGCAACGCGACCCGCAACAGGTAGTCGGACCGCTCGGGGGCGGGGGTCATCATCCACTTGGGATAGGCCTCCCGCGCGGCCTGGACTGCCCGGTCGACGTCCGCCCCCTGAGAGCGAGCGAAGCTTCCGAGCACCTCGTTGCGATCGGCCGGGTTCAGGGAGTCGAATGTCTCCTTCGATGCCGCGTCGACCCACTCGCCGTTGATGAAGTTCCCGAAGTCCTGACCCATGACGATCGAACCCCCCTTGGTTCTATCGAAGGACTGATCCACGCATCCTAAATTCACGGCCGAGTGCTCATGAGAGCACCTCTCAGGTGGCGTGGTGAAAACTATGCGATGGGGGTCAGGTCTCGGGTTCGCCGTGAGCGAGTTCGAGCGAGCGCTCCATTGCCGCCTGGATAGCGTTCAGGAACGCGGCGCGCACGCCCGACTGCTCGAGCACGCGGATCGCCCGGATCGTGGTGCCGCCGGGCGAGGTCACCATCTCGCGCAGCTCGACCGGGTGCATGTTCTCGTCGCGGAGGAGCTTGGCCGACCCCAACATCGTCTGAATGACGAGCTCTGTCGAGATCTCGCGAGACAGACCGAGAAGTATGCCGGCCTCGATCATCGCTTCGGCCAGTAGCGCGAAATAAGCCGGACCCGACCCGGATATGGCAGTGACCGCGTCGAGGTAACTCTCGGACACCGAGACGACTCGTCCGACGTGATCGAGCACCTCTTTAGCGATATCGAGATGAAGCTGATCCGCGTGCTTGCCGGGGGCGATGCCGGCCATGCCCTCATGCACGACCGAAGGGGTGTTGGGCATTGCGCGCACCACGGGGACGGAGGTTCCCAGACGCGCCTCGATGAAAGAGGTCGGTATGGCAGCGGCGATGGAGAGCACCGTCTGATCCGGCCCGATGTGGGCAGAGATGTCCGACAGCAAACCTTCGATATCTTGGGGCTTGACCGCGATGACGACCACTTCGGCGCCCGTGACCGCGCTCGCGTTATCGAGTGAGATCTCGATCCCGTATTTCTCCGCGAGCTCGTCGAGCCGTTCCTCGCGCCTCCCCGTGACGACAATGTCTTTGGGCTTACGCCACCCGGACGCGATGAGCCCTGCGAGGAGGGCCTCGCCCATCTTTCCACCACCGAGCACCGCAAGCTTCGCCATGTCGCTACGTATGATGGCATCTCACGAACCCGGATGAAGAGAGGACCTATTTGCTCGGTCGCACGCTGCTGTGGGCATCCGAGAAGACGAAGGTGAAGGATTTCATCACCGGCAGCAGGCTGACGAGCGGGGTGGTCGAACGGTTCGTCGCGGGAGATCGCCTCGCAGACGCGCTCGACGCCATCCGAGCGCTCAACGACAAGGCTATCGGGGGCATCCTCGATCTTCTCGGGGAAGGGGTCGTAGATCCCGGCGGGGCCCAGGCCGCCGCAGACGACTACCTCGCGGCCATCAAGCTCATCGAGGAGACGCGGGTCGACACGACGGTAACGGTCAAGCTGACCCAACTCGGTCTCGCGTTCGACAAGGGCGCGTGCATCGATCACCTGCGACGACTCGCCGCCGAGGCCGCGGCCGCCGGGACGGAGGTCGAGATCGACATGGAGCAGTCCGAGTACGTCGAGGACACGCTCGGGATCTATCGCCTCCTGCACGCCGATTTCCCACAACTGAGAATCGCGATCCAGGCGTACCTGAGGCGCACCCCCGCCGACCTCGAAGGGATGGCCGACCTCCGTCCGAAGGTCCGGCTCGTAAAGGGGGCTTACGCGGAGCCGGAGGACCTCGCATTCCAGAAGCGGAAGGAAATCGATGCCCAGTACTCGTGGCTGATTCGCTGGCTCTTCCAGCACGGAACCGACCCGGCAATCGCGACTCACGACGGGAGGTTGCTCGACACCGCGGCGCGCGTCGCGAACGAGGCGGGCGTCACCAAGGACGCCTTTGAGTTCCAGATGTTGTACGGGATCCGGCGGGAACTCCAAGCCAAGCTCGCGGCCGCAGGTCACCGTGTTCGCGTCTACGTCCCCTATGGGTCGGCCTGGTACGCGTATCTCATGCGGCGGCTTGCCGAACGACCTGCGAACCTGCGCTTCTTCTTGCGTGCCGTGGTCCGCGACTAGTACCCGGGACAGAAAGAAGCCCCAGGAACCTTCGGCCCGAACCGATCCTCGTGCACTTCCCCATACACGAGATCCGCCTCGATCCTCCGGCCCCTGGGGCCCTCTCGTCCCGACGAACCCTTCCAGAGAGGGGTCTCTCGACCCCGTGCGGTCCTTCGGAACGAAGCGAAAACATAGCGACGCGATGCCGCGCCCGTCAACAACGCGACGATGCAGGTAGCGCAACAAACGACCTGCTCAGAGGGACGAAAACTTTCTTCGCGGGTTGACAGCTTTGGTCATAACAAACTAGTCAGCAGACGCAGGCCTCGGGGGAAGACTCTTCGATCAAGCACTCGTAAAGCTCGAGCATCAAACTCGCAGTCTTGTCCCACGAGAATGCCTGCGCGGATCTTGCCGCGGCCACAGCAAACGATGCTCGGAGGTCGTCGTCGGAGAGCACCGTCTTGAGCCGCCCCGCGAATTCCGCCGGGTCACGCGTGTCGAGCAGGAAACCGGACTCTCCGTCGCGCACAATGTGGGACAGCCCGCCGACGGCGGTTCCGATCACCGGCGTTCCACACGCGTGAGCTTCGAGAGCCGCGAGCCCGAACGACTCCGAATACGAGCACGTCACGACGACGTCCGCGGCGCGGTAGAACACCGGGAGGTCCCGATGCGGCTGGGCACCGACCAACCTCACGTCATCGGCAATGCCAAGCTTGTGAGCGAGGTCGCCGAGGCGCGTCACCTCGTCTTCGCCTCCGGAGCCGCTCGCGCCCCCAACGAGCAGCAGCACGACCCGGCGGTCGAGGGCGCCGCTGAGCTGCTCGGCGGCGCGGACCGCGAGCTCGAGCCCTTTCAGCGGTTGGATGCGGCCGGCGTAGAGCATCACCGCCTCGTCCGAGAGACCGAGTCGGCTCCGGGCCCGGGCCCGGTCCCCGGGCCGGAAGATAGCGTGGTCGACCCCCGGGTGAAGCGTCTTGAGCCGGTCGTGAGATGCCCCGTACAGGCACGCGAGCTGTTTCCATTCCTCGTCGGTCGAGGCGATGAGGACATCTGCCGACTCGATCACCTCGGCCTCACCGTCGAGTCTGGTCTGAGGCTCCGCCTCATCGCCGGGGGCGAGAAAGCGATTCTTGACCTTGCCGAGGGTGTGGTGGGAATGGACGAGCGGAACGCCCCACATGCCCGCGAGCCGTTTTCCCGCGAGGCCCGACTGCCAGTAGTGGGAGTGGACGAGGTCGTACGAGACCCGCTGCCCCAACGCGAAGGCCCTGAGGCCGGCAGCGAAATCGCCCACGTGATGCCGGAGCTTGTGTTTGGGCAGAGGGGTCGGAGGGCCCGCCGGCATCGAGATCACTCTCACGCCGGGCGACAACTCAACGATTTCTCGAGACGAGGAACTTGCGCGGGTGAAGACATCGGTGTGCACTCCAAGGCGGGCCATCGCAGCGGCCAGCGCGCGCACGTAAATCGTCATACCGCCAGAGTCGCCCGAGCCCGGCTCGACAAGAGGGGACGAGTGGTATGCGACCACGGCAATGCGAGAGACCGGGGTCACGATTTTCTCTCGTTGAGCACGCGGACGTTGTTGAGCGGAACCGCGCTCCCGCCGAGCTGGTACTTGTAACGTTCCTGCCCGCGCAGGAAGTCGAACCTCTTGAGGCCCTGCTCGATCGATCTCTTAACGAGCTCGGCCGCAAGGACATGGCCGGGAGAAAGTCGGCCGACTTCCGGTTCGTAGGCCGAGTTGTAGAGATAGAACGTTTCGTTGAACTCGAAGCCGAAAGTGGAGGCGACCGGCCGGTCCCCGATCTCGAGAAAGTCGAGACGCAGCCATCCGAGCTCCGAGAACGCGTGCGCGATGCGCTCGAAGAACGTGGCGATCTCCGGTCGCATGAAGTGCCCCTTGTGACCCTCGGCGCCGCGGTGCATCTCGACAAAGAGCTTAAGGTCCCCCTCGAGAGTGTCTTTCGTCGATTGACGAACGAGGGCGTCGGGATGCTCGCGACCGATCCGGCGCATCTTTCGCTTCAACTCGTGACGGTCCTTAGAGTTGAGCCCGGAGAGATAAGAATCCCACCCGTCCGGTAGAAGGAGCATCGCGGAAGTCTCTTCCTGGTCGAGAGCGAACGAGAATCCCCGGTCGTCGGCTCGCTCGACCAGGAATTCGGCGAATCCGAATGGGACCGGCATGTTGTGGGCATCCAACTCGTCCCACTCGACATCGGTGGTGGCGAGCCAGCCGATGAGCGCCTCGGCGACGTCGCCCCGATCGTCGAGAGAGCAGATGGGGCCGAGGTAGTCGGTTAGGTCGATGCCGCCGACGAAGCGGAGAATCTTCCGCTCGCCTTCTCTCTTGAGATAGAGAGGAACGAGGGCCGCGACGGTCTCGCCCCGGGACATCTTGAGCAGGAGGAGCTCCTTGCTCTCGCCGAACTCCTCCCACCAAAGCTTGTTCCACTCGGGGGTGGCGAAGATGTGCCGATCTGGATCGCGGGCGAGACGCTCTCGCCACGCGGGAAGATCGAAACATCGCTCGTCGCACTCGACGCTGACTTCGAGCGGTTCAACCGCCATGGTGGTCGTCACAGTAGTTCTTCAACACAGCAGATCAGGACACCATTCCACGTGACCTCCCGGGCAAACTCGGCGACATCTAAGAAAGACAAAGAGCCCGCAAACCGCGGGCTCCTGTCCTCCAACGCTTGAACAGAGCTATGAAGCTTTAGTCGCCTTGGTCGCCGCCGTCTTCGTGGCCTTGGTATCAGCCCTGACCGCCTTGGTCACGCTGGTGGCCGCGGCCTTTACTTGAGTGCGAGCGATCTTCGTCTGAGCGATCGCCTTCTTGGTCGCGCCCGAACTCTTGATACGAGTCGAAAGGCTGCGACCCCGCTTCACGAAGTCTTTGTAGACCTTGGCGGTCGTCTTCCGGTCGGTGACTCGGGAGAGGTTCTTGGCCTTCTCCAACGCGAAGTCACCGGCGCCGACAACAGCGTAAAGAAGCTCTTGTGTCTTCGCCATGTTCATTCACCTCCTTTGCTTCGCTCTTTCTTCTTTTCTTCCAATGGGTGACGGGGATCCGGAGGCTCGCCGAATCCCGTCTGCGAAAGGCAACCGGGATCCAACGCCTGGGTGGGGGGTGAAGAGGGTCGCTCCGAATTCCCCGTCAGGTTGCGTTCAACCATCGCGAACTGAGGCGGCTTTCGTATGTGGCTCCTGTGACTCATCGAGGTAGCTGCGGTAGTGATCGACGAGCGCCCGCTTCTGTCGTTCGGTGAGTCTCGGGTTCTTCAGAATCTCGGCAACGAGATCGTGCTCACGATCTTCTTCGAGGATTCCCGCTCTCACGTAGAGCGTCTCGGCCGAGATTCGAAGCGCCTTGGCGATCGCCTGAAGGATCTCGGCCGATGGCTTGCGCAGCCCCCGCTCGATCTGCGACAGGTACGGATTGGAGATGCCGGCGAGGTCCGACAGCTTGCGGAGAGACAGGCGGGCCGAGCGCCGCTGCTCGCGGATGAACTCCCCGAGCTCTGAGAGCTTCATGCGTCCACCGGGCATGTCACGTCCTCCTCGTCGTTCCAGTCGATGTGGTTCCAGTCGATCTCTTTCGCTAGCATTGATATCACTTTTGCATAACAGTTGCAAGCAATAGGCATTCCCTCACATGGGGGTCAAGACGGACGACGAAACCCCCGATATCGTTCATAAGGGGTGCTGGTAACTACTCTGCGTAGTTGGTTGAATGCTTATTGCAGGGGGTGGCCCCCACAAGGGAGAATCAGCGAGTGATGAAGGGAGGAGCGCTGGACGCAAGGTCGCGGCTCACGCCGCTACTCGGAACCGCGATGGCCGGAGTCGCCGCAGGGTGTCTCCTGCTGTTCGCCGTCTTCGCGCGCCAGGCGATCCTCAACACGAATCTCGGACTCGGTGTCCTCCCCGACGCGCCTTCGACCGCCATTCGACAAGCGATCACGTTGCTCACTCCCCTTCAGACCGCGCGCCCCGAGCCCCCGGCAGAAGAGATCGCGCCGGCAGCTCCCGCGGTCGCACCTCCGTCTGCGACGACGAGTCCCGACACCGGCGTCGTGGCGCCGCCCGCCGACGACTTCACGCGACCCCCTACCGACGAGCGCGACGACGGGGGCCGCGGTGTTGGGAATCTGCCGCGCGGTGAGAGACTACCCACGGGCCTCGCCCGACAGGACTCGGACCGGTGGCTCGACGCTCGCGAAAAGGCGCGCGAGAACCGGTCCCAGGCGCGCGAGAAGGCGCGCGAGAACCGGTCCCAGGCGCGCGAGGACCGGGGGCAGGCGCGCGAGAAGGCTCGCGAGAACCGGTCCCAGTCGCGCGAGAAGGCAAAGGATGACTCGTCGAAGGGCCACGGCCGAGGCAAGGGAAAGGGCGGGCCGCCCAAGGGCCGCGGGCGACACTAAGACAGCGCTCTCTTAGGGAAGGACCTCTGCGGGGTCGGCCTCACCACTCGTGTATCGCCTAACGATCTCCGTCTGGATCGAATCCATGACGTCGTGCACGCGCCGGCGGCGCTCGGATACATCTCTCTCATGCTCTCCGAGCGTTCGGATGATCCCCTTGACCTCGTCGGGCGAAAGCTGCGAGAGCCGGGCCAGCGTCTGCTCACCGACGATCTCTTCGACGCGCCGACGAGGAATGTCTGCGTTGCGAGGAATCGAGAAGTTCGGAGCGCGCTCCGGGAGCGGGCCCGCCTCCTGGGATGCCTCGGTGGCGAGGATCTCGGGGAGCCTGGCGAGGAGGTCGTCTCCGCCCGATCCGGCCCGTCTCTCAAGCTCGGCAGAAAGGATGTCGATGCGCGCCTGACACAAGCGGCGCTCGAAAGACAATTCGTTCTCGCCCTCTCGACAATCGTCCCGCATGCTGCGCAGTTCCTCGATGGATCGGTCCCCGAGGCCCTCGAGATAGGCCGCGTCGATAACCCTCTCGACGAGTCGGCGCTTGCGGTCTGTCATGGCGCGAGAGTACCGCGCTTGGCGTAAAGCCCCAAGATGGTTCGGGCCTCCCGGGAAGTCGCAAGGGGACTACAGGTCACCGTGATGATGGCATCCAGCGGAGGGGGGTCAGCAGACGGAGGCGACGAGCGGGGTCGGGTTTATCGCCGATCCACCGCCGGGGTGGAACTCGAAGTGAAGGTGCGGCGTACCGGCCGCGTTCCCCGTGTCACCGACGGTGGCGATCTGCTGCCCGGTCGAGACGTGTCCGCCGTTCACGATGTTTCGTTGGTTGTGCATGTACCAGTACTGATTTCCGTCGTCTCCGGACAGGATCTGCCAGTAGCCGGCGCTGCCGCCGTAGCTCGACAGGGTGATGGTTCCGGAGGTGATCGCGACCACCGGCGTACCGTACACGGCCATGATGTCGACGCCCTGATGGCTGTGTCCCGAACGCGGCGCGCCCCAAGTGTCGGTGAACGAGTGCGGACCGGCAACCGGACACGCCAGGCCCCCTCGGAAACTGAGCACCGGCGCGCCCACGGTGGGCGCCGGACCCGCAAGGCGATCACGCAACAGCTCGTACTCGGCCTGCGCCTCCTTGAGCCTGTCCTGAAGCGCATCCGACTCCTCGGCGAGCTTTGCGGCGTTGCTCCTCGCGGCAGCACGGTCCTCCGCGAGTTGCTCGGAGAGCCTCTGAAGCTCGGCGCGCGAGCGTGCCAGTCGCACGAATGCGCTCGAATCTCCAAGCGATATCTGCGACAGCATCTCGGCCCGGTCGGCAAGCTCGGAAAAGTCGTCCGACCCGAACAGTGCCTCGGCCATACCACTCGTGCCGGACATGTAGAGCTCCTGCGCGCGGTCGACGGCTTTGCGCTGAAGTCTGCGGTCTCGCTCCTCGATTGTCTCGATGCGGGCCTCGGCCTGCTCGATCCGCTCGGTGAGATGCCCGGCCTGATCGCGAAGCTTCTCGACCCGAGCGGTCGCCGCGTCGAGTTCGGCCTGAATACCGGCCATCTTGGCTCGGAGGTCCGAGAGCGACTCCTCGCCCGCGGCCCGTCCCGCGAAGGCAGGTACCACGGAGGCGGCGAGGAGGAAAGCTGCAGCCGAGACGCGGACCGCTCGTGTGCGTCTTCCCCTTAACACGGCTCGGCAACTTAGCACAGGTGTCCATTCGGGGCCAGCAGGCGAAAGTCCTGCTCAACCCGCCGATAAACTGGGCGCATGCGGGGGGTTGAGGACTACCTCGAGGAGATCAAGCGGCTGGAAGAGGACGGTGAGCGCACCACCGCTACCATCCTCGCCGGGATCCTCGAGGTCTCCCTCCCCTCGGCCTCGGAGATGCTGACGCGCCTCCAGGGGGAGGGTTATCTCACCCGCCAGAAGGGCGGGGCGATCCTCCTCACTCCCGAGGGCCGCCGTCTCGCCCACACGATTCTGCGCCGTCACCGTCTCGTCGAGTGCCTGCTCGTCGACAAGCTGCAGATGGGCTGGTACGAGGTCCACGGTGAGGCGCACCGGCTCGAGCACGCCATATCCGCTCGCGTCGAGGAGGCTCTCGCAAAGGCACTCGACTACCCCGATTACTGCCCTCATGGACACCCCATCTGCCCGGTCGATCTGCGCGTGCTCCGCCGGCTCGGAGAGCTCGAACCCGGTGAGGGCGGCGTGATCGCGCAGATCTCGGAGTTGAAGGAGAACGTGCTTCCCTATCTCGACCAGATGGGCGTTCGGCCCGGCGTCGAGATCGCGGTCAAGGACGTCGCCCCCATGGACGGGCCCATCTCGATCGAGACGCCCGACGGCGTCGCATCGCTCGGCGTTGAGCTCGCGAACCTCGTGCGCGTTACCGAGTCGACCTAGCGCGGCGGGGCGCGTCGCGCGCGCCTGCGCGCGCCCCGCCGGCTGAAAACAACGGCGAGAAAAGCAAACACGACCCACATCGCAACCAGTTCGACAAGCGCGGCGCTGCGCGCTTCGTCTGCGGTCATACATTCCGGGGGAAGGGGGCCGAACCGCTCGATGTTGAACCCGAAGCAGCCGACCGCATCGGGAATGAAGCCGGCGAACAGGCCGACCGTACCGAGGGCGACCGCTAGTCCGATCGGGATGAAGTAGCTCGCCGGACCGTCCGGATCGCGCAGCCGTGCCGCGCGGTAGGCCGCGTAGACCAACGGGATCACGGTGGGGAGGGCGATCAGCCCGATCCGCCCGGGAACCAGACCGGCGGTCGCGTCCGGGCGATTTGGGATGCGCACCCAGGTGATGGCAAACAGACCGACAAGGACGACAAGGCAAAGCGCCCATGCGATCCAAAACTTGCGAGTCACGCGGTAATCCTAAGGAGCGTTTTCAGACCGACAGCAACTCGCGCGCTCGCTCCACGATCCGGCGGTGCTCGGCGTCCTCGATCATCGGGAAGTCCTTGCTCACTATCTTGGTCGCGCCGCTCGGGAGCTTCTCGGTCTCGAGCTCGCCCTTGAGCAAGAGATCGTTAAGCGCGTCGCCTTCTCGATGAGGCGCAAGATGAACGTGCAGGTGGGGGATCCCGCCGCCGAAGACGTAGACGTAGACCAGCTCGGCCCCCGCAGCCTCTTTGAGCGCGCTCGTGGTCGTCGCGAGGGCGTCGCCAAACGTCTTCGCCTCTTCGCCATCGATATCGGTGATGTGGGGAATATGGCGCTTGGGCTCGAGAAACGAAAACCCTGGGACCTGGCCCCCCACCGCGATCGTCAACCGCCAGTGCTCGTTCTCCCACACCTGGACTCGGCCGAGTTCTGGATCGCCTTCGGCGCCGCGGCACAACAAACAATCCTCAGAGGCCATAGGTCTTGCCGATGATCTCCTTCATGATCTCGGAGGTGCCCCCGCCGATCGGGCCCAGCCGCGTGTCACGCAACGCTCGCTCGGCCGCAAACTCGGTGACGTAACCGTAGCCCCCGTGAACCTGCACGCATTCGTCGGCGACGTGAAACGCAAGCTCGCTCGTGTAGAGCTTGGCCATCGCGACCTCTCGGATCGGTTGCTCGCCGGCGACCATCAACCGCAGCGCGTTGTAAGTCATCGCTCGGCCCGCCTCGATGCGCGTGATCATGTCCGCGAAACGATGGCGCCACACCTGGAACTTGCCCACCGGACGGTTGAACGCGGTGCGGTCGAGCGCATACCCCTTCGCGAGCTCATAGATGCGCTGCGCGGAGGCGACCTGACCGAGAGCCATGACCAGGCGCTCCCACGCGAAGTTCTGCATGATCGCGTAGAAGCCCGTGCCCTCGTCCCCCAGCCGATTGGAATCGGGAATCCTGACGTCTGAGAAGGACAGCTCCCCCGTCTGCCCGGTGCGCCAGCCGAGCATCCTGACGCGTCGCTGAGTGAATCCCGGCGTGCCCGATTCGATGACGAACAGCGTGATGCCCTGATGGCCGGCGTCCGGATCTGTCTTGGCCGCGACCACCACGAAATCGGCCCATGCGCCGTTGGAGATGAAGGTCTTGGCGCCGTTCAGCATCCAATCGCCGCCATCGCGGCGAGCCGAGGTGGAGATCGCCGCGACGTCCGAGCCGGCGTCCGGCTCGGTGACCCCCAGGGCACCGATAAGCCTGCCCTCGATCGCGGGGAAGAGCCACTGCTCGTGCTGCTTTGGCGTGCCGAAGTTGAAGAGGTACAGCGTGGCGAGATCCTTGTGCGCTCCCAGAGCCGCCGCGACCCCGCCCGAGCCACACCCCGACAACTCCTCGGTGACGACCGCGTCGGCAACGAGGTCGGGACCGGACCCGCCGAGGGCCTCGGGGTACTTCATGCCGTAGAAACCGAGCTCCCCGGCGCGCCGCATGACCTCCTTGGGAAAAGACTCCTGCGCCTCCCACTCGGTCGCGTTCGGCAGCAACTCACGCTCGACGAAGGCGCGCACGCTCTTTCTCAGCTCGTCGTGCTCGGGCGTGAAGAGATCGGGGGCGTTCACGGGATTTTTTAAAAACCCTCCATTCGTCCGATGACCTCGCGCATGACCTCATCGGTGCCGCCGCCGATACGGATGAGACGCGCGTCGCGCCACGCGCGCTGAATGGGAAACTCCATCGAGTAGCCGTATCCGCCGAACACTTGCATGGCAACGTCGGCGGCCTTCCACGCGACCAGACCAACGAGCAGTTTCGCCATCGAGATCTCGCGCACCGGGTACTCCCCCACGTTGACCTTGTACGCGGCAAGGTACACGAGCTGCTGGGCGGCCTCGATCTCAGTGGCGAGATCGGCGAGCATGTGGCGGACCGCCTGGTGCTTGCCGATCGGCTTGCCGAAGGTCTCTCGCTGTTTTGCGTATTCGACGGCAGCCTCCAGGGTTCGACGCGCCCCGGCGATCGATCCCGCGGCGCCCACGAGGCGCTCGCCCTGGAGCTCCCACGAGATGTTGTAGAAGCCTTCGCCCTCCCCTCCGAGCAGAGCATCGTCCGGAAGGACCATGTCGGTAAAGGTGATCTCGGCCGTGTCCGACGTGTGCATGCCGAGCTTCTCGAGGGTGCGAGCCACCTCGAAGCCGGGCGTTTCGGTGTCGCAGATGAACAACGAGATGCCCTGATGACCTTTCTCGCTATCGGTCTTGGCGACGAGTGTCATCGCGTCGGCGCGACGGCCGTTGGTGATGAAGATCTTCCGGCCGTTCACGAGCCACCCACCCGCGATCCTCCTGGCGGTGGTCTTGATTCCGGCGACGTCGGAGCCGGCATCGGGCTCGCTGATCCCGAGACAGAAGATCTTCTCGCCCTTGATCGCCGGCACGAGATAGCGTTGCCTCTGGTCCTCGGTGCCGAACTTGTATATCGGCGGCACGGCCATGTCGGTTTGAACCGCGATCGCCATCGCGACTCCTCCAGACAAGCAGCGGGTCATCTCCTCCGCGAGCACGATCTGACACAGATAGTCCCCGCCTCCCCCGCCGTACTCCTCGGGATACGAGAGACCGAGGAGACCGAGCTCGCCCATGCGGGTGAACACCTCGTCGGGAAAGTCGCTCTTGGCCTCCCATTCCTCCGCATGTGGGGCGAGCTCCGACTCGACGAAGGACCGGATCGATGCACGCAGCTCGTCGTGATGGTCGTCGAACGGCCAGTTGCTCATACCGCAGCGTAACTGAGGCCCGTTGTCCCCGGTCAGAACAGCTCAATAATCGTCTGTCATGTACCCCGCTGCCCGCGCGTCGGGCTCTCAGTCCTCGATGCTGGCGGCGAGATACAGGCCCAGCCCGGCAGCACCCCCGGCGGCGAGCAGGAACGTGAGCCGCCGCGCGGGCGGTAGATCCGAGTTCGCGAGGGCCGCGAGCGTGTCGGAGGCGTCGGCGACCGCGCCGGCCTCGAGCCAGCGGGCGACGTGTCCCTCCTCCTCGAGGGCGCGCAGGAGGCCTACCCCGAGGGCGAGGTCGCGGCCCCCGAGGCCACGCAGCGCCATCGCGGTCGACGCGGAATGGGGTTCACCCGTCCACAACCGCGTCATCCGGCGAGGCAAGAACAGGCACGCCGCGCCGATCACGGCGCGCGCCAGACCCAGCATTCGAGCGAGATCCTCGTCATCCATGTGCAAGCGCCTTTCTCACTAGTTCCCGATCGTGCTCCCATGCAAAGTCAAGATCGTCGAGATCCGTGACGCCGACCCACTTGATATCCGCGACATCGTCGCTCGGTTTTGGATCTCCACCGGCAAGCCGGGCTCGGAACCCGAACGCGAGGACCGGATCGCCTTCGTCTCCGTAGCGGTGCGGCGCTCCCTGGATGAAATCGTCTGGCCCGACCTCGATCTCGACCCCCAGCTCCTCCCGCACCTCTCGCTTGAGCCCGTCGATGATGTCCTCGTCGACGTGGACGAACCCTCCCGGAACGTCGATTCGTCCGGCGAAGGGGTCGTGGGCCCTTACGGTGACGAGCGCGGCGCCGTCCCTCACGATCACGCACCCCGCTGTGGGAGATGGATTGCGATACCATGACCGACCGCAGGATGGGCAGGTTGCTCCGCCGTCCGGCTGCGGCTCGTCGAGATGCCTCCCGCACGAGGCGCAGAAACGAACCGGTTTCACGGCCTCTCTCTCGACGGTCGGGCGCGCCGCCCGCGCTCGGCCTCCTCGTAACGGGCGAGAACGAACAAGAGATCTGAGACGCGGTTGAGATACTTCAGGACTTCGGAATCGGCCACCAGCCCGGAGCGATTCATCTTCACCGCGAGGCGCTCGGCCCTCCGCACGGTCGAACGGGCGAGGTCGAGCCCCGCCGATCCGGGCGTCTCGCCTGGAAGCACGAACTCGGCAGGCAGAGGGTGCTCCTCGGTTAGGGCATCGATGTCTTCTTCCGCCTGCTTTGTCATCGCTTGCGTAACTTTCGAGACACCGTCCTCGAGCTTCGCCTGATTTTCGGCTGCGGTGGCGAGTTGGGCGCCGGCAACGAACATCTCGCGCTGGATCCTGACGACGATGTCCTCGACCCGGGTCACGAGCCCCGCGGCTCGAGCGACCCCGAGGGCCGAGACCGTCTCGTCGAGAGTTCCGTACACCTCCGTGCGGTCGTCGTCCTTTGGGACGCGTCCCCCGTAGAGAAGCCCGGTCGTGCCCTCGTCGCCCTTGCGGGTGTAGATCTTCATCGTTCAAGACCCTATCCGCGCGCCCCTTCCCCTCTCTATATGCTTCGGGGCTGACAGGCGTAGGGAAGGTCACAGGGGAAGGGAAGAAGGAGGCTCATGCTTACGCGTAAGAAGAGATGGTTCGTGGTGCTGTTCGTCGTTCTCGCCATGGTTGCTGCCGCCTGCGGCGAGGATGACGCCGACACGACAGACACCGGTGACAACGGTGACACGCAAGCCACCAGCGACATCAGGGTTGGCGTCGCCTTCGACGTCGGTGGTCTCGGCGACCAGTCGTTCAACGACGCCGCCAACCGGGGGCTCCAGCAGGCCATCGACGATGGTCTCGTGGCCGAAGAGAACACCGAGCTCATCGAGCCCAACGCCACCGGTTCCAACCGCGACGACAACGTCGTCCTCCTCGCCGATCAGGGCTTCGACGTGATCCTGGCGATCGGGTTTGCCTTCTCGGAGGGCGTCGCCGAGATCGCGCCCGATTACCCCGATCAGTCCTTCGCGATCGTCGACGGCTTTGCCACGTTTATCAACGAGGATCTGACCAACGTCGCCGACCTCACCTTCAAGGAGCATGAGGGCTCCTACCTCGTCGGCGCGGCGGCGGCGATGAAGACCGAGGTGGGGACCGTCGGTTTCCTCGGGGGTCAGCAGGGGACCGGTCTGATCGAGCGCTTCCAGGCGGGTTTCGAGGCCGGCGTGGCCGAGATCGATCCCAACATCGAGGTCCTCGTCGAGTACATCGGGGACGATGTCACCGCGTTCAACGACCCCACGAGGGGTGAGGCACTGTCGTCCAAGATGTTCGACGACGGCGCGGACATCATCTATCACGCCGCCGGCGCGTCCGGAGCCGGCCTGTTCACGGCGGCCGTCGCCGCGGATGGGCTCGCCATCGGGGTCGACTCGGACCAGTCGCTCACCGCAAGTCCCGAGCAGCAGGAGCTGATCATTACGTCGATGCTGAAGCGCGTCGACACCGCGGTGTACGACGCGATCGAGGCGACCGCAAACGACGCCTTCCAGGCGGGCTTCCAGGTGTTCGGCCTCGCCGAGGAGGGGGTCGACTATGCGGTCAACGAGTTCAACGACAATCCGGAATTGCTGTCGGACGAGATCCAGGCGAGGCTCGACGAGCTGAAGCAGGCGATCATCGACGGCGAGATCGAGGTGCCCGACACGGTCGAGTAGCGAGTCACTACGAGTATTACCCTTCCATCGATGGGCGAGGAAGTTTCGGCACTTTGACAACAGCGCGCGGCAAAGCCGCCTCTGGTCAAAGTGTCGAAAAAGGGCACGGCGGCGCCCCGCTCGTCGCGCTCGAGGGCATCACCAAGCGATTTCCGGGAGTGGTCGCCAACGACCGGGTGGATCTCGTCCTGAACGAGGGCGAGATACACGCCCTCATCGGCGAGAACGGCGCCGGGAAGTCGACGCTGATGCGGGTGCTCTACGGGCTCTACCCGCCCGACGAGGGCCGCATCGTCGTGCGTGGCAAAGCCGTGCGGGTGTCGTCCCCGCGCTACGCGATCGCCTTGGGCATCGGCATGGTCCACCAGCACTTCGTGCTCGTCGACCGCTTCACGGTGACGGAGAACATCATCCTTGGGTCGGAAGGCGGCCCGGTCCTCGATTTCGAGCGCGCCGCCGAGGCCATATCCGAGCTGGCACGGAGCTACGGCTTCCTGGTGGATCCCCGAAAACGGATCGAGGATCTCTCGGTCGGCGAAGAGCAGCGGGTCGAGATTCTCAAGACCCTGTATCGCGGGGTTGATGTCTTGATCCTCGACGAGCCGACCGCGGTGCTCACCCCCTCGGAAACGAAAGAGCTCTTTGACAATCTCAGGCGCCTGCGTGACGCGGGCAAGACCATCGTTTTCATCAGTCACAAGCTCGACGAGGTCCTCGAGGTCGCCGACCGGATCACCGTGTTGCGGCGCGGGAAGGTCGTCGGCGAGACGACCCCGGCGGCCACCTCGAAGGCCGAGCTCGCCGAGATGATGGTCGGGCGCCGTGTCCTGTTCCGCCTCGAAAAACCCGAGGTCGTCCCGACGGATCCCATCCTCCGAGTCGAGGAACTCGCCGTCGACGGTCGCATTCGCGGCATCGACCTGGAGGTGAGGTCGGGAGAGATTTTGGGGATCGCCGGCGTCGAGGGCAACGGCCAGCTCGCTCTGGCGGAGGCTCTTGTGGGACTGCGCGTTCCGCAGTCCGGTCGCGTCCTCGTCGACGGCAAGGACGTCGCAGGGCGATCGGTCGCCGACATACGCGCCGCCGGAGTGAGCTACATACCCGCGGATCGCCACGGTCGCGGGCTGGTGCTCGGCATGACCCTGTGGGAGAACTCCGTTCTCGGTCGCCACTCGCGGCCCCCGTATTCGAGTGGCCTCGGGGTGCTCGCGATCCGCAAGATCAAGGAGCTTGCCGCAAGGCTCATGAAGCAATTCGACATCCGCACCCGCGGCGTCAACGTCGGCGCCGCGACGCTGTCGGGCGGAACCCAGCAGAAACTCATCCTCGCTCGGGAACTGGAAGGCGATCCGCGACTTCTGATCGCGCATCAGCCCACGCGCGGACTCGACGTCGGCGCGATCGAGTTCGTGTGGAGGCAGATCCTCGAGCAGAAGGGCAGGGGGAGAGCCGTACTGTTGATCTCGGCCGAGCTCGACGAGATCTACGAGCTGTCCGACCGCATACTGACGATCTACGAAGGCGAGATCACCGGCAGCTACTCGCCCGAGAGCTCGCCCGAGGAGATCGGCCTCGGCATGACGGGGGCCCGGCGACAGGAGGCGAGCTGATGGCCGCCGAGGCTCGGGTCGAGAAGGTCCGGACCCTGCCTCCGTGGGCCCAGTTCCTCGCCGGTCAGACGCTCGCGCTGCTCGGGGCCCTCGCGTTCGCCGGGGTGGTCGGGAGCCTGATCATCGTCGGTTTCGACGAGAGCCCGCTCACGGTCTACGAAGCGGTGTGGACGTTCTCGACCTCGCGGCTCTCGGACTTCGCGCGCGTGCTCGAGATCGCCACTCCGCTGATCTTCTCGGGCCTCGCGGTCGCGGTCGCGTTCAAAGCGGGGATGTTCAATATCGGGGTCGAGGGCCAGTACATCGTCGGGATGGCCGCCGCGGCCGCAGCCGCGACGGGATTGGGCTCCCTTCCCGCGATCATCTTGCTTCCCGCTGCGATGCTCGCGGCGGTCGCGGCGGCCGCCGCGTGGGCCGCAGTACCCGCTGTCCTCAAGGTGAGGACCGGTGCCCATGAGGTGGTCACGACGATCATGATGAACGGCATCGCCGTCAGCTTCGTGGCGTGGGCCCTTATCAATCCGCTGCGCACGTCGGAGGAAGGACTGATCGATCTCCGCACGGACATCTTTCCCGAGGCCGCGCTCGCTCCGAGACTCGCGACCAGTCTCGGCCTGGGGGACCAGATTCCGCCCTCGGTGCACCTCACCTGGCTGTTCCCCATCGGTCTGGTCGCGTGCGCCGCGGTGTGGTTCCTGATGTTCAGAACGCGGCTCGGTTACGAGGTGAGGGCGGTCGGCTCCTCGAGCGGCGCGGCGGAGGCCGGCGGGATCGGGATCGGCGCGGCGCAGATCAAGATCTTTCTCGTCTCCGGTGCCCTGGCAGGCTTCGTCGGCCTCAACCACATCCTCGGCGACAAGGGGTTCCTGGGCTCCAATTACGAGGCCGGCCTGGGCTTCGCCGGCATCGCCGTGGCCTTTTTGGGTCGTAACCACCCGTTCGGGATCGCGTTCGCAGCGATCTTGCTCGCCATGCTGTCGCGCGGCCAGGACGGCATTGCAATCACGACCGACCTGCCGACCGAGATCCTCATCATCCTGCAAGGCGTGCTCATTCTGTCCGTGGTCATCGCGTACGAGATCGCGCGCCGGGTCATATCGCGCAGGCAACAACGCGTGATCCGAGCCGAGGACCCCACGACTGAGGCAGCGCTCTAATGCCGCTACTCGATGTCGGCGCCGCGATCGCAGTCGGGCTCAGGTTCTTCACAATCATCTACCTGACCGGGCTGGGCGGATTGTTCAGCGAGCGCTCGGGCATCGTCAACATCGGACTCGAGGGCCTGCTGATCGTCGGAACGATCATGGGTGCGTGGGGAACCGTGGAGTTCGGCCCCGTGGCGGGGCTGTTGATCGGGGCCGGCTCCGGTCTGTTGTTCTCGATGGTGCACGCGCTCGCAACGGTGACGTTCCGGGTCGACCACATCGTGTCCGGAGTCGTGATCAATCTCGTCGCAATCGGTCTCGCCCGGTTCCTGTCACAGCTCTTCTTCGGACAGGCGACACAATCGGACCCGGGCCTTCCCAGGCTCGACGCCATAGACATCCCGCTGCTCGAGGCGTTGCCGCTCGGGCTCGGGCGAGCGTTTCAGAACATGTCTCCGGTCGTTCCGGTCGCGTTTCTGATCACGATCCCGGCGCTCTACGTGCTGAACCGGACGCGTTTCGGCCTCCGGCTGCGGTCGGCCGGGGAGAATCCCGAAGCGGCGCGAACGCTCGGGGTGCGGGTCGCTCCGCTCCGTTACGCCGGGGTCGGGATCTCAGGGCTGCTCGCAGGACTGGCCGGGGCCTACCTCGCGATCGAGATAAACGGGCTGTTCCGTGAGGGCCAGACCCAGGGGCTCGGCTTCATCGCCCTCGCGGCCTTGATCCTGGGCAACTGGCAGCCGTGGAAGCTGATGATCGGGGCGACCCTCTTTGGCATGGCGCAGGCGGTTCCTTTACGGCTCAACGACGCACCGGTGGTCGAGCTCTTGCCGGGGCAATTCATTCGCATGATCCCCTTCATCGTGACGATCATCGCGATCGCCGGCTTCGTGGGCCGGGTTCACCCCCCCGCCGCGGCCGGCCGGGCATACGAGGGCGCGGGCGGCACCTAGCGGCCGCAAGGGAGGCTCGTCCCGAGCGCGGCCCGGCGCCCGCCCTCGGTCCCCGGCCCTCGTTTTCTGTCGCGATCGGACCTTTTTTCGGTCGTTTGTGCATTCAAAAGCGGGCCCGTCCCGGCCCCTCGTTTTCTGTCGCGATCGGACCATTTTTCGGTCGTTTGTGCATTCAAAACGCGGGGCGGGCAATCCGGCTCGGCCGGCGCGAGACTTGAGCCCGCATGACCGAACGGATCGATTGGGACGAGCTGAGGGCCGAGGCGACCGAGGCCGCCGAGCGCGCCTACGCGCCCTACTCACGGCTTCGAATCGGCGCGGCCGCGGTGATCGACAACGGCGACATCATCACCGGATGCAACGTCGAGAACGCGTCGTACGGCCTCAGCCTCTGCGCCGAATGCGGGCTCGTGTCCAACCTCTACGACTCCGGAGGCGGGAAGCTGGTCGGACTCACCGTTGTGAGCGGCGACGGAGAACAGGTCCTGCCGTGCGGTCGGTGCCGTCAGGTCCTGCTCGAAGCCGGGGGGCCCGAGCTCCTGATCGACTCGGTCGACGGGCCGAGGAGGCTCGACTCCTTGCTGCCCGCGGCGTTCACGGCGGAGATCCTTTACGACCGCAGGGACGCGCAGGTTTAGTGCGCAAGCAGGAGTAGTGGATCTGATCGACGTCATCCGTACCAAACGGGACGGCGCGCGCCTATCCGATGAGCAGATCGACTGGTTTATCGACTCCTGCACCAACGGAAACGTGCCCGACGAGCAGGCCGCCGCCCTCCTGATGGCGATCGTGTGGCACGGGATGGAACCGGACGAGCTCGCGCGGTGGACCAAGGCGATGATCGATTCGGGTGAACGCGTCGATCTCTCTTCCATTGTCGCCCCCACGGTCGACAAGCATTCGACCGGCGGAGTCGGTGACAAAGTTTCGCTTGTGCTGGCGCCGATGATTGCGGCGTGCGGAGCGGCCGACCCGATGATGTCGGGCCGGGGCCTCGGCCACACCGGCGGGACCCTGGACAAGCTCGAAACGATCCCGGGATTCCGAGTCGAGCTCGCCCGCGACGAGATGCTCAAGGTCCTCGACGACGTGGGGTGCGTGATCTATGCGGCGGGTGGGGACATCGCGCCCGCCGACCGCAAGCTTTATGCCCTGCGGGACGTCACCGGCACGGTCGAGTCCATTCCGCTCATCGCTTCTTCGATCATGTCCAAGAAGATCGCCGAGGGCACGTCGGCACTGGTCCTCGACGTGAAGGTCGGATCGGGCGCATTCCTGCCCGAGATCGATCAGGCGCGCTCGCTCGCGGAGACGATGGTCGCTCTCGGGGAGAGCCACGGGGTCAAGACGGCGGCGGTGCTCACCGCGATGGACGCGCCCCTGGGCCGCGCGGCCGGCAATGCGCTCGAGGTCGTCGAGGCCGTCGCTGCCCTGAACGGTCGGGGACCGGACGACCTCATGGAGGTGACGGTGGTGCTCGCCGAGGAGATGCTCGACCTCGTCGGCCTCGCCCCCGACCCACGCGCGACTATTGCAGACGGATCGGCGCTCCAGAAGTGGAACGCGATGGTCCGAGCGCAGGGCGGTGATCCGGATGCGACCCTCCCCGAGGCACCCGAGCGCAGGGCGTTCGGAGCCTCCGCCTCGGGCTATCTCGCTCGATTGGACGCGCGCGCGGTTGGGGTCGCCGCGTGGCGATTGGGCGCGGGCCGGGCAAAAAAGGAAGGCCCGGTGAGCGCGGGGGCCGGGGTCGTGTGCCTCAAGAAGCCGGGCGACAGGGTCGAGTCGGGCGAGCCCGTGCTCGAGCTTCACGCCGACGACCCCACGAGGTTCGAGCCGGCCATCGCCGCGCTCGACGGGGCGATCGAGATCGCAGGGGACCCCGCCGACGCGCGTCCGTTGATCCTGGACCGCATTCGCCCATGAGGTCGCAGCTCGACCATCTCCTCGAGGGACGCTCCTATCGCGTCGCGGCCATTCTCGGATCTGGCCTCAGCGATCTCGCTCGCTCGCTCGTGGCCGAGGCGCCGATCTCCTACGCGAAGATCGACGGCATGCCGGTCGCGACCGTCGCCGGCCACGAGGGCGCGCTCTACGCCGGCCACGTGAACGGCATCCCCACGCTCGTCTTCGCCGGGCGAGCGCATCTCTACGAGGGGCACGACGCCGCGACCGTCACCTTTCCCGTGCGCGCCGCAGTCGCAAGCGGCTGCGAGGTTGTGATCGTGACGAACGCGGCCGGAGCGATCGACGAGTCGCTCGAGATCGGCGCGCCGTGCCTCATCTCCGATCACCTCAACCTCACGGGGGTGAGCCCCCTGACTGGGCCCCCAGAAGAAGGGCGCGAGCGCTTCCTCGACCTCACCGAGGTCTACGACGGCGGGCTGCGCGCGCTCGCCCGGGAGATCGATTCCGAGCTCGCCGAGGGCGTCTATGCCGGCATGGCGGGGCCGACCTACGAGACGCCGGCCGAGATCCGCATGCTGAAGACGCTCGGCGCGGATCTCGTCGGGATGTCGACGGTGCTCGAAGCGATCATGGCGCGCCACCTTGGGGCACGGGTGCTCGGGATATCGGTCGTGTCGAATCTCGCCGCCGGCCTGTCCCCGGAGCCGCTGACCCACGACGAGGTCGCGGCCGCCGGCGCACGGGCCCTCCCGCGCCTCGAGAAGCTGGTGCGCGGCGTGATCGAACGCCTGTAGCTAGCGGCCCTTGGGGTGCCACACCGTCTTCATCTCCATGAAGGCGGTGACCTCGTAGGGGCTGCGCGCGCCGTCACCGCGCACGACGCGCTTCACGTTGTCGGCCGCAGAGCGCTCGATGTCCTCGAGATCGGCCTCATCCACTCCGGTGACGTCGAGCGCATCGACGTCGAGGTGCGACGCGAGCCACGGAACGAGCTCGCTTTTGTGTCCGGTGAGGATGTTGACCACGCCGGGCGGGACATCAGATGTGGCGAGGCATTCGGCGAGGGCGACTGCGACCAGCGGATGGGGCTCGGAGGCGAGGACCACCGTCGCGTTCCCTCCGCAGAGAGCCGGAGCGAGCCTGAGGACGAGGCCGAGCAAAGAGGGCCGGTCGAGAGCGACGATGCCGGCGACGCCGGTCGGCTCGGGGACGGTGAGGTTGAAATAGGGGCCGGCGACGTCGTTCATGTTGCCCATCACCTGGGATAGCTTGTCGGTGAGGCCCGCGTACCAGACCCACGCGTCGATCGCTTCGTTCACCTGGTCGTCGGCCTCCGGGCCCTCGGCCCGCCTCACCTCGTCGATCAGCTCGGCTCGCCGCGTCTCCATGACCTCGGCGATGCGGTAGAGGATCTGCCCGCGGTTGTAGGCGGTCAGCGCGGCCCACTTGGGGGCCGCTGCACGCGCCGCGCGCACCGCATCGCGCAGATCCTTGCGCGACGCACGCACCGCGTTGGCAAGCAACGAGCCGTCGGGCGCGCGTGCCTCGTACGAGCGACCGGACTCCGAGCGCACGAACGCGCCGTCGATAAAAAGCTTGTAGGTCTTCTTGACCTCGAGTCGTTCTGTCACTTTTCGACCAGTCGCACGTACGACTCGAGGCCCTGGCGGCCCCCCTCACGCCCGAAGCCGGATTCCTTGTAGCCGCCGAACGGGCTTCCCGGATCGAAGCGGTTGAACGTGTTCGCCCACACCACCCCGGCCTTCATACGGTCGGCGAGCCACAGGATGCGCGATCCCTTCTCGGTCCAGACGCCGGCGGACAGGCCGTAGGGGGTGTTGTTCGCCTTCTCGACGGCCTCGTCCTCGGTGCGGAACGTCATCACCGAGAGCACCGGCCCGAAGATCTCTTCGCGCGCGATGCGGTGGGACTGGCTCACGCCGGTGAACAACGTGGGAGGGAACCAGAAGCCGCGGTCGGGGAGCTCGCAGGGAGCCTGATACAGCTCGGCCCCCTCCTCGACCCCGACACCCACCAGGCGTTTGATCTTGTCGAGTTGATCGCGCGAGTTGATCGCCCCGATATCGGTGTTCTTGTCGAGTGGATCGCCGAGCCGAAGCGTCGCCAAGCGTCGCTTGAGCTTGTCGAGCAGACGGTCGGCGATCGACTCCTGCACGAGCAGGCGCGATCCGGCGCAGCAGACGTGTCCCTGGTTGAAGAAGATGCCGTTCACGATTCCCTCGACGGCTTGATCGAGGGCTGCGTCCTCGAAGATGACGTTTGCGGCCTTGCCGCCGAGCTCGAGCGTGAGGTGCTTCTTGGTGCCGGCGAGGGCGCGCTGGATGTCCTTTCCGACCTCGGTCGAGCCGGTGAACGCGACCTTGTCGACATCGGGATGGCGCACGAGTGCGGCCCCGGTCGCTCCGGCACCGGTGACGATGTTGACGACCCCGGGGGGCAGTCCCGCCTGCCGGCAGATGTCGGCAAACGTGAGTGCGGTCAGGGGCGTGGTCTCGGCGGGCTTGAGCACAACGGTGTTTCCGGTGGCGAGCGCCGGCGCGATCTTCCACGCGAGCATCAACAGAGGAAAGTTCCACGGGATGATCTGCGCGGTAACCCCGAGCGGCTTTGCACTGCGACCGGGGAACGCGTACTCGAGCTTGTCGGCCCACCCGGCGTGATAGAAGAAGTGCGCCGCGACGAGCGGAACGTCGACGTCGCGGCTCTCCTTGATCGGCTTCCCGCCGTTCATCGTCTCGAGCACCGCGAACTCGCGGCTTCGCTCCTGGATCACGCGCGCGATGCGGAACAGGAACTTCGCCCGTTCCGACGGAGCGAGGGCCGACCACGTTCCGAACGCCTTGCGAGCGGCAGTCACCGCCGCGTCGATGTCGGTCTCGTCCGCGGTCGGGATCGCGGCAAGGACCTCCTCGGTTGCAGGGTTGATCGTCTTGAAGTACTCGCCCG
>JBOGXF010000128.1:0-11437 GCA_050694275.1 Actinomycetota bacterium | reverse complement strand
GATGCACGATCTCCCGAGGCTGGCGGAGCACGATGAACCCGATCATCTCGGCGAACGCGAGCATCACGAACTGAGGAAGCAATGCCACAAGCCGAATCCCGGATGCGTTCTTGGCGATCGTACGCAGACGGTTTCGCCGGATGAAATACCGTGGCGGCGCAAATTTCGAAACACGCTTGCCGGTGGCAAGGGCGATTGCGTGACGCGCCGTGGCGGTGGGCTCGACCCGGACACGATGGCCCGCGACACGCGCTCGCCAGCACAGGTCAAGATCCTCGGAGAACGCGCGCATGCGCGCGTCGAAGCCACGAAGGCTTCGGAAGACCTCGTGCCTGATAAGCATGCACGTCGAGGTGACGTAGAAGACCTCGTTGGGCGTGTCGTGCTGACCGAGATCGATCTCGCCCTCCTCCAAGCCCTTATGGGGGTAACCGAAACGGTCGATCGCCATCCCCACTTCCTCGAGGCGCTGCTCGTCATCCCACGACACGACCTTCGGACCCACGATCGCGACATCGTCCTCGGCCATGATGCGCGCGACCATCCGTTCCACCGATGTCTTGTCGATGGCCGCGTCGTCGTGGATGAAGAGCAGGAGGCCGACCTCGGCCCTCACGCGCGACAGGGCCCAGTTGATCGCTCCTCCAAATCCCAGCGGACGAGGCGTGCGCAGAAAGCCCCAGCGATCCGATCCGAGTCGCTGCAGGTGACGCTTGACGATTCGCCTCAGATGCGGGGGGGCCCGAAGATCGGGAGACGCGTCGTCGACCACCAGCACGCTCAATCTCGAGTAGGTCTGGTTTGCGAGCCCAACGAGGCAATCGCGAATCCAGTCGCGCCCGCGATGGGTCACGACGATTGCGAGGACGCTGGGCGCCTCCTGCGTGGAGGTTCCCGACGGACGCGGCGTATCGGTTCTCAAGGACGTGGCCATAGATGCGGGTCGGAAGCTATGCGGGCACGGTCTCGTAGAGCGTGGTGCGGCGCCTGGGAATCCGACCGATGGAGCGTATCAAGCCCGTCATCTGATCGGCGGTGAGCTCCTGGCCGTGGCTCGCCCCCGCGGCGCGCGAGATGTTCTCGTCCATCAAAGTCCCCCCGAGATCGTTGGCCCCGGCCTGCAGCGCCAGCTTTGCTCCTTCCGTCCCCACTTTGACCCACGACACCTGGATGTTGGGGATGCGGCCGTGCAGACCGATGCGCGCCACCGCGTGCATCTTGAGCGTCTCCTCGAAAGTCGGGCCGCGCCGAGCCTTGCCCTGCAGGTAGATGGGTGCCGCCATGTGCACGAAAGGAAGGGGGACGAACTCGAACAGCCCCTCGTGCCGGCCGTCGGCGGTGATGTCGTCGTGCAGGCGTCGAACGACATCGAGGTGGCGGGCCCAGTTGATGGGACCGTCGACCGTCCCGAACATGATCGTGGCGTTGGACCTCAAGCCAAGTGTGTGCGCGACGCGATGCACGTCACACCACTCTTCGGTCGTGATCTTGTCCGGGCAGATGATCGCGCGGATGTCGTCGTCGAGGATCTCGGCAGCGGTTCCGGGCAACGTCTTCAGCCCGGCGTCCTTGAGCTCCGAGAGAAAATCAATCACGCTCACGCCCGACGTCTGCGCGCCCTGGAACACTTCGAGCGCGGTGAACGCGTGTACGTGGATGTCCGGGACCTCTGCCTTCACCGCCTTCAGGTATTCGACGTAGTTGTCGCCGGTGAAGCTGTGGTGGATGCCCCCCTGCATGCAGACTTCGGTCGCGCCCAAGTCCCACGCCTCGCGCGCGCGTCGCGCGACCTCTTCTGGGGAGTGGAGATAAGGCTCGCCGCGCAGATTGAGGGACTTGGGTCCCTTCGAGAAGGCGCAGAAACCGCATTTGAAATAGCACATGTTCGTGTAGTTGATGTTGCGGTTGACGACGAAAGTCACTTCGTCGCCGACGGTCTTCGCCCGCAGCTCGTCGGCGACCGCATACAGCCTCTCGGCCTCGGCCCCCCGCGCCGTGTACAACAGCGCGAGCTCTTCGACCGACAGCTCGGCCTCGGACTCGGCCTTGTCGAGCGCATGGGAGACGGAGGGTCGCACGACCCGCCCGGCAACCCTCCAGGCGCCGGCGCGCGCCTGATCGACGGCGATGTAACCCGAGGGGGGCGGCGGGACATCGGCCCCCGAGTACCATCCGCCGTCGTCCGCGCGCCGGTAACCCTCGGCATCGGCGGCATCGAGGACCTTTGCCCTGAGTGGCTTTGCGATCCACTCCTGCAGCCGGGCCGGCGTCGAGCAGTAAGCCGGGTAGACGGCGAGTCGCTCGAGCAGTAGGAACCCCCGGCCCTCGGTCGTGCGCCGCAACTCGTCGAGGTGCGGCCACGGCCGCTCGGGGTTCACGTGGTCCGGCGTCACCGGCGACACCCCGCCCCAGTCGGACAGCCCGGCGTCGAGATACGTCCCGTATTCATCGGGGGTGAGGTTCGGGGGGGCTTGCACGGCGATGTCGGGCGGCAGGATGAGCCGGGCGAGAGCGATCGTCGTGCGCATGTCGTGCGTGCTCGGCTCGGGATGAGAGGCCATCAGGGTGTCGGGCTTGGCCCGGAAGTTCTGGACGATGACTTCCTGAACGTGGCCGTGCCGCTCGTGCGAGGCGCGGATGGCGAGGAGCGCGTCGATGCGCTCATCGAACGTCTCGCCGATGCCGATCAGGATCCCGGTGGTGAATGGGACTTTGGCCTCGCCGGCGGCCTCGAGGGTGGCGAGACGGACCGCCGGCCTCTTGTCCGGGGCCCCGAAGTGAGCCATCCCCCGCTGAAGGAGCCGCTCCGAGAGCGTCTCGAGCATCATCCCCTGGCTCACGCTGACCTCGCGCAGCGCCCCGATCTCCGTCCGGCTCATGACGCCGGGATTGACGTGCGGCAGCAGACCGGTCTCGTTCAGGACCGCCCGGCTCGCCTCCACCAGGTATTCGATCGTCGTCGAGTGACCCAGCCCGGAGAGCTCGGCGCGCGCCTCGGGCCACTTGCGCTCGGGCTTGTCGCCGAGCGTGAAGAGGGCCTCCTTGCAGCCGGCCGCATCCCCCGCCCGCGCGATCTCAAGGACCTCGTCGATGGTCAGGAAGGCGCGCTCGCCGGGGCGGGGCGGGTGGGCGAAGGTGCAGTATCCGCACGAGTCGCGGCACAGCTTGGTGAGGGGTATGAAGACCTTCTTGCTGAAGGACACGGCCGGACCGGTGGTGGCGTCCCGCAAGGTCCCGGCCGCGGTCACGACGAGCTCGGGGGCGCGCGGCGTCAGGCGCGCCAGCTCGCGGGCTTCGTCGTCGGTGAGGCGGCCGCCGGACGAGGCGGCCTCCGTCAGTCGTTCAAGCCGAGTCATCGCACGCAGGCTATCTCAGGGCGGGTTCCCGCTTAAACTGCCCGCCTTGAAGATCACCGCTCTGGCTGGAGGCGTCGGGGGGGCCAAGCTCCTCATGGGACTCCAGCGCGTCCTTGGTCCGGAAGAGCTCACCGCGGTCGTCAACACGGGAGACGACGCCGACATCTATGGGGTTCACGTCTCCCCCGATGTCGACATCGTCACCTACTGGCTCGCGGGGATCGCGGACTTCGAGCGGGGATGGGGCATCGTGGAAGACACCTTCGAGGTCATCGGCGCGCTCGAGACCCTCGGCGCCGAGTCGTGGTTCGGACTCGGCGATCGGGACTTCGCCACGTGCCTCCATCGCACCGGGCGGCTGCGGGCTGGCGCCACGCTCACGGCCGTCACCGACGAGATCCGGCGTCACCTCGACGTGCCGACCCGGATCCTGCCGATGTCGGACGAGGAGGTCCGCACCAAGGTCGTCACCGACGACGGTCGCACGCTCGAGTTCCAGGAATACTTCGTCAGAGAGCGCACCGAGCCGGAGGTGGTCGAGGTGCGCTTCGCCGGAATCGCCGATGCCAAGCCCTCCCCCGGCGTGATCGAGGCGATCGACGAGGCCGATCGAGTCGTGGTCTGCCCCTCGAACCCGATCGTCTCGATCGGGCCCATCGTCTCGCTGCCCGGGGTGCGCGACGCGCTGAGATCTCATCCCCTGGTGATCGCGATCACGCCGATCGTGCGTGGAGCGGCGCTCAAGGGTCCGGCGGACCGCCTGCTCAGGAGCCTCGGCTACGAGCCGAGTGCATCCGCGGTGGCGCGCCTATACGCGGACTTCGCCGACGTCTACGTGGTCGACTCCTCCGACGAGCCGGAGGTGGAGCCGGTCGAGGGGCTCGGCATCAGCGTCGCAATGCTCGATACGGTGATGGCCGACCACGATGCCTCGGAACGGCTCGCCCGGGCGCTCCTCGACTTGTGACCGAGATCCGGGTCCTGCCGATCGCGGGGATCCCGGAGATCGCGCCGGGAGACGACGTCGCCGAGGCGATTGCGAACGCGGCGGGACCGGGCGCCGTCGTCGACGACGACGTCATCGTCGTCGCTCAAAAGATCGTCTCCAAGGCCGAGGGCCGGCTGGCGAGCGGCGCCGACAAGGACGCGGTCGTGCTCGAGGAGTCCCGGCGCATCCTGCGGCGAACCGTTGGGGGGACGATCATCGCCGAGACGCGCCACGGTCACGTGTGCGCGAACGCGGGGGTCGACGCGTCGAACGTCGAGCCCGGGACATTCGCCCTGCTCCCTCTCGATCCCGATCTTTCGGCGCGCCGCATTCGCTCCCGGCTCGAGCGCCTCACCGGCGCGCGTCTCGCCGTGGTCATCAGCGACACCTTCGGGCGCGCGTGGCGCCTCGGGCAAACGAACGTCGCGATCGGAATCGCAGGCTTGCGTCCGTTCAACGACTACCGGGGCCGCGCGGACGCCTTTGGGCAAGAACTAACTGCCACCATCATCTGTGTCGCCGACGAACTCGCCGGCGCGGCCGAGCTCGTCATGGGCAAGGCCGATCGCATTCCGGCCGCGATCGTGCGCGGGGCAGGGGTCGAGCCGGGCCGGGGCGCGGCGACCGAGATCGTGCGCTCGCCGGCGGAAGACCTCTTCCGCTAACTGCGAAGCTCCTGGTAGCCTGCCGCCGGTGAGCAAGAAGCTGCAGGAGAAACAGGCCAGGCGACTCGCCGCGGAGCAGCGCAAGGCTGCCCAGAAAGCCGCTCAACGACGCGGAAACCTCATCACGATCGGCATCGCCCTGGTGGTCGTCATCGTCGTCGTCTCGCTGATTCTGCGAGAAGGAGGGGGCGGCGACGGGGGGCCGATCGGAGTCGCGGAGTCACGGGCCGGGTGCTCCGACATCGAGACCTACGACGAGCAGGGCCGGGATCACGTCGAGGAGGGCACGCAAATCGAATACGAGACCACTCCTCCGACCTCCGGGCCCCATTACGGGAACTGGGCCGATCCCGGCTTCTACTCGAGCGCGATGCCCCCCGAGCGTCTCGTCCACAACCTCGAACACGGCCAGCTCGTGATCTGGTTCGACCCTGCCGCGCCGGGCGACGTAAGGGACGACATCGAGGCCTTGGTCGACGACAACCCGGTTGCGATCCTCGCGGCCCCCTACGACCAGGTGCCCGAGGGCAACTTCACGATCACGGCATGGGGCGCGGCGATGTCGTGCGAGCAGCTCTCGGAGGCCGCGTTGGCGGACTTTCGCGAGGAGTACCAGGGGCGCGGACCGGAGAACGTCGGCATCCCGCAGTTCTCCGGATAGAAAGCCACCGGTCGTAGGTGAGCGTGACGGAACGAGCGCCGCGCCGACGTGCGCTCGTCCTCCTAGCGCTGTCGCTGGTGCTCGCGATGACCACGTGGTTCTCGGCCTCGGCCGTGATCCCCCAGCTCCGCTCGCAGTGGGATCTGTCCGACGGGGCCGCGGCGTGGCTCACGATCGCGGTGCAGATCGGATTCGTCGTGGGGGCCGTGACGTCGAGCGTCCTCAATCTCTCCGACGTCCTGTCGCCGCGTTACGTGATTCTCGGGGGGGCGCTGGGTGCGGCCGCGGTCAACGGCGCCATCGCCGTTGCCACCGGACCCGCGCTGGCGATCCCGCTGCGGTTCGCGACCGGCTTCTTTCTCGCCGGCGTCTATCCGCCCGCGCTCAAGCTGATGGCGACGTGGTTCACTCAGGGGCGCGGCACCGCCCTCGGGATCATGGTCGGCGCGCTCACCGTCGGATCGGCCGGTCCCCATCTCGTCAACGGCCTCGGGGGCCTCGACTGGCAGGTCGTGATCGTCGTGACCTCGTTGCTGACCGTCGCGGGCGGTCTCGTCGGCGGGTTCGCAGTCACAGAGGGGCCGTATCCGTTTCCTCGGGCCATCTTCGACCCGGGTCAGTCGAGACTCGTGTTCGCCAACCGCGGGGTTCGCCTTGCGTCCTTTGGTTACTTCGGTCACATGTGGGAGCTGTACGCGATGTGGGCGTGGTTCGTCGTGTTCTTCTCGGCTCAGCTTGCGGGTCGCGGGATCACACCTGGTACGGCGCCCGCCTACGCGACCTTCGCGGTCATCGGCGTGGGCGGGCTCGGCTGCTGGATCGGCGGGGTGCTCGGCGACCGCTGCGGCCGCACGAACACGACCGCGGCGATGATGGCCGTCTCCGGTGCGTGCGCGCTCCTCATCGGGTTGCTGTTCGCCGCGCCGTCGTGGATCGTGCTGCTCGTCGGGCTCGTCTGGGGGTTTGCGGTGGTGGCCGACTCGGCCCAGTTCTCGACCATGGTGACCGAGCTCGCCGACCAGGCCTACGTCGGGACCGCGCTCACGCTTCAGCTCGCGATCGGCTTCACCCTCACGGTCGCGACCATCTGGCTGATTCCCGTGCTCGAGTCGGAGGTGTCGTGGCGCTGGGCGTTCGCGTTTCTCGTCCCCGGCCCCCTGCTCGGCATCGCCGCGATGCTGCGCCTGCGCGCCCTCCCCGAGGCCGCCCGAATCGCCGGGCGCCGCGGCTGAAGACGGCGGCGGGGCCTCACTTATCCTTGGGCGGTGGAAGCGCGGAATTTTCCTCCCGAACCACCACCCAGCCGCCGAGACCGCGCCCGAACGACGTGGTCGCCGTGGCACTGGGTCGGGCTGACGACGGTGCTGTTCGGGGTCGGCCTCGGGGTGATCGGGGTGAACCGGGCTCTCGAGGGTGAGGAACCGATCCGGCAGGCCGTCCAGACCCCGATACGGGCGATTGCCGAATCCGTCCCCGCCGACGCCACCCATACTCACCGCATCGGCCAACGCCGAATCGTCAGAACCTCCGACGGTCGCCTCGTCGTCTTGTATCCCGGCCCCGACGGACTTCAGATCGTCTCGGACCAGGCCAACCAGGGACGCACGTGGAGGAGCCCGGTCACGCTCCCACCGATATCCGCGCAGTCTTTCAGTGTCGAGGCCGATACCGACGACCGCCTCCACGTCGGGTTCTCCGACGGAGCGAGCATCTCCTACACCGTCCTGACACAGAACGCTACGGGGTGGAACGCCGCCAACGTGGTCGCGCTCGACGACTCCGCACCAGGTTCTGCGGTCGCCATCGCGTGGGACCAAGCGCGGGGCGTCGCCCACGTCGCGTGGGTCTCCGGGGACGGTGCTCCCACCTGGGCGGCCGTGTCGGGAGAAACGCCCGAGGTGGTCGCGACCGAGTCGCTGAGCGCGCCGGCGGAGGGCGAGTCCTCGCTGATGACGATCGCCTCCGACCGGCAGGCCGGCGTCGTGGTTGCCTACAGCCGGGGACCGAATTCGGATGAGTGGTTTTCGCGCGCGCTTGGAGACGATCCTGCCTCCGGCGAGCTCGAATGGGGGCCGGAGGAACGGATCCCGGTGGACCACGCCGCAAAGGCGGCGACGCTCGCCATCGACGAGCGCGCCCGCGCCCACCTCGTGCTCGCGTCCTCGGACGGCACCGCACTCTCCTATTTCCGGCGGAGCACGCGCACCGGGTGGACCAGCCCTCAGGCGATCCTCACGCCCGGGACGACCGATGTCGATTACCCCTCGGTCACCCTCGACGCGTCGTCACGCCTCGTCTACGTGTTCTTCCACACCCGAGGAGACGCCTCGGGCGTGCACCTGGCCGTCCACGATCCCGCCACCGAATGGGAGATCCCGTATCGGGTCGGGTCTCCCGAGGACGTCCCCGAGGGAGCGCTCTATCCGACCGCAATCGAGGAGACCACAGGGCAGCCGATCGTGCTGTGGACGACCACGGCGGATCCGCACGCGATCCAGTCGGCCCGCGTCACCGCTCCCTGAGCCCATCCGGGAATAAGAGCGGGGCCCGTGCCTCCCAGTACACGGGCCCCGCGTGAGCCTTGGAGGGCTCGGTGGCTTACCTTCTGCGCCTCCGGGCGGTGAGCACGAGGCCACCGCCTCCCGCCATCAGCAGCCCGGCGAGAGTTACGAACGTGGAGGCGTCGATCCCGGTGAAGGGCAGGACCTCACGCTGGATGCGCTTGGGAAGGACCTCGTCTTCCTCGACCGGAGGGTCTTCGTCGATGACCGGAGGAGTCGGAGGCGGCGGCGTGGGCGGGTTGCCCAGGACCTCCTCTTCGACGTTGGTGAACGTGCACTCGACGTCCTCGCCGGGCTCGACGTTGAACGTCGCCGTCGCGGTACTCGGATCACCGGTCGAGTTGAGATCGTCGCAGTCGACGATGGTGAGGTCCCATCCGTCGGGGACGGTCTCGGTCGTCGTGTAGGTGCCCGGCGCGACATCGGCACTGGCGCTCTGGCCGTTGCCGAGCGTCCCGGAGACGTCGCCGGCGAAGGCGAAGGTCGCGGCCGCGCCTTCGTCGGTCAGTGACACGACGTCCTTGGTGACGGTGATCGAGCCATCCTGAGTGTTGGTGAAGGTGCACTTGACCGTCTCACCGGACGCGACCCGGAAGGTCGCCGTGCCGGCGGCGAGATCGACGGTGGAATCCGTGTCGTCGCACGTGATGCCGGTAAGTTCCCATCCGGCGAGCGCGCCCTCGGTCACCGTCGTCGTGCTGCCCGCCGCAACCCCCCGGCTAAAGTTCTCACCGTCGGACAGCGTCTCGGGAGTTGTCAGGATGGCGCTCGTGAACTCGAAGTCCTCGGTCGATCCGTCGGGCAGCGTCTGCTTCTCGACCACGAGTGTTCCACCGCCGGGTGGCGGAGGCGGAGGCGGAGGGCCCGGGTCGTGGTTGACGAACGTGCACTTGACCGTCTCGCCGTCGTCGAGGTCGATGACGCCGGTGCGGGTGCTGTTGTTGCCGGCGCTGCCGTTGTCACCGTTGGTCTCCGTGCAGGTCACCGAGGTGAAGCTCCACCGGGCACTGGGGAGCGGAAGGTCTTCGGTCACGTTGTAGGTCCCGACGGGCACGCTGTTGTAGGTCTGCTCGCCGTCGTCATCGGACAGGTTGCCGACCGTCACGTTGGGGATGTCGTCGGTGAACGAGAAGTCCTGGCTCGTGTCGGCTCCCTGACCGGTGACGTTCTTCTCGATCTTGATCGTGCCGGTAGGGGTCTGCTGCTGGCAGCTGGGGCCGCCGGTTACACCAGTGGTGTGATCCGGGTTGTTTCCCTTCTTGACCCACCAGTTGGCCGTGCCCCCGTCGCTCCACTGGCCCAGGAAGGTAAGCGTCATCGTGGCGCCCACGGCGGGAGCATTCCACTTCCATCCCGTCGGTGAGTTCGGAAGCGAGCCATCCGGTCCGTACGTCGCGATTCCGGCGGTCCCGTTAGACGTAGTCCCCGTTGGATTGCCCAGGCACGTCTGAATCAGCACATGGCTCGCGGGGTCCGTGTTGGTCGCACTGACGAGCTTCCACGTGAAAGTCGTGGAAATTGGGTTGGAAGCGAACGATACGAACTCTACCGAATAGCCCGCGGCGCTCCCGCCCCCCTGGGCGAACGCGCCGACGGAGCCCAACATCATCAGCAGAGTTACAAGGGCGCCGAGCGCGGCCCCTTTCCGGCTCCGGGAAAGGAATCTCATCTATTGCCTCCTAAAGTCCGGCGCCGAGGGTGCCGATACAGCTAGTGCCGGGAGTAAGTACCGGGCTTCGGCGCGCCTTACTTTTCCTTCCAAGAATTCACGGATCATCGTCGTCGCAACCCGGCTTGTAGCGAAATCCGCATTACTACGTAGATGCGCTACTCGGTGCCGCAGGAGTGCTCTCAAATCACCACAAAGCCACCACCTGCGCTTTTCCATTTTCTTACAGACGCACTTTGACTTGTTTGACGTCCGTCGTCTAGGTCCTTCAGCGATCTTCCATTTTCTTACAGACGCAACACTGATTTACGACGTCCGTTGTTTAGGCCCTTTGGCATGAACGAGATTTCCCCGCCGACTTAGGTCAGGCCGGAGTTCTGGGATCCACGGGCCGACGAGCGTCTCTCCAGACACCCGACCACAGTGGTCGGTGTGGTCGACGACCAGACCGACCACAGGGATCGGCGGCGAGAAAAGGTCGCTTGTGCCTTCGGCTAGAGGGTGAACCCCTACCGACGGCGCCTCTTACGGGTCGCGTAGGCGAGCCCGCCACCGGCCGCGAGCGCGCCTAGTCCTGCGAGGACCGATCCCATGCCGCCGCCCGTGAAGGGCAATGCCCCCGCGTCGTCCTCTTCGATGCGCTGGGGCAGGACCTCGTCCTCGACCTCGGCGTCGGGCCGGCTCGGTCGCTCGATGCGCCGGCCGCCAACCTCGTCGGTCGGGCTGGGACTGGGGGACTCCTCGATGATCGTCGGACCCACGGTCGGCGTCTCCGTCGGCGGCGTCTCCGTCGGCGGTGGGGTCGTCGGTGGCGGAGTCGTCGGTGGCGGCGTGGTCGGTGGCGGCGTGGTCGGTGGCGGAGTGGTCGGTGGCGGAGTCGTCGGTGGCGGAGTCGTAGCCTCCTCGACGTCGTAGCAGAAGCTGACGTGGCTGAGCCCGTAGGGCTCGTTGTTGTTGGGGTTGATCGGCGCGGTGAGGCCCGAATCCGCGGTCGCCTCGGGGCTGTAGCGGTAGGCATTGGCGTTCGGGCCGCCCTTGACGAGGACGGCATCGACCCCGATGTTCGAGGACCACGAGAACGACCGCCCCGACACCGAGAGCGTGACCGTGAGTGTGCCGTCGGAGAAGGTCCCGCTCGAGACCGGTTCGACCTTGAGCTCCTCGAACCCGCTGCCGAGGGTCGCGCAGGACGGGTTGCCGCTGACTTCCTGGGGGGTCACGTGGGACGCACCCGCCGACGGCATCACCACGGTTGCCAGCGTCGCCGTGCTCAGCACGGTGACCGCAAGCAGGACGATCCGAGCCCTGCACCTATCGTTCATCACTTGCCCACCCCTTGGAATCGAGCTAATGGGAACAACAGGGATTTTTACCCAAAAACCCACAAATTGCTAGTCCCTGGAGCGTTTTGGCTGACTTTCCGCAGGTGAACGGCACGAAATAGCCCCCCAAGAGAGGCAGCGAGCCCGCCGCGGAGCGCATAGGGGGCGCTGGCATGTGACCGGACTCGGCGGGTTTGGCCTGCGTGCCTCAGTCA
>JBOGXF010000127.1:0-14993 GCA_050694275.1 Actinomycetota bacterium | reverse complement strand
CCGCTTCGGCCGCTTCGGCCTCTGCAGTCCGGGCCGCCGCACGCGCCTCCGCGTCGGCGCGCTGCCTTGCGTACTTCCTCTGGAAGCGCTCGACGCGGCCCCCGGTGTCGACCAGCTTCTGCTTACCCGTGTAGAAGGGGTGGCACTGGTTACACAACTCGACGTGGAGCTCGGGTTTGGTCGAGCGCGTGACGAACGTGTTCCCACACGAGCACGTCACCTTGGTCTCGACGTACTCCGGATGTATCCCCTGCTTCATCGTTGTTCCTTTCGCGATGCTTCCCTGCGCTCGTAGGCCGAAGAGGCCCGAGCCATGATCCACAACGTCAGGGCCAGTCCCCCGACCAGGCCGATGATAGTCAGCCACTGGGGCAAACCCAGTCCGAACAACAAGCTAGTCCCCTTTCACGGGAACCTTCGAGATCTCCTTGAGGAACTCCGCGTTGCCGCGCGTCGCCCGCATCTTGTCGATGAGGAGCTCGAGTGCCCCTCCCCCCTGCAGCGCGTGCAGAACGCGGCGGAGCCGCCACACGAGCTGCAGCTCTTCCGGCGTGAGGAGCAGCTCCTCCTTGCGGGTGCCGGACGCCTGGATGTCGATCGCCGGGAAGATGCGCTTCTCGGACATCATGCGGTCGAGCTTCAGCTCCCAGTTACCGGTTCCCTTGAACTCCTCGAAGATGACCTCGTCCATGCGCGATCCGGTGTCGACCAGGGCGGTCGCCAGAATCGTGAGCGAGCCCCCGTGCTCGATGTTGCGGGCCGCTCCGAAGAACCTCTTGGGCGGATACAGGGCGGTCGAATCGACACCCCCGGAGAGGATCCGGCCCGACGCCGGGGTTGCCAGGTTGTACGCCCGCGACAGACGCGTGATGCCGTCGAGGACGATCATCACGTCGCGCCCCATCTCGACCAGGCGCTTGGCGCGCTCGAGGGTCAGCTCGGTCACCTGGATATGGTCGTCGGACGGGCGGTCGAAGGTCGAGTAGATGACCTCGGCTCCATCGACCGACCGCTGCATGTCGGTGACCTCCTCGGGCCGCTCGTCGACGAGCAGAATGACGAGATGCACCTCCGGCGCGTTCGCGCGAACCGCGTTGGCGATCTCCTTCAGGACGGTCGTCTTCCCCGCCTTCGGGGGACTGACGATCATGCCGCGCTGGCCCTTGCCGATGGGAGCGATGAGATCGATGATGCGTGCCGTTATGTGCCTCGGGTTGTCGAGTTCCTCGAGGGTGAGCCGCTGCTCCGGATAGAGCGGGGTGAGGTCTGCGAAGCGCGGCCGCCGTTGCACCTCTTCGGGCTCGGCCCCGTTGATCGAACGGATGCGCAAGAGCGCCTGGTACTTCTCGGAGTCCTTCGGCGAGCGTACCGACCCGGTGACCTCGTCCCCCTTGCGCAAGCGGAACCTGCGGACCTGTGAGGCGGACACGTAGACGTCCTTGTCGCCGGCGAGGTAGCCCGTCGTCCGCAGGAATCCGTAGCCCTCGGGCAAAAGGTCGAGGATGCCCGTACGAACCTCGGCGTTCGGATCGTCCTCGGCCTCCAGCTCTTCCCACGATTCGTCGCGCATGTAGTGGGGCGCACCCGCGCCCCCGCCGCCCCGGCCCCTGCGCCGGCGCCGGCGTCCCTGCCCTTCGCGCGGCTGCGCCTTCTCGCGGCGCCGTCCCTGCGGACGGCCCTGCTGCCGTCCCCGCTGTCTGCGGTCGTCGCGGTCGTCGCGGTCGTCGACCGCCCCCTCGTCACGCACCGCTCGGGAGTCTGACTGCGATTCTCCGGATCTGTCTGGCGAATCGTGGGACGCATTCACCTCGTCCAACGGCGGCGCCTGTTCGCGGCGCGGCTCGGCCGCGGCGCGGCTCGGCGGCGTCTCTTTTCCGTTGGAGGCGATCGCATCGATCAGCTCCGATTTCTTGAGACCGCTGACCTTGAGGTCGAGCGATCTTGCAATCTCTTTTAGTTCGGCGACCGCTTTGGATTCGAGAACTGAGCGGTCGAGCGTCTCCGCCACCTGCTATGCCTCCTGCATCGAGGGAGGAAGCTCGCCGAGTTTCGGCTTCGCCTTCTCCCAGTCGTCTAGGAACTTCTTGAAACCCGCGTCGGTGAGCGGGTGCTTGACGAGCGCCTCGAAGACCGAGAACGGCATCGTCGAGATGTCTGCGCCCATCCGGGCTGCCTCCACCACGTGCATCGGGTGCCTGAGGCTGGCTGCCAGGACCTGCGTGTCGTAGCCCTGGATGGAGTAGATCTCGCAGATATCGGACAGGGTCTTGAGACTGTCCGTCGCGATGTCGTCAAGCCTACCCAAGAATGGCGACACGATGTACGCACCCGCCTCTGCAGCCAGTATCGCCTGGGCCGGGGAGAACACGAGGGTCATGTTGACCTTGATGCCCTCGTCGGACACCTTGCGCAGCGCCGCCAAGCCGTTCGGCGTGCACGCGATCTTGACGACCGCATTGTCCGCGATCTGGGTGATGTCGTAAGCCTGCTTCAACAGAGCCTCGGTGTCGTCTGAGGCGGTCTCGATCGACACGTCGCCTTCGACTATCGAGCAGATCTCTTTGACGAGAGGAAGGAAGTCCTGTTCCTCGCGCGATATGAGCGTGGGGTTCGTGGTGACCCCACGCAGGACTCCCCATCGCGTCGCCTCGCGGATCTCTTCAAGGTTCGCGGTATCAAGAAACAATTTCACCTGTCGCACTCCTCCTTACTTTGATCTCCTGCTATGGCTTGCGCCCGACGGCCTCGACCGCACGTTCGAGCAATCTCTCGTCCTTGTCGGCTACGACCGCGCCTCGTTCGACCATCTCGAGGGCCTTCGTGATGACGTGGTCGATGATCTGCGACAGCGTCGCGTCGAGATCGTAGTGCGAGATGGTCGGAACTCCTCGCATCAAAGCCGACGTCGTCATGTACTTCTGTAGCTTGCGAATCTTCTTGAAGTTCTTCAGGTAGCGGTCCTCAGGTCGAGCGTCTCGGCTGCGCCAGTGGAAATGACTGCGGTGGAGATCCTCGTCATCCACCACCACGAGCAGCGGGACGATCACAGCTTCAACGGTCTCGACGCCCTCAAGGAAGCCGGGAACGAGATGCGCCCCCTCTACGATCAAGTCCGTTCCTTCGGCAATGGCACGATCGATCAGGGCCTGGGCGCCGACCGCGACCGCGGCCGCCTGCTCCCTGAATCCGATGACCAGCCGATCGCCCGAATGGGGGATGGGTTGCCGGACGGCCTTGTCAGCCTCGAAGGAACTAGCATACAACGTCGGGAACATCTCCGGCGTAAACGCGCTGCGCAGCACTTCCCGCACCGCGTCCGTCGACACCACACGCGTGATCCCGAGACGATACGCGAGCTGCGTCGCGATAGTGGACTTGCCGACGCCTGTCGTACCTCCGAGGAGAACGATTATGGGGAGGTCCAGCTCGGCCACCGACTGCCACTTGATGAACGCCTCGGCGTACTTGTCCCCGGCCTCTCCGCGGAGGATCTCGAGCGTCAGCTCGCGCAGCTCCTCCTCACTGATGCTCACCCTACCGATCGCGTTGAGCTGTCTTTCGACCTTGTTCGCGACCGAATAAGCACGCCCCGGCCCCAACCCGGTCATCATCAACGACGACGCGGTCAGACCCTTGGAGTACGGAAGCCCGTGCTCCGGCTCCGAGATGAAGATGTGCTTGCGCCTCTTATCGACCATCGCCGTGCGCTTCGAACCTCTTCTCAGCCAGCTCGGCCGCTCTTAGGACCGCGGAGGCCGGGTCGTCGCCTCCGACCCCATGCGGAACGTTGTCCATGTAGACCACTTCGAGGCCCTGATCCAGCGCCCACCTGGTGGCCACATCGATTGCGGCCGCCTTGATCTCGCACAGCAGGACGTCCGCACCTTTCCCGTAACCACCGAGTTCCGATTCCAACCTCTCCCGAGCGGACAGAGCGTGGGTCATCCCCGCTACCCGGCACCCCAGCCCTTCGAGGTGCCGCCGGATGGCATCCCCCGCCTCTTCCGGAGCCGTCGTCGCCACGAGCACCGTGGCGCCTTCGACCGACCGGGTGGGGGTTGGGCGGAATACGGTGCGAATCACTTCCGGACCGTCGGTGTCTTCCCCCCGGTTCACCAAACCGAACGTGCGCTTGACCTGCGCCGTGATTGTGGAGATCTGGGTGGAGGAACCGAACGGTTCCTCGCACATAGTAATCACCACGAAGTCAGAGAGCAACAGCCGGTAAGGACCCATGTAGCCGGCGAGGTATTCGGGGGGTATCGAGGCGGGCACGACCAAAAGGGTGGTGTCGGCGTGAACGGGTGGGATCGCCGATCCCGAGCCCTCGACCAATACGAGCTCGGCGGGGAGCTCGTTGGCGAGCGCCACGCCGCGCCCGACGTTCGAGTGCTCGACGCCTCCCGCCAACCCCCCTCCACAGCGACGGCACCCAACCGTGGGCACGCGCGCCAGGAGCGCGTCCTCGATGTAGTCCGATGCCGCGTGCCTGCCGGCGTCGGCGAAGTCGAGAAGGTCTTTCGGCTCGAGGATCAACTCGTCGCCGCGCAGGACCTCCGGTTCGGCCGGCCCACCTCGACCCATGGCGACCACGACCGGCCCCCGCCCGGCGGCCTGAAGCGTGCGCGCGGCGAAGGCGGCCACCGCGGTCTTGCCGGTCCGCTTGCCGGTACCGATGAGGGCGATGCTCGGCTTGTCGGCGAGGCGGGGGCGGGGGGGCGGCTCGAAACGGAAATCCGCTCCGACATAAGGAATGCCTCGAAAGAGCGTGAGCGCGGCCAGCTCGAAACGGCGCCGGTAATCGAGAACCGGCTCGTCCGACAGGTCGATCACCGCGTCGGGGCGCAGGCGGAGAAGCGCCTGGTCGAGGGCCGCGCGGGGATCTGGGCCGGACAAGACCTCGATCCCGCCCAACGACGAGATGCGCCCGGGCGGAAGCTTCTCCTCGCCCCCCAAGAGGAGGGCGGCGACGACCTCTCCTTTGGACGCCACCGTATCGGCCAGCGCGGACTCTATGACCGGTGGGTAGTGTTCCCCGTCGATGAGGGCCAGGTATCGAATCGAATCGCTCCTTGAACGTGGCGGCCGCAGCGGTTGGAAAGGTTAGAAGCCCTCCTTGACGGGAACCCTAAGGGAAACACCGCTCGCTTCGTTAAGGGGGTTGGGCAATGCTACGGCGAGATCGACAGATCCAGGGAGAGACCCGCTTGGCTCGGGGGGGCGTGTCCCTCGGCGCAATCCTGACCGGCGTGCTGGTCTCCTACGGTGCGCTGCTGATCCTCTCGGCTCTCGTGGGAGGCGTCTTGGTGGCGACCGGGCTCGATCCCGAGGATGTCGCGGCGGGCGAGCAGGTGGAGGTCGGCGTCGGCATCGGGATCGGGGTCCTGGTCGGCCAGTTCCTTGCGTATCTCTGGGGCGGCTACACCGCGGGGCGCATGGCACGGGGCGCGGGCGCAGCCAACGGCGTGCTCGTTCCCATCGTCGCCGTGATCGTCGTCGTGATAGTGGCAGGGGCCGCCGCCGCGCTCGGCGCTACGGCGGAGCTCGGCACGCCGTTCGGAGCGACCCGGTTGCCGATCGAGGGCGACTACGTCGTCGAATGGAGCGTTGCGGTCGGTGCAGGAATTCTTCTGGTGATGCTGCTGGGCGGACTCTTGGGCGGACTCGCGGGGGCCCGCTGGCACACCCGCCTGGAGGAGGACGCGATGGTCGCCGAACCGGCCGTGTCGGAGCGGGCCGCGCCGCCCACGCCGCCGGTCGAGCGTCGCGCCGAGCCGGTCGAGGCTCCCCCGGCCGAAGCCGGGACCCGCGATCGCTCGGGGCTCCAGGAGAAGGCGTCTGCGCTCAAGGACAAGCTCTCCTCGCGCGGCTCCTCCGAGGAGCGCATGCCCCACAAGTCATAGCTCGACCCGCATACAGGAGGGCCCGGCGCGACGGCGAACCGCGCTTGTATGAGGAGATTGTGCGCGATCGTCGCCGCGTTCGCCCTGTTTGCGCCGAGCGCCCACGCCTCCGCCGGGGGCCTCGAACCCTCGTCGCGGCCCGAGTGCGAGAGCGGCGACGCGCCGCTGTTCGCCGGGGGCGGGACCAACCTCACCAACGGACTGTTCTTTCCCGGGACCGCGGTCTACGACGGTGAGGACTTCCAGGGCGTGCCCTATCAAATAGAGCAGGGCTGCGACGTCATGTTCTACAACCTCGACTACGCCCCGCTCACCAACGGCCACCGCATCGTCTCCTTCAAGAGAACGAAGACGAAGAAGAGCCGGAGCCGCCCGCTGTTCTTCAGCAGGTTTGTCGCCGGGCCCGATAAGGCGCGGATGAAAACCAGGCATCTCGAGCCCGGTGTGTACGTCTACTTCTGCTCGGTGCACACGACCATGTACGGGAAGATCGAGATCGTCAAAGGCTGACGGCCGACGGGCGGGCGGGGTCAGACCGAGGAGGCTGCCCCCTCCGGCTCCCACTCGCTGACGAAGACGCGCCACCCCGCGTCGCGTTCGCGGCACACCCTGCGGACCTGCTCGGCCCGGGTCGCGGCCTCGGGGCGGGGGACGACGACCAGCAACGAAGGGCCGGCCCCCGCGAGGCTCACGGGGACGCCGGCATCGCGAAGCGCGCCGTGCACCGCCGCGGACTCGGGCATGAGCTTGAGGCGGTGGGGCTCGTGCAGGCGGTCCTCCATCGCATCGGCGAGAACCTCGGCGCCCGAGCCGGTGGTCAGCGCTGCCACCAGCAACGCGGCGCGCGACGCGGTGAACTGGGCATCGGCGAAGGCGACGTCGCTCGGCAGGGCCTGGCGCGCCTCGCTGGTCGAAAACCCTTCGCGCGGGACCGCAATTATCGGCACGAGTCGCTCGCTCGGCTCGAGTCGCAGGTGACGGAGATCGTCGCGCCCCTCGCCCCCGTAGCAGACGACGAGCCCGCCGAGGAAGGCGGGCATGATGTTGTCCGGGTGGCCCTCCATCTCGGTGGCGAGCTGGATCATCTCGGCCTGGGGAACCGTTCGGCCGGTTATGGCTCGCGCCGCCGTGAGCCCGCCGACGACGGCCGCGGCCGACGACCCGAGACCCGAGGCCAGTGGGATCGGGTTCCGCACGCCCACTGCGTAACCCGGCGGACGTCGACCCACGTGGTCGAAGAACTTGTTCATCGCGCGAATCACGAGATTCGTCTGGTCGGCCGGGAGCTGCTCGGCGCCTTCGCCCTCGACCCTGACCTCGATCGAATCCCGGCGCGGCTCAATCTCGATGTGCAGGTGCATCTGGACGGCGACCCCGAGCGCGTCGAAGCCGGGGCCAAGGTTCGCCACCGTGGCCGGTACCTGAACCTTCACGGCTGCGGGCATCGCGTCCCCTTTCCCACGACTAACTGACTGCGAACAGAAACAAGAAGAATCCCACGACGATCCCCATGCCGCCCAGCGCGAGGCCGGCGTTGGCGAGCGCGTAGCCTCCGAGCTCGCCCGCGGATTCGCGTATCCGTCGACGCGCCACGATCCCGAAGAAGATCGCGAGCACCGATCCGATCAGCGGCAGCGGGAGAAAGCCGAGAACGCCGAAGATCAGCGCGGCCACCGCGAACCCACTCGTGCGCTCGCCCTCGATCGGTCGCTCCCGGATGTCGTCGAGGGCCGGGGGCGTGGCGTCGGGATGATCGTCGTCGTTCATGCGAGCTCGAGCTCCGCCAGGATCTCGTCGACTCTCGCCTCGACCCGCGTGGGTCGCGGAGCAGCGGCGATCGCCCAGTCCGGGTCCTTGAGTCCGTGGCCGGTGAGCACGCACGCAACGACCGCGCCTTTCGGAATCAGCCCCGCCTCGCCGAGCTGCCGCAGCCCCGCGACGCTCGCGGCCGAGGCGAGCTCGACGAAGATCCCCTCGTGGGCGAGCGAGCGATAGGCCTCGACGATCTCCTTGTCGCGCACCGATCGGATCTCTCCCTCCGACGAGCCGGCCGCGTCGATCGCTCCCTGCCACGACGCGGGATTCCCGATGCGGATCGCGGTCGCCACCGTCTTCGGATCCTCGACGATCTCGCCCCGCACGATGGGATTGGCCCCCTCGGCCTGGAAGCCGAACATCTTCGGCAGCTCGGTCGACCATCCGAGCCCCTTGGCCTCGTTGTAGCCGCGCCAGTAAGCGGTGATGTTGCCCGCGTTCCCCACCGGCATGACGTGAAGATCCGGCGCCCGGCCGAGCGCCTCGACGACCTCGAAGGCCGCGGTCTTCTGACCCTCTATCCGGTACGGATTGATCGAGTTGACGATGGTAATCGGATAGCGGTCCGCCATCTCCTGGGTGAGCCGCAGCGCGAGATCGAAGTTGCCTTCGATCTCGAGCACGCGGGCACCGTGAACGAGGGCCTGGGCGAGCTTGCCGAGCGCGACGTTGCCTTCCGGGATGAGCACCGCGCACACCATTCCGGAACGTGCCGCGTACGCTGCCGCCGACGCGCTCGTGTTCCCGGTCGAGGCGCACACCACCGCCTTGCTCTCCTCCTCGAGCGCCTTCGAGATCGCAACCGTCATCCCTCGGTCCTTGAACGAGCCGGTGGGGTTGAGGCCCTCGTACTTGAGCCACACCTCGGCGGAGACCTCGGCGGACAAGCGATTCGAGTAGACGAGCGGGGTGTCGCCCTCGTCGAGAGTCACGATAGGGGTCGCGTCGGACACCGGAAGCTGCTCGAAGTAACGGCGGATGACCCCGCGCTTTCCGGCCACCGTGAGGGGGCCGGAGGTCATCCTTCGTCCGTGCCCAGCACGCGCATCGTCGACTCCACATTCTTGACCACGTCGAGTCCTCGCAGGTCGGCAAGCGTCGCCTGATGGGCGCCCTCGGACGCGGTGTGCGTGATCAGCACGAGCGTGGCCTCGTCGCCGAAGCCCTCCTGCCGCACGCTCGCGATCGACACACCTTGCTCGGCGAAGACTCCGGCGACGGCCGACAGCACGCCCGGCCTGTCGAGGACCGACAAGACGATGTAGTAGCGGACCGGCGTCTCGTCCTCCGGTCGGATGCGGGCGCGGTCGTGGTAGCAGGTACACCCGATTCCCCGGCCCCCGTTCGCCAGGTTGCGCGCGATCTCGACAATGTCACCGACGACCGCGGAGCCCGTGGGACCGCCGCCGGCGCCCCGGCCGAAGAACATGAGCTCGCCGACCTCGTCGCCCTCCACGAACACCGCATTGAAGACGTCGCGCACCAACGCCAAGGGATGCGTCTTCGGAATCATCGCCGGATGGACGCGCACCGACACTTGCCCATCATCCATCTCGCCGACCGCGATCAGCTTCACCTCGTACCCGAGGTCGTGGGCCGCGCTGATGTCGCGCGGCGTGATGTGCGTGATGCCCTCGCGCTGGACGTCGCCTGCGATGACTCGGGCGTTGAACGCGATGGAGGCCAGGATGGCGAGCTTGGCGGCGGCATCGAAGCCCTCAATGTCGGCGCTCGGGTCCAGTTCCGTGTAGCCGAGTAGCTCGGCCTCGCCCAGAGCTTCGGCGAAGGATTCGCCCGTCTCCGACATGCGCGTGAGAATGAAGTTCGTAGTTCCGTTGACGATGCCCATGACCCGCGTGACCCGGTCCCCGGCGAGGGACTCCTTCATCGGCCGGATGATCGGGATCCCTCCCGCGACCGACCCCTCGAACAACAGGTCGACCCCGTTTCGCTCAGCCGCACCCATCACTTCTTGACCGAGGCTGGACATGAGCTCTTTGTTCGCGGTCACGACGTGCTTGGAGGAGTCGAGCGCGGCGACGATCAGATCGCGCGCCGGCTCGATCCCGCCGATCGCCTCCACCACCACGTCGATCGAGTCGTCGCCCACGATCTCCCACGGGTCGGTCGTCCACTTGTCGGCGGGGAGATCGACGGCACGCGGCTTGGACAGGCTGCGCACCGCGACCCTGACGAGCTCGATCGGCAGACCGGCCCGGCGGGACAGCTCACCGGCCTGCTCGTGGAGGATGCGGGCGGTCGCCCCGCCGACGATCCCGCAGCCGAGCAGCCCCACCCGCACGGGGCGGTTCAGGACGACGCGCTGGGGGGGTGAGGGTGCGGAGGCCATGCAGCAAATGTACTGTCCGCTCCCCCGGGCCCCGCCAGGTGGGCGAGATCAGCCCCGGATCCCGGGGGCAATCTCGCCCACTTGCGCGCTCTAGTCGCAGGTGTGGTGGTGCTGGAACTCGTCGCCGCTGTCGGGCACCCCGTCGGGGTCGTGCAGGTGCAGCCAGTCCCAGTCGAGGCGTTCGTCCGCGGCGGTATCGGGGTTGTCGGGTCGCGTCGCCGTCAGGACCTGCCCGGCTACGACCAGCGCCCCGCACGCATCCCCCGGGACATGTTCCGGATCGTCCTCATAGGCCGCCTCGGTCTGCGCCTCGCCCCCGAGGTAGTACTCGACGCCGTTGGCCGGGTTGCCGTCGCTCACGCACTCGGCCCCCCGGTCGGCCTGGTCGGGATCGGTGAAGGTCCCGCCCGGCGCCGCCATCTCGAGACAGTCCTGAGCGTCGGGAATGAAGTTGACGTGATCGGCCGACGCCTGAAGCGGCACGAAGCCAATTGCCACTACGGTGACCACCACCGCAGCGATACGTAGACGGTTCATCCGCTCTCCTCTCTTGTCCTGGGGCCCCCGGCACATCGTCGGGCCGCGCCGGCCCACTCCGTCCTAGCGGGGAGTCATTTTGCCCGCTTTGCCTCGGTTTGAAACGCCCTCGGGGCTAGAGGTTCGAGCCGTCGAGGCGGCGGTCGAGGCGGAGCAGATCGTCGTCGGTCTCCGCCGCGACGATGACGGTCGCGTCGCCCCCCGCCGCCATGACCACCGGGGGCCGCGGCACCCGGTTGTAGTTGGACGCCATTGAATAGGTGTAGGCACCGGTCGCGGGGATGCAGACGAGGTCCCCGGGGGCGACGTCGTCGGGCAAGTGGACGTCCTTGATCAGGACGTCTCCCGACTCGCAGTGCTTCCCGACCACGGTGACCCGGGGGCCGGGGGCCGCATCCATGCGGTTGGCGAGACTCGCCTCGTAGCGAGCCCCGTACAGGGCGGGACGGATGTTGTCGCTCATACCGCCGTCCACCGAGACGTAGGTGCGGACCCCCGGGATCCGCTTGATCGTGCCGACCCTGTAGAGCGTCACCGTCGCGGCCCCAACGATGGCCCTCCCCGGCTCGACCATTACCTGGGGGACGTCGAGGCCCCGCGCCGGGAACTCGCGTTCGACCGCAGCGAGGATCGTCTCGGTCGACTCGCTGGGCTCGGGCGTCAGCTCGTCGCGCGTGTGGGCGATGCCGAGCCCCCCACCGAGATTCAGCTCTGACGGGACGAATCCGTGCGCGTCACGGGCGTCCGCGCAGAACTCTGCCAGCCGCTTGACCGCGAGGTCGAACGCGGCGAGCTCGAAGATCTGCGAACCGATGTGCGCGTGGACTCCAACGAGCTCGCAGCCGGGAAGCTCCTTCGCACGCTTGACCGCGTCGAGGGCGATGCCGTCGGCGAGGCTGAACCCGAACTTCGAATCCTCTTGTCCCGTTTGCACGAACTCGTGCGTGTGCGCCTCGACTCCCGGGGTGACGCGCACGAGCAGCCTCGTCTCGACGCCGGAGCGCGCGATCCTTTCCATCTCTTCAAAGGAGTCGACCACGATGCGCCCGACTCTCGCTTGGCGTGCCTCGTCGAGCTCGGCGGATGACTTGTTGTTCCCGTGAAACAGAATGCGTTCGGCAGGAAACGAAGTCGACCGCGCGGTCGCCAGCTCCCCCCCGGTACAGACATCGAGTCCAAGACCGAGCGAATCGACGAGCTCGCATAAAGCGACGCAGAGAAAGGCCTTGCCCGCGTAGAAGACGTTGGGTGCGCCGACGGCCGATGCGAACGAGCGCGCTCGCGCCTCGAAGGTGTGCCTGTCGAAGACGACAAGCGGTGTTCCGAACCGTTCGGCGAGTTCAACCGTGTCGCAATCGCCGACGATGAGGTGGCCGTCGGAGGACACGCGCGCGGTGTCGGGCAGGATGCCTTCCATTCGTTAAGCGTAAGCGGACTACGGAAGACGTTCGAGCCGGCCGGTCAAGACGAGGTGGCACTTCCCTCCGACCTCGACCGATCCCTTCTCGGCCTTGACGAAGATGCGCGACGGACGAGCTATCTCGACCCCCTGAACGATCTCGAACCCGATGGGCCCGATACGGTCCGCGAGATAGAGGCCAAGGGCCGCTCCGGCCGATCCGGTGCCGGGATCCTCGGGGACGCCGAAACCGGGGAAAAGGCCGCGAGCCCGGACCCGCCCCGCCTGCAGTGCGGTGAAGCAATAGACGCCGTCGCGGGCCAGTTCCTCGAGGTCGCCGGGAACCCGGCAGCGCGACAGCACCTCGACGTCTCTGACCGGCACCATGAGCTGGCGCAGTCCCGCGTCCGAGAACGCGGGGCGAAGCCGCCCCGAGCGGCCGAGCTCGCGCGCCTCCAGCTCCACCTCCTCCGGCCCGATTCCGAGGGCGCGGGCGATGCGGTGGGAGACGTCCGGTGCTCGCTCGTCCAGATCCGGCTCGACCGCGCCGCTGCGCGTGAACCAGAGACAATCCCCGTCGACGCGCAAGGCCGTCTGTCCTCTTGCGGTGTGCTGGGTGAGCTCGTCCCCTTTTACCCGTTCGAGATGCCGGAGGACCCACGCCGTTCCGATGGTGGGATGCCCGGCGAAAGCGAGCTCCTCTGCCGGCGTAAAGATGCGCACGTCGTAGGAGTCGTCGGACGCCCGGATGACGAAGGCGGACTCCGACAGGTTCATCTCCCGCGCGATCGCTTGCATCTGCAGCCGCGAGAGGTCCTCCGCGTCCAAGAAGACGGCGAGCGGATTGCCGCCGTACACCTCATCTGCGAAGACGTCGACCTGTACGAACTCCACGTCACATCCTTTCCGGCGCGGTCACTCCGAGCACACCGAGCCCACCGGCGATCACGGATTTGGTCGCGAGGCAGAGCGTCAAGCGCGCATGGGTCAACTCGTCATCATCGGAGATGACCTGACAGTCGCGGTAGAACGCGCTGAACGTCGACGCGAGCTCCTCGACGTAGCGCGTTACCTTCTGCGGAGCGCGCTGGGTCGCGGCATCTATGATGGTTTCTTCGTAAGCCGCGATCTTCCGCATCAGCGCGGATTCGCTGGGATGAGAGAGTCGCTCGAGTGCAGTCGCGTCGGTGTCGAGATTCGGTTCGCCGGCCTTGCGCAGGATCGAGCAGATGCGCGCATGCGCGTACTGCACGTAATAGACGGGATTCTCGGGCGCTTGCTCCTTGACGAGCTCGATGTCGAAGTCGAGCGGCGCATCGATCGAGCGCGTTAGAAACGTGTAGCGGGCCGCGTCCACACCGACCTCGTCGACGAGGTCGTCGAGCGGGATGACGTTGCCCTTGCGCTTGGACGCGATCACGGCCTCTCCCCCGCGCCGAAGGCGGACGGTTTGAACGAGCGGAACCTCGACCCGCTCTCGGTCGAAGCCGAGACCCTCGGCGGCCGCCATCAGGCGCGGGACCGCCCCGTGATGCCCCGCTCCCCAGAGATAGATGAGAGCCTCGTAACCGCGCCCGAACTTGTGCAGCAGGTAGCCGACATCGGCCGCGAAGTAGGTCGGCTCCCCACCGGCGCGCACAAGAACGCGGTCCTTGTCGTCGCCGAAGTCCGACGACCTGAACCACACCGCTCCCTCGCGCTCCTCGACCAGGCCCTTCTCTTTCAGCCGGGCGATGCCCTCTTCGAGCAGGCCCCTTTGATGCAACTCGCTCTCTCTCTGCCACACCTCGTACTTCGTGCCGAAGCGTTCGAGCGAAGCCCGCATCTGGTCCAGCATGCGATCGAGCCCGAGCTGCCGTGTCGTCTCGACCCTTTTCTGGACCGAGACGTCAACGAGCTCGTCGCCGATCTCCTCCGCGATCTCGTCGGCGAGCCCCGCGACGTAGTCCCCCTGGTATCCCTCCTCGGGCAGATTCGCCTCGCGCCCAAAACGTTGGAGGTACCGGGCCTCGATCGACTCCGCGAACAGGCGGATCTGGCGGCCGGCATCGTTGACGTAGTACTCCCGCGTGACCGCGTGACCGGTGGCCTCCAGCAGGTTGGCGATCGCGTCCCCGACCGCGGCGTGCCGCCCGCTGACGACGTTGATCGGGCCGGTGGGATTGGCGGAGACGTACTCGACGTTGACCCTTTTCCCCGCGCCTACGTCGCTCCGACCGAACCCGGAGTCTGGATCGGCGGCGCTGCGCACTGCCTCGTGCAGCCACTTGTCCGAGAGGTGGAAGTTGATGAACCCCGGTCCCGCAACCTCGCTTTTCACCACGAGATCGGTGTCCGGGAGGCGGTCGATGAGGGCCTGCGCGATCTCCCTTGGGTTGCCTTGTCCCCTGGCCGCGGTCAACGCGACGTTGGTCGCCCAGTCCCCGTGTTCTCTGCGCTTCGGTCGCTCGAAAGAAAGGGCGGGAGGCGTTTCGAACGAAAGCACCCCATCCCGGCGCGCCGCCTCGAGAGCGGTGCGGACGAGATCTTCCAGGCGCTCGACGATCACGGGCCCGGGTTCAACCGACGAGCCGATCGACGACCTCGAGCAGCTCTGAGGGATCGAACGGCTTGGTCAGGTACTCGGACACGCCGTAGGCCCTCCCCTTCTCGATGTCGGACTGCTGTGCCTTGGCGGACAGGAACACGATCGGGATGTCCTTGGTTTTGTCATCTGCCTTGAGTTTCTCGCACGTCTGGTAGCCGTCCAGCCGGGGCATCATGATGTCGAGGATCACGAGATCTGGCATCCGATCGGCGGCGAGCGAATATGCCTCCTCACCGTGATGGGCGAGGATCGCCTCGTAACCCTCCAGCTCGAGATTGACCTGAAGCAGGCGCAAGATGACAGGGTCGTCGTCGCAGATGAGGATGCTCTTGCCGGTCACGTCCGAATGCTATCCGCTGGCTCCCGGGCCGATAAGGTCTAGGGGCCGGGACTTGCCCCCGT
>JBOGXF010000126.1:0-13499 GCA_050694275.1 Actinomycetota bacterium | reverse complement strand
CCACTACCCGCCGTTGACGCTCATCCAGCAATGGCATCACCAGAGAGAAGAACCCAGCGAGCGGATCCTCGCCAATCTCCACCCGCCAACACTATATCGCGCGAGTTAAACTTTCGTGGACCCTTAGTCGCCTTGTCCGTGACCTTGTGCACCTCGAGGTCGGGCACCTCCGCCGCGTGCTCGGACGCCGACGCCGGCGGCTTGGGCTTGAACTTGGAGCATGACGTCTTCTTCGCGGCGGACGCCGGGCCGAGGGAAAGCGACACAACGAGGAGAGCGCCGAGAGCCACCACGGCCCCCATCGGCCTGCCGACCAGGAGGCGATGCAGCCGCCTCTCGAGGTCCGGCCCCTGACGCTCGATGAATAACATCCTTTTCATGAGATTCCCCCCTGAACTAGAAACGTGCCTTGGCGGCCGTACCAATGAAGCCGTGACTCGTTCTTTTGCGTCACAAGCGGACATTCCTGTAGGCGCACCCGCGTATCTTTCAGTCCGATGTGTCACGAAAGGTCCCGCTTTGTCCTTGTAGGTCTTCGTGTTCACCTCCTCTTTCGCGGCGCACCGCGAGAGCAACCAGCTCGGTGCGGCCTCCCACATCGAGCTTCCGGTAAACGTTTGTGAGATGGGCCTGGATGGTTCGCGCGGAAACCGACAGGCGCCGAGCGATCTCTGGGTTGCTGTGCCCTTCGCAGACGAGCTCAATGATCTTGAGCTCGGTTGGGGTCAGGCTCGGCCACCCTTTGCTGGGTCGCTTCCAACCCGAAGGCCCCGGACTCATGAAGGTGTCGGTCACGGCTCTGACGCTCGCGGTCATCTCGTGATCCGGAACAACCCGGCGACGTCGACATGGCCGCCCTCCCCCAAGCACGGCCCCAGTGCGAGCTCCCGCCACGCGTAGCCGAGTCCGTCCGCCGGTCGGGTCGGGGCGCCCCGCTTGATCCTGACCCTCACGATGGCCCTGCCGGCGTTCGTCGGCTGTCGTATCGAGTGGGTCTTCATGCCCTTTCTCCCTTCTCGGTTCCTCGAGCCATCGCACTTTTCTGTCGTGCGGTCGCCTCTGTGAGGTACACGATTACAGAGCAAGCGTTCCAAAAGCGTTCTATGGAGCGTTCTGTGACAAGTTGTATGGAAATGTGGCTCCGTGATTAGGTCTGCCCGTCTCGGCGAGGGATTCGATGGCAGCGTGCGTGGCGTGGCGCCGCAAGGCCACCGCTGCTGCCGCCGTGGCGATTGCCACCATCAGGACGACCACGATCGCCACTCCGACGACCTAAGGCTCCTCGGGTCGCTGCAGGAACTGATCCTTCGATGCGGTCGCCGAGCCGGGCCGTAGGCCGGCGAAAGTCTTAATCAGCGCCGAGACCCAGGCAACGCCAGAGAGGGCGCAAAGCGTGACGAGCGCAAGTGTTCTCCCGCGCCCGAACCCGGTCGGCTTGGCAACATCCCCATGGAAGCCATCAACCAGTGCCGGCTCGCGACTGACGTCAATCAAAGTGTCGGTCGGTAGCGTCCCGAATCTTGTGGAAATCCGCCTCTGAATGAAAAGGGGGTGGTTCCTTTCCAAGCGTCCAGCAAGACGAACGGAAAGGAGAACCACCCGTGGAGGCACGGTATCTGAACACCATCGAGGAGTCGAGGATCTCCCGCACGCCATTGCCGCTAGAGATCATCGAGAACGTTCAGGAAGCGATCTGGCTCGGCATCTCTAGCTCTGTGCGCGCGGTCCTGAAGCGGCTGGTTGAGATGGCCTTGGAGGACGAGCGCACCGAGCGTCTCCAGGCGACCCGTCACGAACGCACCCCGGAGCGGCGCGGCCACCGCAACGGCACCTACACGCGCGACCTGCACACCACTTGGGGCCCGATCGAGGACCTCGAGGTCCCGCGCGTGGTCATGCCCGACGGCTCTTCCCCGGGCGAGTGGCAGACCTTCGACCGCTACGAGCGCCGCACCTACGAGCTCGACCGGTTGATCGGCCAGCTGTTCCTCTACGGCTGCTCGGCGAGAAATGTCGAGCGCGTGTCCAAGGACCTGTGGGGCAAGAAGGTGGGGAGGTCGACCACATCGCGCGTCACCGAGTCCTTCGAGGATGAGGGCAAGGCGATCAACGAGGGCGAGATCCCAGCCCAGATCCGCTACCTGTTCTTGGACGGCCAGGCCCACAAGATGGCCTCCGAGCTGGGCCTCTTGGACAAGCAGCTGCTCGCCGCCTTCGCCATCCTCACCGACGGCAGCGAGCGTCTGCTCGGCTATCGCCTCGGGGAATCAGAATCCGAAGGCGAGTGGGGCATGCTCTTAGACGACCTCAGAAAGAGGGGGCTGCGCTCGGTCGAACTCATCGTCGTCGACGGCGCCGGCGGGCTCGAGGCCGCGCTTGCCACCCGCTTTTCCGATGTCCCGATCCAGCGCTGCATCATGCACGTCGCTCGCAACGTCATGGCCAAGGTCCGAGCCCGCAACAAGGCCGAGGTCGGCGAGGACTTGCGCTCGATCTGGGACTCGCCCGATCGCACAACGGCGATGGCGAACTTCGAGGTGTTCACGACGAAGTGGATCGTGTCCGAAGATCGGGCGGTGCGGTGTCTCGCCGACAAGATCGACCGCGCCTTGACTTTCTATGACTTCCCGCAAGAAGACTGGTCGAAGATCCGGACCAACAACGTCGCCGAACGCGGCTTCCGCTTCATCCGGCAACGACAGCGACCGATCGGCGCGTTCACCAACGAGGAATCGGCAGAGCGGATCGTCGGAGCGTTAGGAGGTGAGTGGAACCGAAGGAGGAGCCATCCCCTCGAGGCTATTTACACAACTTGACGGACGCTCTGTGTCGGTCACGGCTCTGACGCTCGAGGTCATCTCGTGATCCGGAACAGCTTGGCGAGCTCGACGTGGCCGTCCTCCCGCGCTCGGAGGCACGGCGCATCCGCGATCTCCCTCCACGCATAGCCGAATCCGTCCGCCGGTCCGGTCGGGGCGGCCCGCAGGACCTTGACCTTCACGACTGCCTTCCCGTCCTCGCCGGTGGTCCCGCCGCCCCACAGCGCCACCTCGCCGGCCTCTGCCGACACCACAACGTGAGTTCCGGCCCCCGCCTGAGTTTCCTGTCCGGCAATCTCGCGCGTTACCGTGACCTTGATCTTTGCGACCTCACCCCGCGCGTACGAGGCGCGCGCCGCGGCCATCTTGACCTTGAGGGTGTGCAGGCGCTCGTCGTTGCAGCCGCTGGTCGAAGGCTGGTCTGCGCGCGCGGGCATCACGCCGATTAGCAAGACGGCCATCACCGCGGTGGCCAGCGTCCGACCCGAGCGCCGCATCGAGTGATTGTTCATGCTTTCTCCTTTCTCGGTTCCTCGAGCAATCGCACTCTTGTGTCGTGCAGATCGCTCCTGTGAGGCACACGATTAGGGAGCAAGCGTTTCAAAAGCGTTCCATGGACCGTTCTTGGACAAAATGGATCGAATTTTTTTCGGGCTACGCCCCGGCCAGGAACTCCCTTGCCTCAACCAGGTCTGCGGTGCCATGGCCTTCGGTGAACCAGGAATAGACGTCTTCGAGAAGCCCCCGCGCCTCCGACTTCTGACGATTCGAGCCGCTCGACTCCCGCCACCGGGCGAGGCCCAGGGCGGCCCGCAGCTCGAGCGACTTCGCCGACTGCCGGCGGGAGACCTCGAGGGCACGGCCGAAGGCGGCCTCGATCGCATCGGCGTCGGGATCCTCCTGCGCCATGAGCGCCTCGGCCAGCAGACGATGCAGCTCGGCGTCCAGGAAACGGTCGTTGGTTCTCTCGACGAAGGCGAAGCCTTCCTCGATTACGTCGAGCGCCTCCGAGGGGTCGCCGGCGAGAAGGTGAGCTCGAGCAAGAAGCATCGACGTGTACGGATGATGCAGATCCTGGCCTGAAGCGTGAAAATTGGCAATGCCCTCGCGCATTCGAGCGATTCCGGGCGCCGGATCGTCCCTTCGAAGCTGCAGCCATTCCCTCATGATCACGAAGAGGAGCTCGAAGGTGCCCAGCGGATACTCTCTCAACAGCGCCGCCTCGGCAACGGAAAGTTTTTCGGTCCGGTCTGAATCGCGGGAGTCGTTGCTGAGCAACATCATGAAATAGAGCGCGTAACAGAGACTAAAGGGATGCCCGAGCTCTTCGGCAAGGACGAGCGACTCCTCTCCAATACTCATCGCTTGATCCGGATATCCGAGATACCAAAGCGTCCAGGCCAGCCGACTGAGGCACACGACCTTCGGGTCCTGCGCGAAGAGAGTGACATGGGCTCGGTGATGGTCCGGCCGGTAGTGAGAAACGGCCTCCTCGAGATGACGGCGCGAATCCACGAACTCCCCACGCCAGAACGTCGCGACCCCCAGCACGTAATGCGCCTCCACCCCGATGAGCGAATCGCGCTGCTCTTCGGCCCTGGCGAGAAGCTCTGTTCCCAGCTCGTATGCCTGGTCCAGCTCGCTGCGGACGAGGGAAGCGAGCGCGAGTCCTCGCAGCGTGGCGGGGCTCGGGGGCGTGTCCAGGCGCTCGCACAGTTCGCGCGCCCTGAGGTAAGTGTCGCGGGCGTCGGATGAAGCGTAGCCTTTGACTACGGGGTTCCCGACAGCACATCGTAGAGACTAAAACCGCCACCACATCGTAGAGGTTTCGGCCGCGAATCCGCGTCCGAAGGCGGCGGGGCACCTAGCCTCCAAACCAGGCCAACTGGAAGGAGGTAGGTGCCCGTGAGTGAGTATGAACGTCGTCGGCGCGCCGTGCAGATGCGCAATGCAGGCAAGACCGTTGCCGAGGTCGCACGTCAGCAGGGCCGCTCCCCTGCGTGGGTGTACAAGACCATGGCGCGCTACAAGAGCGGGGGCCCGCGCGCGCTGCAGGACCAGTCCCGCACCCCGCGCCGCCAGCCGCAGGCGACCCCTGCTCGGATGGTGCGGCGCATCGTTTCCATGCGAAAGGCGTTGGCGCGCCGGAAGGGGGACCGTCGTTTCTGCGGCATCGGCGCCGACGCGATCGCGTGGGAACTCCACCTCGCAGGATGCGAAGACATCCCGGCGCCGCGCACGATCGAGCGCATCGTCGCTCGTGCCGGCCTCACAGGCCGCGCGCGTGTGCGCCGCAACGGCAGCGACCCGAGGCCGTACCCGGCTCCCGTGGCGCGCCGAGTAGGCGACGTGCACCAGTCCGACGTCGTGGGGCCGCGTCACCTCGCGACGCGCCGAGGTCCGCTGCGTTTCTACGCCTACAACACCGTTGACGTCGCCGGCGGCGGCATCGCCACCATGCAGTCCCAGGAGCGCAGCGCCGACGCGTACTGCCGCTATCTGATCGAGCACCCGTGGGAGAGGCTCGGGCTGCCGCGCGTGTGGCAGGCCGACAACGAGACGGTCCTGGCCGGGTTCCCCGGCCACCCCGAGCGCTTCACTGCCCCGGTGCGCCTCGCCCTGCTGCTCGGGATCGAGATCTGCTTCATCCCCCAGGGTGAGCCCGGCCGCCAGGCGCACGTGGAGAGCTTCAACTCCCTGTGGCAGGAGCGGGTCCTGCGTCGTTTCCGCTTCAAGACGCTGGCCGCGCTGCGGCGCGCGTCGCAACGTTTCGAGGACTGGTTCATGGAGCGCCGGCCCCACCCGCAGCTGTGCTTGAGGGACCACGGCACGCGCCATCCGGGGGCGTTGCTGGGCTCGATGAACGGGCAGGTCCGCCACCTCCCGGCGGGGTTCAGCCTTGATGCCTACCGGAACGAGCGCGGAGCGCTGCGCATCCCGCTGGCGCGCGGACGCATCACATGGATCCGCCTCGTCGCCGAGGACGGCACCATCGACATCGGCGGCAAGAAGTGGACGGTGGGACGCCGCTACGCCGGCCAATACGTCACCGCTACGCTCTCGACCGTGCGGCGGATGCTCACCGTCAAGCTCGCCGGGCGCGTCGTCAAGCGGCACCGCTTTCCCATCACCGAGCCGGTGGTCAAGCCGATCTTGGAGCGTGCCCGATGAGCGGCCGCGAGCGGCGATCGCGGGAGCGGGGCAAGCCGTCGCCATCAAGCCTCGCATCGCGACCCAAGTTCACCCGGCGCGGGTTGCTGCGGGTAGTGCGCGCCGAGCTTGCCCGCGCACGCAGCGAGCTGTTCCGCGCCCGGGAGATGAACAGACTCCTCAAAGAAGAACACGCTAGGAGGAGGCGGCGGCTGGAGGGCCTCGAGTGAGAACGTCGGCGGTCTACTTCTTCGTTGCATTCGTCTTCACGCGTTAATTGCACCGAGATAGTTGCTCTTTCCGTCACCGAACGGCAAGATGCAACAGGAGGTTAGGTCCCAATGTTTCTACGATGTCGTGACGGTTGGAACCTAGGGAAAAACCTCTACGATGTCCTGGCGGCTACCCCCTACGCTAAAGGGTGCGGTGTGATGTAGATCACACCGGGCTCATCCGTCGAGCGCTAGCGTCCCATGCATGCGGCAAATGGTTTTGTTCGCGGCGCTTGCGCTGGCCTCCTGTGGTCACCAGGTGATGCTCCTGCATCAGGCGCCCGCGACGTTCGAAACCGAGCCGGGTGGATTCGAGTCGGCACATGTCGTCCGGGTTATAGACGGCGACACCATCGAGGTCGAGATCACCGCGAGGACGGACGGCCCAGGGGCCGGAACGGCGGGCACGGATCAGGTCTTCACTGTGAGGTTGCTCGGCATCGATACGCCCGAATCGGTTAGGCCCAATCACCCCGTCGAGTGTTTCGGGAGAGAGGCGTCGGCCGCCGCCGCGGCCCTGCTCGAGGGCCGGGTGGTGCGGTTGGTGAAAGACGTCGAGGAAACCGACGGCTTCGACCGGCTGCTGCGGTATGTCTACATCGACGACGAAATGGCCAATGCTCGCCTTGTCGCAAACGGGTACGCGCACGCGTTCACCTATCCGCCCAATGTCCGACACGCCGATCTCCTGATGGCCTTGCAGCGCGAGGCGCGATCGGAGGGACGTGGTCTGTGGCATCCTTCGGCCTGCAAGTAGCGAACCTCCACTACCATCGCCGCGTGAAAGCGTTTCCGTCCCGCCGGATCGCGCTCGTTCTCGGCGGACTTGTGGGGGTGATCACGCTCCTGGTTCTGGTTGATCTGGGAATAAGCGCGGGCCGCATCCATCACGGCGTGTTCGTCGATCGGATCGACGTTGGTGGGATGACCGAGGTCGAGGCTGCGCGCACGCTGAGGGTTGCCGCGCGCGCCTACCGGCGCGAGCCGCTCGTGCTCATCACCGAGGGCCTCACCTATCCCACCCTGCCGGCACGCGTCGGGTGGGAGCCACGACCCGCGGAGACCGCTAGTCGGGCAATGCGCGTCGGCCGCACCGATCTCCCCCTGGGTGCGCTGGCCGATCGCCTCGAGGCGTGGATCGGAAAGGTGGTGGTCGAATGGGTGGGGGGAATCGATCCCGTCAAGCTGGGACGCGTTGTCGACGATGTCGAGCGCCGGGTAGCCGCCCTGGGCACGGCGATCGATCGGGACGAGTTGATCCGTCGCATAGAGCGCACGGTGGCGGTCTTGCCCCGTGCACCCGTGGAGATCCCGATCGCACACGACTAGGGCGGAGCCTCAAGACTCGGGTAGGAATCTGGCCGGGCGCCGCAGAAGCGTTATTGGAAGCAGAAGCCACTGGGAGGCTACTGGGAGGCTGCCATGTTTCGTCGCGTGACCGTCATCGCCGCCTGCATCGCGTTGTTCGCGGCTGCCCTGGCCCCCGTTTCTCGCGCCCAGGACCCCGCTCCGCCCGAAGTCCCCGATCACCTCCGGGCGTTCTCGATCTCGCCACCCGGCCAATCCGGACACATCACCCTCGACGAGCTCGTGACCGGCAACTTTGGTCCTCATTTCGAAGACCAGCTCGAGATGTACGCGTCCCTCGTCAACGATTTTGTCGTCGCCGACGACGAGCTGGAAGACTATTTCCATTCCATGCAGTTCGGTCCGCAGGGCGAGATCGAACGCACGTACAGCCCGACGGATGGCGTGACCGTCTTCCGGGACGCGGAGTTTGGCATCCCTCACATCTATGCCGATTCCCTCGAGGCGTCGAGTTTCGCCCTCGGATACGTAACCGCAGAAGACCGATTGTTCGAGGCCGAAGTCTTCCGCAGGGCGGCCAACGGGGAGTTGGCCGAGTTGCTCGGACCAGATTTCCTGGAGATGGACATCGCCACCCGGAGAGAGGGCTACACGGATGAGGAGGTTCAGGAGCAGTTCGACGCCCTCGACGACAAGTTCGGTGCTTCGGGGGCAGCGGTCCAGGCCGGGCTGCAGGCATACGTCGACGGCATCAACGAGTACATCAACGAGCTCCGACTGAACATGTTCGACTGCCCGGCGGCATACAACGTGACCGACAATCCGTGTCCGGAACCTCATCCCGAAACGTGGACGGTCGCCGACACCCTTCAACTCGTCGTGCTGCAACTCCGAGTGTTCGGCGAGACGGCAGGAGGAGAGCTCGAGAACGCGGGACTCTTCGCTCATCTTGAGAAGAGACTCGGTGAGGAGCTGGGCCCGCAGGTGTTCGACGACCTTCTTCGTCACAACGATTCGAGATCGCCGACCTCGATCGCTCCGGTCGATGGAAGATTCCCGGCCCAGCGTCTCGGACCGACGAAGCCCGCTTCGTTCGTGATTCCCGACGACGCCGAAGAGCTCGCGCGCGACCAGGGGCGGCGGGAAGCCGAGCAGAGCAGGATCCTCGCCTCTCTCGGGCTGAGCGCCCCCGCGTCGAACGCCCTCCTCGTGTCGGGTCGCAAATCGAAGACGGGCAACCCGTTGCATATCGGTGCGCCGCAGGTCGGTTACGCGGTCCCGTCTTTCTTCATGGACATCGACGTGCACGTGGCCGGAAACGATCCGGTCGACTTCATGGGACCCGCGGTTCCGGGGGCATCGGCCCTCATCCCGCTTGGGCGCGGTCGTGACTATGCGTGGTCCCTTACCACCGGGGTCTCCGACGCGGTCGATGTGCGGGTCGAAGAGCTGTGCGATCCCGAAGGAGAGGAGCCGACCGAGGAGTCAAACGCCTACATGTTCGAGGGCGAATGCATCGAGATGACCTCGCGCGACGAGACGTTCATCGTAAAGCCGTCGGTGGCCTCTCCCGGAGCGCCCGGAATCGAGGAGCACACCTTCTACCGCACCGCTCATGGCCCGGTGTTCGCGCGCGGCACGGTGGATGGCAAGCCGGTCGCGTTCGTCAAGGAACGCTTCTTCTTCACGCGCGAGCTCGATTCGATTCCTCCGTTCTACGAATGGAACACCCAAGTGCACTCGGTCGAAGACTTCAAGGCCGCGGCCGAGCGCTTTACCATGTCGTTCAACGCCTTCTACGCGGACGCGACCGACATTGGACACTTCCACGTCGGCTTTTACCCCGAGCGCACCGAGGGGGTCCACCCCTCCCTTCCGATCTGGGGGACCGGCGAGTGGGAATGGGAGGGCCGGCTTCCGTTCAACAGGCAGCCTCAGGTCATCAACCCCAGCAGTGGATGGTTGGTCAACTGGAACAACAAGCCGGCCAAGAGGTGGGCCAACTTCGACGGCTACAAGTGGGGCGCGATCACGCGAGTCTCGCACCTGCAGGAGAGCATGCACGAGCTGCTCGACGGATCGGGGAAGGCCGAGCTTTCGGATCTCGTCAACGTGATCCGCGATGCCGCGACTCGAGACACTCGCGGCGTCTACCTGGGTCCGGAGATGGTCGAGAGAGCGAGCCCACAAGTCGAAGAGGACAGCCGCGAGGCGCAGGCGCTACAGATCGTGAGCGACTGGATCGCCGCGGGCGCTCACCGAAGGAACATCAATGCCGACGATGAAATGGACAGCGGAGCGGCGCTGTCGATCTTCGACCAGTGGTACGACGTGTTGGTCCACAAGGTCTTCGACGACGAGCTCGGAGAGGATGGATTCGAGCTGATCGGGATGTCGGTGTCGAGCTACAACCCGGCGGGCGGCTCGAGCTTCTTCCACGACTTCTCGTCGGTCTTGGCCAACGTCTTCGATCCCACGGCGAGTGAAGCGTACGCGCGCAACTACTGCGACAACCGCGAGACGGATGAACGCGAGAGCTGCGGCCAGGTGGTGATGGATGCTCTGGTTCAGGCCCTAACGGAGATTGCGGAAGAGCAAGGGCAGGACATGTCGCTGTGGACGAAGGAGGCAGAGAACATCGAGTTCTCTCCGCTCGATGTTGGGTCGGTGCCGGACATTCCTTGGCAGAACCGGGGGACCCACAACCACGTGGTGGAGATCCTGTCCGACGCGGAGTAGGGGCTTAATCGGTTCGGGTACTGAGCTGTGGGGGCGGGGCACGCATTGCGAGAGCGATGCGGTCGCCGTCTGACTAGACCATTCGGATGATGCCGCGCCCGTAAAATCAGCACTCCGGGACCATGTTCTTTGCGCCACCCGGACGAGAGAATTCACCTATGTCAACGAGGCGCGCCTCCTCGAGTTACATGTCCTCCGAGTTCCAGACTCCTTTGACGACCGCGAAGGGCTCACTCGAGACCGTGCTCCGGCACTGGACCAGCCTCGACGAAGACAGGCGACGCGAGCTGGTGGTCAGAGCGCTGCGTGGTTGCGAAGATCTCGTGGACGCCCTCGGGCAGTTGCAGGAGGTCGAGGGGGCCGGTCCGTCTCACAGGTGGAAGCTGACGACGCTGGCGATGGAGCGCACGGGCCTGGGCACCAAGGCCCGCGTCGTGCTCGAGCACAACGGGGCGACTTTGTCCGGGGAAAGTCGCCTCGGCACGGGACCGTTCGCCTACGACTGCGTGGTCGAGGCAACGCTGCACGCCGTTACCCCCGTGATGCAGGTGCGGCTGGAGATCCATTCGGCCGACGTGCTTGAGGTGGAAGGGACAAGGCTCGCCGTGGTGTGTCTCTCGTCCGGCGCGTCCCCCTTGGTGGGCTCGGCCGTCGTTCGCCTCGACGAGCACGACGCGATCGCCCGCGCCACACTCGCAGCGCTGAACCGGTTGCTGACGCGATACGAGCGCTCCGAAGCATCGGCCTGAGCCCCGTTCCGGGCTCCGTCTATTCTTGTCCCGGTAAGTTCGACGAGAGGTCAGGAGGACGATGGTGTCCGTAGACCCCCGAAAGATGCCGGAGTTGCCCGAGTTGATGATCGCCGGGCCCGGAGAGCTTCACGAGGAGGACCTCGACGTTCTCGGTCATCAGGTCATCGCTCACTACGGCGACGTGTGGACCCAGTTGCACGCGGAGACGATCGCCGCGTTGGGCAAACTCCTGGGAGCCACCGATCCGTATCTCGTCCCGGGAACCGGCACGACATGTCTGGATTCGGCGCTCTTCAACCTCTTCGAGTCCGGGCAGAAAGTCATCGTCGCGAACACCGGTTTCTTCGGCGTAAGGCTGATGCAGATCGCCGCCGCCCATCGGCTCGAAGTCGTCGAGTTCCCGGTTGAGGTTGGCGCCCCGATCGACGTCGTCGCTCTCGCCGATCGATTCGACGGGGTCGACGGAGTGCTGACGGTTCACGTCGAAACGGCGACCGGGGTCAGGCATCCCATCGAGGAGATCTCCCGTGCCGCTCGCGACGCCGGCATCTTCTACATCGTTGACGCCATCGCTTCCGTGGGCGGCGAGCTTGTCGACGTCGACGGCATGGGCATCGACGCGCTGGTCACCGCGACCCAAAAGGGTCTGGAGTCGCCGCCAGGTCTGGGCGTGCTGGCGCTCAGCGACCGAGGCCGGGAGCGGGTCGCGGCGCGCTCTCAGCCCCCCAACTCCTGGTATCTCGATCTGAAGACCTGGGACTGGTACCGGAAGGAGTGGGGGGGCTGGCACCCACACCCGGTAACGATGCCGACAAATCTGGTGATGGCCCTCGCATCCAGTCTCAGGCGGATCCTTGAGATCGGCGTCGACGCGTGGGTGGGGCAGCGCGCGGAGCTTGCGGCGCGCTGCCGCAAGGGGCTGAGCGAGCTCGGCCTCACTTCCGTTGCTCAGGCCGGTTACGAAGCCAATCTCGTGGTCGCGATGTGGGTCGACGAACCGGTCGCCATCCTGAAGCACCTGCTCGAGAACGAGGGGATCATGATCTCGGGCGGACTGGATCCGACGATGGGCAAGGCGATCCGAGTCGGCCTGATGGGCCGAACTGCGACCGAAGCGATGGTCGACCGCGTCGTGAGAGGCGTCGGAGCCGCGCTCGAAGCGCTTCCCGGCGCTCCCGAAGCCCCGGCCTAGATCTACCTAGATCTCTTCTAGACCGCGCCGCGCGCTTTCTCGAGGTCGTCGGCGCCGATCACCACGCGGGTGTTGGTCGCGAGGTATTGCAGATCGATGTTTGCCCCCGCGTCAGCGATCCGGCGGCAGACCTCACCGAGAGCTCCCGGCTTGTCCTCGACGTCGAGCACGAGGACCTCGCGCTCGGCGCGTATCTTCAGCCCGGCTCCCTCGAGCGCAGATCGGCCCGCGGCGCCGTCCTGCACGAGGATGTGGAAGACCCCCACGCCCTCGCATGGGAATCCGCAGCTCCCGTCGATGTTGATCCCCGAGCTGCCCAGCGCCTCTGTGGCTTGAGCCAGAGTCCCGGGCCGGTTCTCGAGAATCACGGTCAGGTCGGTGGCCATCGCCCCTCCTTCCCCCAGCAAAACGATCCGACGCGGACATTATCCCGCTCTCGGGGCGGTCTGTCCAAAGAAGGATTTTTCGGGGGCAGAAATGAGCCGGCGGGTAGGAGGGCTGAGCGCCTTCCCACCCGCCGACACGTTGCTAGCGCTTGGGTCCCGCCCACGGAGGCGGACCGCCGCCGACTCCCTCCGGAGGTCCGGCGTGAGCGGGAGGACCGCCCTGGCTGGAGACGTCGTCGTTCGATTCGGTCGACTCTTCGAGCTCGGCCAGTGCTTCCTCGCATGCCTGCTCCGCGTCTGCGACCGTCGCGTCTTTGTCGCGGGCGATCTCGCTCACGAGCATGCCGTGGGCCCGGCCCTTGATGGGGCAGTGGGCGGCCGTGGACACGACCTTTCCGTGGTTGTCGCCGTCCCCGTTGAAGTCCGGTTCGGGCTCGTCTTCGACCACGTCTCCTTCGAGGTCGTCGCCGGCCGCGAGCTCCTCTTCCTCGTCGCCTTCCTCGCAAGGATCTTCGACCTCGCCGGTCTCGCCGGTCGTGCCGTCACCCTCGCCGGTCGTGCCGTCACCCTCGCCGGTCGGACATTCTTCGCCTTCAACAAGGTCGTCCCCGACCTCAACATCCTCGACCACCGTCTGGTCGCCTTCGCCCGCCAAGAGCTGGAGCGGCCCGGCGTAAGCGATCGCAGTCGCGACCACCAGCCCGAGCACAAACCCGGACGCTCCGGACAATCCTCTGATCTTGAGCACGTGGGCGCTCCTTTCTCATCCTCGGTTCCCAATCCCCGCGGGAACGCGCGACTATCTAGTCCTTATCGGCTAGTCATGGAAGAAAATTGAAGGGCCTGGAATTGGGGGACGACTATGCGGCGGCGGCGACCCG
>JBOGXF010000125.1:0-11944 GCA_050694275.1 Actinomycetota bacterium | reverse complement strand
AGTTCGGTTCCCACTACGCCAAGAAGTTCGCCGAGGCGACCCGGCACCATCATCGCCGGGCGCTGGTGCTCACCGCTCGCAAGCTGGTGAGGCTGGTCGACTCCATGCTGCGGAGCGGCCGCATCTATCAGCCTCAGGGCGCTCGGCAGCGCGCCTAGCTCACTGCCGGCAAGAGCTCTGACGTCGCCGCGCGTGCTTTCACGGGTGGTCTGGTTCACGCGTCCTCACTTCTTGAAATCGGTGCTTGACTTTTCACCGCAGCTCTTTCGCCGAAGATGTCGGGTCCTATGAACTACTACGGCCCGGCGGGGACCAGAGGATGGCCTGTCCCGGTAGCGCTAGCCCCATGGGTGAGTTCTCTGCAGGATTGGTCCCTTCGGCGAGGAACCTGAGTGGAAGAAGCTCCCACCGGGCGAGGCCGGCTCGTGCCGGCACGGGCGCGACAACGTGAAGGTTGGTGTTGACGATCCGAAGATGCGGCGCGTTGCTGACGGCGGTGGCTCTGCTCTTCCCGCTGCCCCTGCACGCGCATCAGGCGGTGGTGGAACCGACCCGATCGGTCGCCCCGACGGCTCAGGTCGACGAGCCCATCGGGGGTTCGCTGGTCGCGCTCGCGGCCCTCGTTTCCAAGGACAATTGTGAGGCGCGCGATGCCGCGGACGGGGACGCCGGCAACGGAACCGAGCTGCCATTCATCTTCTGCGATGACGGGTTGCCGCCGCGCGGTGGGGGCGCCGCTGGAATCCCGGTCCCGGTCAAGTACGCGGCCAACTCCAAGGGCAACGACTGGAAAGGCCTCCCCCGGCCCGCATCGGAAGACGAGGTTGCGGAGGCGGACACCGAAGAGGATCTGCAGCCCGAGTCGGGCAACCGCATAACACTCGACGTGGACATCACCCTTCCGCCCAGCAGAAGAGCGGCGAAGGAACTGGGGCTCGACATCCCGACAATGAAGAGGCCTCGGGGCGGTTTTCCGGTCATCGCTTTGATGCACGGTTGCTGTGGCGGGAACAAGACCGGCTGGGAAGCAGCGACTGTGGACGCGGCGCGCGAGCAGTGGCACCACTCGAACGCGTGGTGGGCCGCGCGGGGCTACGTCGTCGTGACCTACACCGCTCGCGGTTTCCGCAACTCGGAGGACCGCGGCTCCACCGGTACGACTCAGCTCGATTCACGTCGCTACGAGATCAACGACTACCAATACCTCATCGGTCTGCTCGCCGATCTCGACGCGGAGCGACGCGCAGCGGGGGAGAAGCCGGTGTTCGGCATCAACCCGAAGAGGGTCGCCGCGATAGGAGGTTCCTACGGCGGGGGCTTCGCGTGGTTGGCCCTCACCGATCCGACCTGGAGGAGCCCCGCTTTCAACGTGCCGATGAGACTCGCGGCCGCGGTTACGAAGTACGGATGGACCGATCTCCTCGAATCGCTCGTCCCGAGCGGGCGCTATCGCGACACGCGCTCCGGCGACCCGACGAAGACCGCCGTCGCTCCGTCCAAGGTCGCCTCGGCCCTCTCACGCCCGTTCGGGGTCGAGAAGCTCAGCATCGTGAGTGGCCTCTACGGAACGGGGAACAACGCGAGCGGCAACCACACGACGTTCCCGCAGTACGTCCACGATGCGTACCTTCGCCTCCAGCAAGGCGAGCCCTACGAAGGCGACGCGCTGCTGGAGGCGGTTGCCGAATCCTTCCTCAGGGATCGCAGCGCGTACTTCCAGAACTCCTTCTGGAGGCGGGTGAAGAAAGGCCTCGAGGTCCCGGTCTACGCGGCCGGCACGTGGACCGATCCTCTCTTCCCGACGATCGAGACCTTGCGCTTCTACAACAAGCTCAAGGCGCTCAACCCCGACTACCCGATAGCGGCCTATTTCGGTGACTTCCAGCATTTCACCGCCAACAAGGCCAAGGAGTGGGACGACCTCTGCGGTGACGATCATCACGTCTGCGCGATCGACGACTACCGCAACGGCGACGGCGCGCTCGATTTCTCTGTCACGCCGGAGCGGGTCCGCAAAGGGATCAACACGCGCATCAACGAGTTCCTCGACCATTTCCTTCTCGGGCGCCGCAAGAGCCCCAGAATGAACGTCGCCGCGACCACGACGATCTGCGACGCGAACGCGACTGAGACCTATCCCGCCGACGAGCCTGGGATCGAGTACCGCGCCCGGACGTGGCGCAGGCTCGCTCCGAAGGCGCGCACGTTCACCTGGGATAGCGGCGGGATGGTGACGTCGGCGGCGCTCGACTCTCACGCTCCGGACAGCGATCCCGTCGTGCGCGACCGCCAGACCAACAAATGCTTTACGACGTCCGAGACGAGCCCGGGTCCGGGCGTGCTGCATCTCGAAAGCGATCCTCTGTCAAAGGAGATGACCCTGCTCGGTCTCCCGGTGCTGAAGCTCGACTACGACACGAGTGACTCCGAGTACTGGATCAGCGCCCGGCTGATGGATCTCGCCCCGGACGGATCGCTCACACTCGTGAGCAGGGGCGTTTGCAAGGGGAACTCATCCTCTGTTCCCGAAGTATCCTGCGACGACTTCGCGATGCTCGGGAACGCCTGGGTTTTCGGCCCGGACCACAGGGTCGTGCTCGAGGTGAGCCAGTCCGACACACCGTTCCTTCGCAAGATCAACGTGCCGACGAGCCTCACCGTGAATTCGGCGAAGGTAAGGCTCCCGATCCCTCCTCCGGAGCGGCGCAAGGACTTCCGGAGCTGAGCCCTCAGGAGCATCCCGATTCTCTTGAGCTCACACCGTGTGCTTGAGTTTCGTCGCAAGCTGCTGAACCCTTTGAAACGATAGTCCCAAGAGTTCGCCGAGGTCCCGGAGGCTGAGTCCCGCGTTGGCATTGAGCGCAGCTAACAGAGCATCCTCGGTGGCTATCTGGGCCGCGCTGTCTATCTCTGCCGCGCGGTTCCGCAACGCGCGCGCTTTTTTGATCGCGGCCTGAACCTTCCGCTCGTCGAGATGAAATTCCTCTTCTAATCCAAAGCTGCGGTCATCATCCGAGTCGAGCACAAGCGCGATCGCTTCCCTGATGTTCCGGCGTGCTGTCGCCAAAGTACGGCCGTGGCTGTGAGCCCCTCGTATCTCTGGAGCTTTCGCAAACCACAATCCGTTGTCGTCTCGCCGGTAGATCACCTTGTGCACGTCATTTGTCTTCATCGTCGTAGCCACCTCTTGCCCAAGCACGGTTCAAGATCCAGTTATCGTCTAGCGAGTAGACAAACAAGTGTCTAGCCTCTGGACAGAAGAATCCACGCTAACCAGACTCCTCCACCACCTCGCAGCTGTCGCACCCGGTCGGCGGCGTCGGCGATGACCCGGTCCGATGCGCATGATCCGCTCCCTTCACTCCGAACTTCGATTCCGAAGCAAGAAATAAAGGGTTGGAGCCCGTCGCTCTGTGACGCGCGTCACAGACATCCGTGATCAGTTGGTTGACGATCTGTCCATGAATGCTTCGAGTGAGCTCGTGCTGGCCGTCGGCGTTGTCGCCGCGCTGAGCGCCGCGGGGCTGCGCTTTGGGCCGAGTAACGCCATCGAGGGTCTGCGCCTGACGCTTCTACTGGTGGGTCTCAAGATTGCACGCTCGGCTCTCCGCGCCCTGAGCGCCGCCCTCAAGATGTTGCGCCGCTGAAGAGCGGTTAGCGGCTTTGGGCGGATCGCCTCAAACAGCGCGGACCATCGATGGACCCGGGAAATAGCCGCTCGTCTCATGGTGTTGTCGCAGACATGGAGGGAGCGCTCCGGGCCATCGAGGAAGCGGTGCTGGGCTGGACCGGCGTGACCGGTCATCCCCACCGCTTTGGCGGCGTCGAATTCCGGCTCGGCAAGGTGGAGCTCGGGCACCTGCACGGTGACCGGCTCGCCGATCTCCCGTTCCCAACGAAGCTGCGTAACGAGCTCGTGCAAGACGGCCGGGCCCGACCGCACCATGTTCTTCCTTCCTCGGGATGGGTCAGTCGACCGATCCGCGACGCTTCGGACGTCGCCGAGGTCATCGCTCTTTTCCGGCTCAATTACGACCGGTTGCGGGCGTCGAAACCACGGCAATCGCCGGACCGCGAAAGGACCGAGTAGTCGTGAACTATTCAGATGCACGGCGCGCCCGGACGCGCTCGGCACGGTCGCGAGCCGCGATCTCGTCCGCCTCCTCCAACGTCGGCGCGCCGCCGCCCAGGTGCGCGGGCAGCCACCACTCCCCCGCCGGACGGTCCGGGTTTTGGGGGTAGCCCTTCTCGGCCGCCTGCACCATCTCGGCGATCCGCTCCATCAGTCGCTCGGTGATGGTGGCGGGCTCGTCTTCGCCACGACACGGCACGGGCTCGCCGATATCCACCGTGAGCGTCACGCCCCGCTCGAAGTTCTTCGGCCGCCCCTTCGTGAGGATCCTCTGCGTGCCCCACACAGCACCGGGAATCAGCGGCACCCCGGCGTCGATCGCGATGCGAGCAGCCCCGGTCTTGCCGGCGCGTGGGATGAACGAGGGGCTGATCGTCCCCTCGGGGAACATCCCGACGATCTCGCCGCGCCTACAGGCCTCGACCGACAGCTCGATCGCCCGGCTCGTGTCTCCGAAGCGATCGGCCGGGATGTGCTTCATGCCGCGCATCAGGGGCCCTGCCACACGATGGTCGAAGACCTCCTTCTTCGCCATGAAGCGAACGAGCCGCTTCCTTTCTCGTGCCGCGTATCCGACGAACACGAAGTCGAGATAACCAACGTGGTTGGTCGCGATGACCGCGCCTCCATGCGCCGGGATGTGCTCGACGCCACTGGTGGTGACCTTCCACCCCATCGACTTGAAGACGGTCAACGCGAGCCCTATGACCGGCCGGTAGACGGGTTCCATAGGGACCCAGGGGACCTAGGCCATCTCGGCCGGAGCCTTCTCCCCGCCGAGTACCAGGAGAATGCTCACCACCAACACCCACAGAAGGGTCGCCAGGAAAACAAAGAAGCCGATTGGTGAGAACTCCACAATCGCGAGCACGATCGCGACCCAACCCAGCCACCGGGGCAGCGCTCCAGTTCGGATCGTCACCAGTCCCGCCGCGAAAAGGAAAGTGGCTATACCTCCGGCGAGGGGGAGGAAAAAGTCAGAGCTGAGGGCATTGAGCGCCTGGGCCGCGGCCGGTTCGAGTTCGCCTGCCGTGTCTCCCAGCGTGAACCCGAGTCCGGCGAAGATCAGCATGCCCACGGTTGCCACCACGCCTCCTGCGTAGACCACCGCCGACAGGGTTCCAGTACCTCCCTCGGCGGACCGCAGCACGCTCCGGAGAGTGCCGTTGAAGAAGAGAAAGAACACCGCGCCGAGTCCGAAGAGGATGGACGAGACGGTTATCTCCGCTTCGTTCTCCGAATAGAAGGAGATGATCTCCTGCGAAGACGCGTCCGCCTCGGGCGTCTCCCCGCTGACAATGAAGCTGACAACCAACAGAACGACGAACACCACACCTGTGAGAGCTGCCAACGATCTCCGCTCTTGTGCCACAAGATCCTCCCCTCGACGTTGGTCGAGTCATTCTCTCACTCGGAGTCCGCCGGTGGAGGAGGCAGAGAGCTGAAGGCGTTGACGGGTCACCCACGGCTCAGTCCGAAGGTTCGGGCCCGCCAGCGTGCGCTCTGTCCGCCACACGTTCTGTAGCGCTTCTTGGCTCTCGAAAGGCCATGATCCCTGCTCCGAACATGATCAAGGACATGACCGTACCGATGATGCCGCTGATGATGAGAACCGATCGGGGAGTTGTGATTTCGCCGGATGCAAACGCTTCCCCCAGCGAACCGATCAGGAACAAGATCGCAAGCAGCATGACCCCGATGGTCCCGATCTTCTCCCACACTCCGGTGCGCGTGAGAAGGAAGATCATGAGGGCGAACACGATCATGGGTCCGAGAGGGGCGGCGAGGGCAGTCCCACGGGTCAGGAATTCGGCGGCAACGTCATCTGGGTCGCCCACTCCGCCGAACTGGGCCGGCCAACGAGCGGCGACAGACACGATCGCGCCGATGATGAAGTAGGCAAGATAGATGGAGCTGATCCAGAACAGTCGTCGGCGCCACATCTCTTACCACCTCTTCCGAACGCCCTCAGAATATCGCCCCGCAAATCATGGGCTCCGTTCTCAGAAAGCGCGTCCCTAGTAGGTGGGCTCTCGGTCTCGATCGAAGACTCGGGAAGATTCGGCAAACGCGAGGCCCGTCATCGTCTCCGTGGCCCAGTTTGAAAACGCCTGCCAGAAGTCTTCACCGACAACCGTCAGGTCTGGCCGCCTCAAGGAAGCTGCCTCCAGGGCGCCCTTTAGAGACTCGACTACCCGGCGCGCTTCGACCGCCCGCGCTGCCTTGCTCAATGCCTCTTGCCGAGCCTCCACGACGAGAAGCCCGGAGATTACGCGGAAGATGGGCTTCCACGCCGGAAACAACTTTGGGAGAGGAGTTGCCACACCACGAAGGTCGGTTCGATTCAGTCGGTGGTGCATCGCGTTACGGTGACGTTCCGAGAACACCACGCCGGCGAGCCTTAATGATTCAAGCGCGTCGGCAACATTTCTCTTCGTGTAGTCGATCTCGCCGGCGATATCTGAGGTCGCAAGGGGGGCGCGGGCGGCCATCAGCAGCCGAACGGCCTCGGCCCTGGCGCTTACGCCGAGGAGGGCGCGAAGGCGCAGAGCCAGCAATGCCGGTGCCGTGAAGTCTCGGATGTCCGAACGCCCTGTCGGCTGATAGGGAAGGGGATTCGTCGAACCCGGCCAATTCAGGGTTGAGTGCGCGTTCACCGTGGCGGAGTAGGTCCCGAAGGACGACACGGTTCGGTCGTCTTCGCCTCGGAGCAGATTGCGCAAACGGGCACGCGACAGGTAGTGGCCGAAGCGAATGCACCAGTCGAGGCTCTCGTCACGCAGACGCGGGTCCAAATCGGCGATCGACGCGGTGAAGATCACTAGCGGCTCTGGATCAATCCCCCAATCCTGGTGATGGCGCCGCCAGCCGGATACGCCAAGCTCGGCCCAGAGGCTCCACGCGAGGTCGAGCGCTCGCTCGCGGATCTCCGCGCTAAAGCCTTCCGTTGGCATCCTCAACTCCGAAGTGCTCCAGGGCACGGAGAACCATGGTGCGAAAACCGGGCGATGGGTCGTGGGTCCGCGCCCAGCGGGCGGCCTCGAGTAGTTCTGCTTCCGTGGGGGTGAGCCAGGGCCCTCTCCAACAGCTCCTTATCCAACTTCATGGGAGAATCTTATCTTCTCACTTCGGGAATGTAAACCTCGCCATCCGCGCATATTGACTCCTGAGCCCCGGGGACTACGGGCGTTTACGAAGGCTCCAGCAGATACGCCCGGTGGTGCAGCCGGACGTGCTCATGCACTCAGCCCAGGGCGCCGCTCCCCCGCTGAGCGCCCCTCGATCGAAGATGACCGTTTTGGTAGGTTTCATCCCGCTCGAGCTGCCGAACAGGAGGGTTGAACATGAGACGCGCAAGGCTACTCGTAGCGGCCGTCTGCATGCTGTCGCTGCAGTGGATCGCCGCCCCCACGCCGGCGTCGGCGTCCGACCCCGGCGCAAGCTGCCACGTCGTTCCGCCGTCGGTCGAGATCGATCCCGACACGGGCACGATCGCCTACTCCCCCGGCTACATCTACTGCGACTGATATATGTGAGGTCACAAGGGATCGAGGTGAGCCCCCCATAGAGCAAGGTCGCCGGAGCGATCCTGGATCCCGGTTTTGCTCCCAGCAGCTCGAGTGGGACCGGAACGGTGATCGCGCGGACATGAGCGGGGCGGGCCTCCACTCCCGCGATCGTCAGGTCGAAAGCTATGTCTCTAGCGGTAAGTGAACTCGACGACCTGATCGCCGAGCGCCCTGCGTGCGGTCTCGACATCGTCGACGCACAGCGCGAAGGTGTACCGTCCTTCCTCGCATCCGACCGGGAAGAAGGCCTCGATGTTGACCCCCCGGTCGGCCAAAACACGGTTCGCCGCCGCGGCCGTTCCGGGCCTGTCCTCAAGGCTCACAGTCACGACCGGCAGCTCCCGAAACGGGATGCCGGCGCCCTTGAGAGCGGTACGGCTCCTGTCCTCGTCCGCGGCGACGAAGCCGAGTAGGAACTGATCCGCAGCACCGAACCCACACGGCAGCACGTTGATCCCCTTTTCGGCGAGCGTTTCGGTGGCGCGCGCCATCTCTCCGGGGATGTTCTTGAGCTCGATGACGAAGGCGTTCATCGCATTCCCCCCTTTTCCTCGTGATCCCCATCTGCAGGATACGCCCGTTCCCTCGTCTCGCAGGCGCGTGCGTGATGGGGCAATGACAGTCGTTTTCCAGATTATGGACGTGTTACTGCGGGCAGGCCTCGCGGTCGCAGGGCTACCCTTTACCGTTTGTTGCTCGGTGTGTGTGGAGGTGCCCGGTCGGAGCGGGTCCCTCAGCCTGGCGGAGGCCAACGGACGATGGCACGAAAGCTGAAACCGGATCCTCTTCTGGTCGCCGCCCCCCTGTCCCTGTCGGGGCGGTACGCGTTTCAAGGACGCTTGGCCGCGATTGGTCTCGCACAGGCGGTAAGGGATGCGGCGCGCCTGCCACTCGGAGATCGGCGGCTGATCCCCGAGGTGGCGATCATCGACGACGAGAGCACCCGCGCGGGGGTCCGCCGAGCGCTCGAGAAGATCGCCCGCGCCGATCTGCTCATCGGCCCCTACGGCAGCGATCTCGTGCGGGAAGCGGCACGCTGGGTCGAGGAGAAGGGGCGAGTCTTGTGGAACCACGGAGGGAGCGCCGACGACGTCCAGCGCCTTCCCGGAGTGATCTCGGTCGCATCGCCGGCGAGCCACTACTTCCCCCCGGTCCTCGAGGCCCTGGCGCATTCCCTCCCGCAGGCGCGCGTGCTCCTGGCGGTGGGACGAGGTTCTTTTCCCAGGGAGGTGGCCAAAGGAGCCCGCGAAGCTGCGAACCGGCTGGGAATGGACATCGTTACGGTCGCGCACGGCGAGGTGTCCGGGTCGCCGGACGCCGATGTGCTTCTGGCGGCCGGCACCTTCGCAGAGGACGTCGCGCTCATCGGCCACCTACGCGAACGCCCGGCCGCGGTCGGTGCGGTTGCTGCGGGCATCGGCTCCTTTCACGTCGTGCTGGGGGCAGTGGCGGACGGGGTGCTCGGCCCTTCCCAGTGGGAGGAGAGTGCCCGCTTCGCCGTCGACCTGGGTCCCGGACAGATGGACGTTCTGCGTGGGCTCAGGGCGGAATTGGTCGCAAGACGTCAGGCCGGGATGGCCCTCGGACACGTCGAATATCTGACGGCGCAGGCCTACGCGACCGCGCTCATAGCGATGCAGTGCGCCACGAAGGTCGGAGCGACCGATGACGAGGCGCTCTTGGGAACGGCTCGGCGTCTTGGCTGCACCACCTTCTTTGGGCGCTTCGGTCTGGGGAAAGACGGCCGCCAGAGCGACCACGACACGCTCGTCGTTCAGTGGCAGGAAGGCCTAAAGCGGGTCGTGTGGCCCCGGTCTCAGGCTGAGGACCCGATCCTCTAACGCTAGGGGGTCTCTTGTTCCGGGAAATTGCGTCACGCGCACCCGGGGACCGGATCCGAAGACCCGGCCCCCAGGGCAAGTCCGTTTCCTACCTGCGTCTTACGTGGAAGAGCGTGCGGTTCTCGTCAACCCCATCGGCCGGAGGCTGAGCATTGAAATAATCGACGAATCCCATCGAGGCGGTGATGCCCTCGAACATCGAGGCCGGTGATCCAACCAATCGGCAGCTCACAACGAGGACCCCGCGCTTTCCGTTGGAGTACTCCACCTTCAGGTACACCAACCCCGCACTCCGGTTTTCGGGCTTGCCGATGTTGTCCGCCAACGGGGGTCCTTCACCGGGAGCCTTTCTCCAATACAGGAGCTTCTTGACCTCGTACGTGCCGCTCTCGACCTCGTTGCCGTCGGGATCAAAGACCGTGAAGGTGCCACCGCCCGTTACGTTCTTCCGCTCTCGAGGCACGAATGTGCCCTTCCCCGTGAGGGTGATCTTGGAGGAATCATTCGCCAGAGCCGAGGCGGGGCCCCCCTTCATTCACCTCGCCGTTCTCGAAGTCGATGCTGACGATGTCCCACCGGACCTTCTTAATCCCGCCCCCACCGCCGGCGAGCGCGTTGGCACCGACCATCGCTGCCACCAGCACCATGACTACGGCTACAAGACCCCATCGAGCCCTCATGGCTCCCATCCCCCTTCCAAGCCTGCACGGCTGCTTCCGGCGCACCGAGCCAGTACGCCTATGTGGAGAGACGTAAGCAAGGTTGGGGATATTGCGCAAGCCCTTTTCAACAAGGAGGATCGCTCCTGGCCTCCCCGGAAAGCTCTCGGGCGGCGAACAGCGCCGCCCGCAGATCATGGGTCCGTGCCTCAGACAGACTTGTCACGACTCTAGGAACTACTTGAGCTCGGCCAGTCGCTGCTTCCGCGCGTCACAAGGCCGTCTTGCAGGAGCCGATGGATCCGATCGTTGTGCGACTCAGTCACGAACGCCTATTGAAGCTCAGCGGAACGCGACGAGCGCCGATGCTCGCGACGTGTTCGGTTTCTCCTTCGGCTCTTTGGGCTCCTTCGGCTCTTTGGGCTCCTTGGGTTCCTTGTCCGGCTTCCCGGGTCCGTTGGGATCCTCCGACCCCCCGCATGTGCTTGGCCCGCAAGGCGTGGGGTCGGGAGGCGGCTGATAACCCTCAGGGAGATTGCGCGCGTCCTCGGGTGCCGGGCCGGGCCCCCACTCGCACATCCCTAGACGGAAACAGATCGGCTCGCCCTCGACGATGACGAGACTCGCCTGCGCGAACAGGTTGGATGCAGTCGGGACGCCGGCCGTAGTCGGCATCGGCTGGCCGTACGCGGGGATGTTGCAAGGCGGCAGGAACGCGGCGTCGCTCGTCGCCGCTTCGTCTTCGGCGCGCCGGTTCTCCTCGAAGCAGGTTCCCTCACCGAGGCCGTCCCACGCTATGTCGATGCCGTTCGGCGCGTCCTCGTCGGGAGAGTTGAAGAAGTTGTTGGCGATACGAAGCTTCGAGCTGACCCACGGCGGGGCGAACGGCTCGCCGGTCGTTACCGGTCCCGTTGGTCCGAGCACCAGTCCGTAACCCGATCCCAGCCACAGCCCGAAACGCTCGTTGTCCCAGAACTCATTGCGCTGGACGGTGTTCTCGTTGCCGCTCAGCAGGAACACCCCGGTCCCGACCGGGATGTACGCGAAGTTCGCAAAGACCGTCGCCTTCACGTCCGAGTCCTCAAGGTAAGGGTTGAAGTTGTTGTCGTAGACCTTGTTGCGCTCGAACACGAGACCGTTCTGTGGGTAGTTCGGGTGATCGGTCTCTGAATCAGACACAAACCCGACGGCGTTGTCGAAGAACTCGTTGTCGTGGACCCACACGTGATTGCCCTGCGTGCCGGAGTACCCCAATACGTTGTGATACGAGCGGCAGCCGGTGACCTCCATCGAGAAGCGACCGGGCGTCTCGGCCGAACCTCCCGGATAAATCCCTCCGTCGCCTGCGCCGAACGCTTCGCAGTTCTTCATGAGTCCGTGGTCGTTCGCAAAGGTAAGGAACGGATAGTCGCGGCTGTACCCGGAGTGCACCCGATCGATCACGAACCCATCGGTGTCGAGGATGTAGATGCCGTGCTCGAGTCCGTGCCACACCGACACGTTCTCGATGATGAGCCCATCGGAGCGATCGCCACGGATCACCACGTGCTTCTCGAACGCTCCGTCGATAACGACATCGCGCGGCGCCTCGCCCATCCCGCGCAGGGTGATGTTTTTCTGGTTCTCCTCACCTTTCTGTGGGTAGCTGGACGGTGATCCCGCCGCAGCAGAGGTAGATCATCGAGATGAGAGCCGCCGCGGAATGGTGGCCGTAGCCGCGGTGGTTTATGAGGCGGATCTTGC
>JBOGXF010000124.1:0-20038 GCA_050694275.1 Actinomycetota bacterium | reverse complement strand
CGAGCAGCTTCGTGCCTCCGCGCAGGACGTTCAGCTCGCCTCCCTCGACGTCGATCTTGACGACCGCAGGGCTCCCGTAGCGGGCTGCGACGGCATCGAGCGTCGTGACTTCGACCTCGAGGCCCTTGCGCCCGCCGTCGAGGCGGCCGGTCCCGCTCGTCTCGCCTCGAATGAAGGACGCCCGGCCCTCCTCCGCACCGAGGGCCGCGCGTACCGGGATCACTTCGGCCGTGCCCTCGGACCGGTTGCCGTCGACGTTGCGCTGCAGGGTGACAAACATCTCCGGATCGGGCTCGAAGGACCACACGCGTCCGCTCGCCCCCGCCGCCGCGGCCATCACCAGAGTCCCGTACCCGAGGTGAGCACCGACGTCGAACGCGAGCGCGCCCGGCTTGAGCAGGGATTCGAGGGCGGCGACCACCTCGGGTTCGAAGCGCCCGACGACCATGTCCTTGTTGGTGCGGGGATCGAGCTCGAGCGTCATGCCCTCGAGCGGTCCCCCTTCGATGACGGTCGGCGTGCCCTCGTGACAGGGGATGAGGACATCAAGCGCCCGCCGGAACAGGGGCGCGACGACGGGAGCTCGCTTGAGGCGGTCGTAGACGGGGGCCGGAATGCGTTTGAGCAGCCCCACGGCAAACCGCTGGGAGCGTGACGGGCTCACGTGCCGCTGCAGTCGATCGAGGCCAGGTCACGCGATGGGATCGCCATCGCGAACAGCCGATCATGTGGGTCGAACTGCCCCGCCCCTGCCAGCTTGATGTCGGGTCTTCTCGTGTTGTCGCTTAATCGATAGTCCGAGATGAACCGGGCGACTTCGGCCACGTCGATCCCCCTGTCTTCCATCACGTCCTCCCTCAGAAACGCCTGCGTCGGCCAGACCCGCCGCGTGATTTCGCCGAAGCGATCGTCGAGATCACGCTGGAGCTCGGTGGAGTCGACCCCATAGGCGTCGATGTCGCGCGCGTCGGGCTGCTGACCGTGATCGGCAGTCACCACGATGACCCAGTTTCCACTTCCCACCTCTCTATCGAGAAACTCCTCGAGCCGTCCCAATTCCCGGTCGCTCGCCGCCACCGCATCGCGGACCTCGGTCGACCGCATGTTGAAGTAGTGGCCGAGGCGATCGGGCTGCTTGAAATTGGTGAACACGAGGTCGGTGATGTCGTCGTCCCCGTATCCTTCCTGCTCGATCATCCTCATCATCGCCTGCGCGTGGTACGCGACGAAGGCGGGCGACTCCTCGATCCGATCCGGATCTCTGATCCAGTCATGCTCGCCCCACGCGTCGTCGTCGCGCCCGTCGGCGAGGTCGAGCCGCTGAATCTCTCCTTCCAGCCCTTCACGCGAAGCGAGCGAAGGCGGGAGCCGGTAGTGCTCCGGATTGGTTATCCACTCGTTCGTCTCGTGATGGAGCCACGCGGCGTCGTCCTTGTCCCCGCCCGGCGACTCCGCCCCCTTGCCGATCATCCCGAGATGCCACGGTTCGTATCCGACCATCGCCACGAGCGCATCGTTTCCGTTCTGCTCGTCCCAGATCTCCGCGAGAGTGCGCATCTCGAGAAAGCGGGACGACTCCCCGTCGAAGAAGGCGTCCACGACGCGACCGTCGTCGTCTCGCATGGGGATGTCGGTGACGCCGTGCTGCCACGGAAAGGCCCCGGTCCCGAGGGTCGCGTGCACCGCCGGCGTCACCGACGGAGACGAGCCCACGGTCGCGTCGGTGTAGGAGACGCCCTCGGTCATCATCGCCTTCAGGTTGGGCCAGGCGTCGGGCCAGCGCTCGAGCACGTTCCACCCCCCGCCATCCCACACGATGGTGACGACGAGGCGCGGGGGGTCCCGCGAGAGCGTGGGCGCGTCGAGGCGGGCGGCCTCGTCGAGCGACCGGCTGTCACCGGTGTTGAGTGCCCCCTTCATCAGCGTCGCAAGCGTCGGTGCGATGTCGGCCACGGTCGCGGGCCGATCGACCTCACCGGTCGCCGGGATGATGCCGGGCCCGTAGAAAACCAGAGGCACGCGCTGTACGTAGGGCCACGGCCCGGTATGGGTCCAGCCCCCGGCGGCGCTCGTCATGTAGGCAGGGGTCCGGGGCAGAAGGGAGATCTGGCCGGAGCGCTCCTCGAAGTACCCGCGCCGAACTCGCTCAAGCCATTCCTCCGGGAGGCCACACGCCTGCTCGACGACCGACCGGATCGGCAGGCTCCGCCTGAGGTAATAGCGGGACCCCCCCACGGCCAGGACCGAGAGGGCGACGATGAGCACTACGGGCACCAGGGTCCGCTTGAAGGTCTCCATCGGCCGCCCATGCTCTCATCTGAGCCCGTCGAAGGTTGCGCGGGGAGAAGGGTAACTAGGATGCCGAATATGGCGCGTGCCGCGGCGGAGATCCGGCCCTTTCGCATCATCGCGTCGTCGGTTCGGGACCTCTTTCGTCTCCCTTTCCTCGTCTTGCTTGCGATCGCGCTCTTCATCAACATCGCGTCGGCGAGCGTGGCGGCCGACGACCTCGGCCTGCTGTTGACCTTTGTCCTGTTCGCCCTGTCGAACTACGTGCAGATCGCGATCGTGCTCGCGGCCGGGGCAGCGGAGCCGGGACGCGCCGCCGATCCATGGGTCCGGGCTGCGTTCCGTCAGCGCTGCTTCTGGCGATACCTCTTGACCGGCATCGCCATCGTCGTACTCGTCGGGTTCGGCCTGCTGCTGTTGCTCGTTCCCGGGTTGATCGCGGGAGCCGCCCTCGCAGTGGCTCAGCCGGCCGCGGTCCTCGAGCGCCGTCGCGTGCCGGAGGCGTTGATGAAGAGTCGCGAGCTAACTCGTGCCCACCGGGCGAGCACGGGACTCATCTTCTTTCTCATGGTCGTCCTCCCCGGAGGCGCGAATCTGATCCTGAACTACGTGTTGAGGCCGCACGGCGCGTGGGTCCTCGGCCTGGGGGTGCTGCTCATGGTCTTCAGCGTCGCCAGCTTGGTCGCGCTGACTCGCACCTTCCTGCTGCTCGGGGGGTCAAGGGCCGGCGAAGAAGAACCGAGCCCCCTCGGCCGCGTCGATGAGGGGGCCCCAGAAGATGCCGAGCACGATCGTCGCCGCGGCGGTGAGCACGACGACAGCCTCTGAGATCGGCCCCGGCTCGGCCCACTCCTTGGTTTCGTCGGCCTCCTGCATGTACATGACGACGAGGACGCGCAGATAGAAGAACGCGGCGATTGCGCTCGCGAGCATGCCGATCACGACCAGCCACGCGTAGCCGGCCTCGACCGCGGACGAGAACACGACCAGCTTGCCGACGAAACCGGACGTCAGCGGCACGCCCGCGAGCGACAGCAGGAACAGCGTGAGTGCCCCGGCGAGAAGCGGCTGCTTGTGGTAGAGGCCGCGGTAGTCGCTGAGCCGAACCCGTTCCTCGCCGCGTCCCGAGATAATCGTGACGACCGCGAACGCGCCCACGACTGTGATCCCGTAGGTCGCGAGATAGAAGAGCGAGCTCGAAACGCCGCGGTCGCTCGCGGCGATCAAGCCGGTGAACACGAAGCCGGCGTGGGCTATGGAGGAGTACGCGAGCATGCGTTTGACGTTCTCCTGCACGATCGCGAGGACCGAGCCGACCGCCATCGTCGCCGCCGCGATGCCCACCACGAGCGGCCGCCAGTCCCACGCAAGGGGAAACAGGGTCGCGTCGAGAAGGCGCAGAAGCGCGGCAAAGCCGGCGAGCTTGGAGCCGGCCGCCATGAAGCCGGTTACGGGTGACGGCGCCCCTTGGTACGCGTCCGGCGTCCACAGATGGAACGGAACCGCAGCGACCTTGAACCCGAGCCCCACGATCAGCAGGCCGACCGCGACCACGAGCGGGGCGTAGTCCTCGGCCGGGGTCGTCCGCAGAAACTCGGCGATCCCGGGCTGGGCCTGTGGCCCGGTCGATCCGTAGAGGGCCGTCGATCCGACCGCACCGTAGGTCAGGGCGATCCCGAGCAGGAAGAACGCCGAAGAGAACGCTCCCAGCAGGAAGTACTTCATCGCGGACTCTTGGCTTTCGAGCGACCGGCGCCGCCAACCGACGAGAACGTAGAGTGCAATTGAGAACGTCTCGAGCGCGAGGAAGATCATGATCAGGTCCGCCGCGCTTCCCATCAGCATCATCCCGGAGGTGGCGAAGAGAACGAGCGCATAGAACTCGGGTTCCTCGATGTTCTCGCCCACGAGGTACTCGCGCCCGAGCCACACGGTGAGCAGTCCGAACACGACGAGGGTGATCTTGACGAAGGCCGAGAACGAATCGAGCGCGACCATCCCCGAGAGCTGAAGCTGGTTGTCGCCCCAGGTGGTAAAGGCGAACGCGGCGGAGAGGATGAGGCCCAGCGAAGCCAGATAGGGCAAGAACACCGACTGCTTGAGACGAGCGCTCAGAAACGCGTCGGCCAGCAAGACGACGAACGCACCGATGATGAGGACGATCTCGGGGGCGATCGCCGCGAGCCGAACGTCGGGGAGTTCTATGGGCACCTATCTGCCCCCGGCCAGGTCGGACGCGGGTCGCACCGAGGTCTCGTTGAGGGTCTGGACGACCTTATCGGCGGCCGGTTCGATGCGCTCCAGGAACGGCTTCGGGTAGACCCCGATGAACACGATCAGCGCGACCACGGGGGCGAGCATCACGACCTCACGCAGATCGAGATCGGCGAGGTCACGGTTCTCGGCGTGGCGGACCTCGCCGTGGAAGACGCGCTGGTAGGCCCACAGCAAATAGATCGCCGCAAGCACTATGCCGAACGCAGCCGGGACGACCCACCATTCGTAGGCCAGGAACGTGCCGACCAGGATCAGGAACTCTCCTACGAACCCGTTGAGGCCCGGAAGGCCGAGCGAAGACAGCGCGACGACCAGGAACACCCCGGCGAAGACCGGCATGGATCCTGCCAGGCCCCCGAAGTCGGCGATCGCGCGGGTGTGACGGCGGTCGTAGAGGATCCCGACAAGCATGAACAACGCGCCGGTCGAGAGCCCGTGGTTCACCATCTGCAGGATGCCTCCGCTCATCCCCTCGATGGTGCCGACGAACAGTCCGAGCACGACGAAGCCGAGGTGCGCGACCGACGAGTACGCGACCAACCGCTTGAGATCGCGCTGCATCGCGGCGACGAGCGCGCCGTAGACGATCCCCACCACCGCCAGGAACAGGATCACCGGAACCAGCTCGCGCGCGGCGTCGGGAAACAGCGGGATCCCGAAACGGATGAGCCCGTATGCGCCCATCTTCAGGAGCACCGCCGCCAGCATGACCGACCCCGCCGTCGGCGCCTCGGTGTGCGCGTCGGGCAACCACGTGTGCAGCGGAACCAGCGGTACCTTCACGGCGAACGACGCGAAGAATCCCAGGAACAAGAGGCGCTGTGTGTCGAGCGACAGCTCGGTTCCGAGCAGCTCCCGATAGTCGAACGTCGGATCCCCGGGGCCGGCAAGGTACAGAGACAGGATCGCGACGAGCATCAGCAGCGAGCCCGCGAGCGTGAACAGGAAGAATTTCATCGCCGCGTAGACACGACGGCCGTAACCCCACATCCCGATGAGGAAATACATCGGAACGAGGGTGACTTCCCAAAACAGGTAGAAGAGGAACAGGTCGAGAGAGGCGAACACGCCGAGCATGCCGGTCTCGAGCGCGAGCAGGACTGCGAAGTAGGGCTTGATGCGGGTGGTGATAGACCACGACGCTAGTACCCCCAGCGGCATGAGAAACGTCGTGAGCAGAACCAGCCACAGGCTGATGCCGTCGACGCCGGTGAGATAGCCGACGCCCCACTCGGGGATCCAGCGCGCCGAGCTCCCGAGCTGGAACCCGGCATCGGCGGAATCGAAGTTGGCGAGGACGCCGAGCGAAACCACAAACGTCGCGACGGTGAAGACGAGGGCGATCAGCCGCGCCAGCTCAATTTGCGCCCTGGGCACGAACGCGATCGCCAGGGCTCCCGCCGTAGGCAGGAAGATCGCGACGTCGAGCCACGGCCAAGCGCTCATGCGGTTGCCACCCGCAGAACTAAGATCGAAAACAGAATCACGACTCCGAATAAGAAGGTCGCCGCGTAGTTGCGGACGTAACCCGTTTGCACCCGGCGCGATGCTTCGGCGACGCGCGCCGTGACCCGCCCGACGCCGTCGACCATGCCGTCGATGACGCGGACATCGAAGACGTCGGCAAGATTGCCGGACACCGCCTTCGCCGGTGCGACGATCGCCCTTCCGTACGCCTCGTCGACCCAGAACTGGTGCCGCGCCGCGGTCACGAGCCACCCGTACTGCGATTCCAGCCTGCGTCTCCTGCTCGGTCCGGCAGGGGTGAGGTAGAGCGATTGGGCTCCCTTGATCCCGGCGAACGCGACCAGAAGGGCGATCCCGCCCAGGACGAAGCCGGTCGCTCCGCCCGGGGCCGCGATCTCGCCGAGCGCGCCCTCAAGGAAATGCTCGAGCGTGAGGACTCCCGGCAGATTGACGATGCCGCCGACGAGCGCAAGGGCCCCGAGCGGAACGAGCGCGGCCGCCATGGTCATCGGCGCGTCGTGTGGATGCGCGCCCTCGGGGAGGGACTCCCGGCCCTCGAACACGCGGAAGTAGAGGCGCGACATGTAGAAGGCAGTGATCAGTGCGGTCACCACGCCGACGGTCCACAAGACGTATTCGCTTTCGGCCCACGCCGCGGCCAGGATCGCGTCCTTCGAGAAAAAGCCCGAGAACGGAATGATGCCGGAGATCGCGAGCCAGCCGGCCATGAACGTCAGACCGGTCACCGGCATGAGCTTGCGCAGCCCGCCCATGTTGCGCATATCGGTCTCGCCACCGAGCGCATGCATCACCGCTCCCGCCCCGAGGAACATGAGCGCCTTGAAGAAGGCGTGCGTAACGAGATGAAAGATCGCGATCGAATACGCCCCCACCCCGGCCGCCAGAAACATGTATCCGAGCTGGGAGATGGTCGAGTACGCAAGCACCCGTTTGATGTCGTACTCGGCGCTCGCCATGACTGCGGCGAACAGCGCGGTGAGCGCGCCGATCCACGCCACCACCATGAGCGCGGCACCGCCCGATGCCTCGAACACGGGGGAGAGCCGCGCCACCACGTACACCCCGGCGGTCACCATGGTGGCCGCGTGGATGAGCGCCGACACCGGAGTGGGACCCTCCATGGCGTCGGGGAGCCACACGTACAGGGGGATCTGCGCGCTCTTGCCCGTCGCACCCGCGAACAGGAGCAGGGCGACCGTCGTCGCCAGACCGGCCGTCATGGCTCCGGCCTGCGCGTTTATCTGACCGATGGTGAGGCTCCCGATCTGCGCGGAGAGAACGAAGATACCGATCAGAAACGCGAAGTCTCCGATCCGGTTAACGATGAACGCCTTCTTGGCTGCGTTGTGCGCCGCGTCCCGTTCGAACCAGAAGCCGATCAACAGGTACGAGCACAGCCCGACCGCTTCCCACCCGACGTAGAGTAGGAGGACGTTGTCGGCGAGAACGAGCAGAAGCATCGACGCGGCAAACAAGTTGAGGAAGGCGAAATAACGGGGGAAGCGGGGATCGTCCTTCATGTACCCGATCGAGTAGACGTGGATCAGAGTCCCGACCCCGGTGACGACGAGAACCATCACAATCGATAGCGGGTCGATCAGGAAGTCCACCCCCGTCCGGAAGTCGCCGACGGTGATCCAGTCGAAGATCCTCACGGAGACGGTGCGGTTCTCCTCGGGGCGGCCGATGAGCTCGAAGAAGCCGACGACGCCGGCGACGAGCGATCGCGCGATCGCAGCGGACGCAAGCCACCCGGTCCATCCGGCGATCCGGCGGCCGAAGAAGGACAGGCGCTCGAGCCGGCTCCCGAACAGCATCAGGATGATCGCGGTCGCAAGCGGGAACGCGATGATGCCGGTGGCGAGGGGTTTGAAGTCGGGCCCGGGGATCACGTTCGGATCACCACCGCAAGAGGCTGACGTCGTCGACGTTGGCGGTTCCTCGATGCCGGGCGATCACGAGGATGATGGCGAGGCCGACGACGACTTCGGCGGCCGCGACCACGAGCACGAAGAACACGAGCACCTGGCCGTCGAAGTTGCCCCACATGCGAGCGAACGTGACGAACACGAGATTGACCGCGTTCAGCATCAGCTCGACGAACATGAAGATCACGATCGCGTTCCTGCGCACGAGCACGCCGATCACGCCGGTGACGAACAAGAGGCCGGCGAGCGCCAGGTAGTAGCCGGGATCGACGGTCACGCCGCGTCCTCCGCGGGGGCATCCGCCGGCCGCGCGGTCCCAAACGACAGGAACCTGATCCGGCGCGCCAGCACCATCACTCCGACGATGGCCACGACGAGCAACACCGAGGTGACCTCGAACGGCAGCAGATATCTCGAGAACAGGAGTCGGGCGATCGCGACCACGTTGCCGGGATCGCGGTTGAGCGCCTCGAGGGCAGCAGGGTCACCGCCGCCGCCGGCGACGAAGTCGGCGCCCCGATAAGCGACGTACAGGATCTCGGCCCCCAGCAGGGCGCCCAGGCCGATGGCATAGACGCGCTGGCCCGGCAGCGGCTCGATCAGTGCCTCACGCCGGTCGACCCCGAGCAGCATGATGACGAACAGGAACAGAACCATGATTGCCCCGGCGTAGAGGATTATCTGGATCGCAGCGATGAAGAACGCCCCCTGCAGGAGGAAGGCGACCGCAAGAGCAACCTGGGTGCCGACCAGAAAAAGGGCCACGTGGACGGCGTTGGGCGCGAACAGCATGGCGATCGACGACCCGAGGGCGACGACGAACATGACGCCGAAGACGAGAACCTCGACGTTCATCGGCCGCCCGGACCCTCTTCGAATGAACGCCCCTCGCGGGGACCCACGACAATCGGCTCCTGACCCTCAGACCAGCGCGGCTGCTGCGGCGTCTTGGTCGTGGTCCGTCTCGCGCGCGTCAGGCTTATGTCGGGCGCGAGTTCCTTCTTGGTCTCCCAGTGCCTGACGATCGGCGCATCGACGATGAGCTGATCCTTTGTATAGATGAGCCCCTCGCGCGACGAACCCGAAATCTCGTACTCGGTCGTCATCAGCAGCGCCTCGGTCGGGCACGCCTCGACGCACAATCCGCAGAAGATGCACCTCAGATAATTGATCTGGTAGACCTGCGCGTACCTCTCGCCCGGCGAGAAGCGCGCGTCCGGGGTGTTCTCCGCTCCGACAACGTAGATCGCGTCGGCGGGGCACGCTCCTGCGCACAGCTCGCATCCGATGCATTTCTCGAGCCCGTCGGGATGGCGATCCAGGATGTGCCGGCCCTTGAAGCGCGGGAAGGGTTGCCGTCTGACCTCGGGATAGCCGACCGTGTCCTTTTTCCGGAAGACGTGCTTGATGACCGTCTTCAGGCCGCCCAAGAGCTCAGGAAGCGCCACGTTCGAGCCTCCTTCCGACGGCGACCGCCTCCGTGAGCCTGGGGTCGCCGCGCAGGATGAACCCGAGCACGACCGCGATCAGCGCACCGAAAACGACGAGCCGAACCCCTCGTGACACGCCCTCGGTGTTGACCACCGCGGTGACCATGATCCACACCAGCGCGGCGGGAATGAGGCGCTTCCAACCCAGCCACATCAGTCGGTCGTAGCGCAGCCGCGGCAGCGTCGCGCGTAGCCACACGAACAGATACACGAAGAGGGCGGTCTTGAGCGTGAACCAGAAGATCGGCCACAGCCAGCCGAGCCAAGCGAAACTGGGGCCGTGCCAACCGCCGAAGAAGAGCGTCACCGCCATTGCTGCAATGACGACGACGTGGACGTACTCGCCGAGGAAGAACATCGCAAAGCGAATGCCCGAATATTCGGTGTGGTAGCCGGCGACCAGCTCGGTCTCGGCCTCGGGAAGGTCGAACGGGGCGCGGTTGGTCTCGGCCACCCCGGCGATCAAGAAAAGTAGGAACGCCGGCCATTGCGACCAGATGTACCAGTTGGGAAACACGCTGAAGACGTTCGCAACCTGCTCGAGCAGGGGAACGCCGTCGAAGAAGGTGACGTCGCCCACGGTGCCTACCTGAGCGCTCACGATGTCCACGGTCGAGAGGCTGCCGGCGACGAGCGCGATGGGTACGAGCGAAAGCCCGAGAGCGATCTCGTAACTGATCATCTGGGCGCTCGCGCGCACGCTCCCGAGCAGGGGGTACTTCGACCCCGATGCCCACCCGGCGAGCACCACCCCGTACACGCCCAGAGACCCCATGGCGAGGAAGTAGAGGATGCCGATGTTGAGGTCCGAGAGGATGAGGCCGACGTTGCGGCCGCCGACTTCGATCGGCCTGCCGAAGGGTACGACCGCGAACGCGAGGAAGGCCGGGACCATGGCCGCTATCGGAGCGAGGGCGTAGGTCCAGCGATCGGCGAGCCGAGGACGGAAGTCTTCCTTGAAGAAGAGCTTGATCCCGTCGGCCAGAGTCTGAAGCAGCCCGTACGGCCCCCACCGGTTGGGGCCGATCCGAGACTGCATGTCGGCGATGACCTTGCGTTCCATGTAGATGACGAGCAGCGTCACGACCAAGAGGGCCGCGAAGACGACGATGACCTTGACCGCGGCGATGACCACCGTCGCCCCGCCGACGAAGTCGAGGATGGCGCTCACGGTCGCCGCACCTCGACCGTGGGGTCGACGCCGCGGATAAGCTCGTTGGCGCGCAGGCCCGGCTGGTCGTAAGGGACGAAGACGGCACCGGGAGCGATGTCGGCGACGACGACCGGGACACGTGCCTCGAAGTCGCCGGCCGAGACGACGACCTCGTCGCCCTCGGAGACCTCGAGGCGTTTGACGTCCTCCTCGCTGAGCTCGACGAAGGGCCGGCGGGCGAGGCCGCGCAGGGCCGCCGAGCGCGCCACCATCGACCCCTCGTCGTAGATCATCCGCCCGGTCAACAACACGAACCGTCCGCCGGAAGAATCAGCGGAGCCGTCGTCGCCGGAGGGTGGGGCGGGCGCCGCCCCGCCCGCAGCGGGCTCCGGACCCGAGTGGCCGGCACCGGACTCGAACACTATGGCTGGGATGAGGCCGGGGCGCTGCTTGGCCTCGAAGGCGCGCAGCTCCCACGAGAGCGGCCAGTTCTGCCCGGTCTGGAACGGCGCCCCGGAGCGGTGACCCTTCGGGTACTGACCTCCCGGCCCGGCGACCGTCTGCGCGCTCACCGGCGTCTCGAAGCCCGACTCGTAGACGAGCGTCTGGGGTGGGGTCTCCTGCGACAGCGCGGCGACGTCGACGTCCTTGTGCGTCGGGATCTCGCTGCGAATCGCAGACCAGACGTCGTCGAGCGATTTCCAGCCCCAGTCGTCGCCGAGAGCGCGCGCGATCGCCGCGGCGGCGCGCCATCCTTCGACCGCGCTCCCCGGCGGCGCGTCGAGCGGCTCGAGCTTCTGGAGTCGCCGCTCCATGTTGGTGAAGGTTCCTTCTCGTTCCGCGTACGCGGCGGCCGGAAGGACGACGTCGGCGTGGGTGGCCGTCTCGGTCGGAAACAGCTCGAAGACGATGGTGAATGCATTTCCTTGCAGGGCACGTCGAGCGAGGTCGGCATCGGGAAAGTCGGCGATGACGTCTGCCCCGAAGATCATGAGCGCGTCCAGTTCGCCGGCGGACGCAGCCTCGAGGATCGCGTGCGTGTCCCTTCCGGGCTCGGCGGCAGCGTCGTATCCCGCCCGAAGGCTCGGATAGACGCCCATGTCGATCAGTCCCTGAGAGCCCGCGTGCGGCGGACAGACGAGCAGCTTGCCGCCCTTGTCCTTGACGAGAGAAACGAGAGCGCGCGCGACGGCGGATTCGTCTCGTCCCGGCGAAGCCGGTCCCCAGCATGCGACCAGCCCCTCGCCCTCGACGTCGAGGGAGGCAAGCGCGTTCGTCTCAGCTCCAGGCGCAATCCGCACCACTTCGGTCGCGAACGCGTCGAGGGAAATGCGACGAGGGCCGACCACCATCAACCGAGCCTGGTTGTCGAGGACCGCCTTGCGGAGCCTGAGGTACAGCACCGGTAGCGTCTCTTTGGGGTCGGGCCCCGCCCACACGATCGTCGTCGCGTTCTCGAGGTCGTTCAGGGTCGCGCTCGAGCCCGCGGCGCCGGCCACCTCCATCGCGAGCTCATAGGGCGCGCCCGCGTCCTGGACGCGCGAGTCGATGTCACCGGTTCCGATCACCCTGCGCGCGAGCCGCGAGATCGCAAACGCGTCCTCGGTTGTGAGATGGCCGCCGCAGACGATGCCGACCTTTTCCTTGTCCTTGAGCTTCTCGGCGACCACCTCCATAGCCCCTCCCCACGTGGCGGGCTCGAACGCGTCCCCGCTTCGCACGAGCGGGGCTCGAAGGCGGTCCGGTGAGTCGACGTAGTGATAGCCGAATCGGCCCTTGTCGCAGATCCAGAAATCGTTGACGTTCTCGTTGGGAAGGGCCTGACAGCGCACTATCTTGTCGGCACGTGCCTCATTGGTGATCGGACATCCCACCGAGCAGTAGCCACACACACTCGGAGCGGTCTTGAGATTCCACGGCCGCGACACGAACCGGTAGGGCTTCGCAGTCAGCGCGCCGACCGGGCAGATCTGGATCGTGTTGCCGGAGAAGTACGAATCGAATGGCTCATCCTTGAAGGTCAGGATCTGCGTTCCCGGCCCCCGGTCCACGAGCTGGATGAACTGATCGCCGGCGATCTCGTCGGCGAACCGCACGCACCGCCAGCACAAGACGCAGCGCTCGCGGTCGAGAACGACGAGGTCCGAGATCTCGAGTGGCTTCTCGTACGTCCGCTTGGGCTCGACGTAGCGGCTCGATCCGGGCCCGTGCTTGTAGGTCTGGTCCTGGAGGGGGCACTCCCCGCCGCGGTCGCAGATCGGGCAGTCGAGGGGGTGGTTGATCAACAGGAACTCGAGCATGCCCTCCTGCGCGTCGACCGCGTCGGGCGCGGCCGTCTCGACGTTCATGCCGTCGTCGACGGGGGTCGCACACGCGGGCATGAGTTTCTTCTGGCCCTCGATCTTGACGAGACACATGCGGCACACCGCGACCGACTTCATGCCGGGGTGGTAGCAGAAGCGCGGCACGAAGATGCCGAGCTCCTCGCAGACGTCGATCAGGAGGCGGCCCTTCTCGGCCTTGACCGCCCGGCTGTTGATGGTCAGCGTGACCTTGTCGTTTCCGTTGCTCACGACGCGCCCTCGGTGTCGCTGGGGATCGCCTCGGACGGCTGCGGGGTGACTCCCACGTCGCCGAGCCCGGGCGCGCGGACGCGCGCGCCCTCCACGAACACGTGCTCCTCCTCGAAGGGGCACGCCCCGGCCAGCACGTGCGCCTCGAACTCGTCTCGGAACAGCTTGACGTTGCTGCGCAGCGCCCACGCTGCGGCGTCGCCGAGGGGGCAGAAGGAGCGACCGTCGACGCCGTCGGCGATGTCGACGAGAAGGTCCATGTCCTCGTCACGACCGTCGCCGTGCTCGATGCGCTCGAGGATCTTGACCGCCCACCACGTCCCCTCGCGACACGGCGTGCACTTGCCACACGACTCGTGCTCGAAGAACTCGGTCGTGACGAGCGCGTTGCGGACCATGCACGTGCTCTCGTTCATGTACACGACTGCTCCCGACCCGAGCATGGTGCCGGCCTCCTGCAACGATTCGAAGTCGAGATTGACGTCCGTCCGAGTCAAGAGGGGGGCGCTCGCCCCGCCGGGGATGATCGCCTTGAGCTTCTTGCCGTCGGCCATGCCCCCGGCCAGCTCGAGCAGCTCGGCGAGGGTCGTTCCCAGGGCAACCTCGTAGTTGGCCGGTCGCGCAACGTGCCCCGAGGTCGAGACGACCTTCGTGCCGGGAGACTTTTCCGTCCCCCACTTCCTGAACCAGTCGGAGCCCTTGGCCACGATCGCCGGGAGCGTCGCCAGCGTCTCGGTGTTGTTCACGACCGTCGGTTGCCCGTAGAGGCCCTTGACCGCGGGGAAAGGCGGACGCAGGCGCGGTTGGCCCCGATACCCCTCGAGCGAGTCGAGCAGCGCGGACTCCTCGCCGCAGATGTACGCGCCCGCGCCACGATGCAGCGTGATGTCGAGGTCGAACTTCGAGCCGAATATCCCCCGGCCGAGAAAACCCTTCTCGTACGCGTCCCGGATCGCCTGGTCGAGGCGACGGGAGCCGAGGGCGAACTCGCCCCGGCAATAGATGAACGCGTGATTCGCCTGGTTGGCCCACGCGGCGATCGCGATGCCTTCGATCAATTGGTGGGGATCGCCCTCGACCAGCTCACGGTCCTTGAAGGTGCCGGGCTCGCCCTCGTCGTGGTTGACGACGATGTACTTCGGAAAGACGTCCTTCGGCACGAATCCCCATTTGACCCCGGTGGGAAAGCCCGCGCCGCCGCGGCCCCGCAGCCCGGATTCCTTGATCAGCTCGATCGTCTCGTCGGGCGTGAGCTTCTTGACCGCTTTCCGCGCCGCCTTGTAGGCGCCGTCGTCCAGGGCGCGCTTGAGCGTCCACGAGTCGTCCGGGAACTCGCGCAGGCGACGGGTGACGATGCGGACCTCCTCAGCCACCGACGCCCCCTTCCCTCCCCGCCGAGTGGTCGTGAAACGCCCTGTGGGGGCGCGTGGCGACCACTCGGCATCCCGCACAGGTCGAGTGGTCGTGAAACGCCCTGTGGGGGCGCGTGGCGACCACTCGGCAGCGGGTCATCGCTCGCCGCCCTTCTCTTTGGGACGGAAGCCGGGGGCCATGTCGGCGGTCGGCGACTCGCCGCCGACCGTGCGGGCGGCGTGGTCGAAGGCCGGGAGCCGGACGCCGGCGAGCGCGGTCTCGAACGAGATCTCCTTGGCCGGCTTGATGGGCTCGCCGCGGACGGAGCGGACCTCGTCGCCGCGGGCGAGCTGCTCGACGAGCTCGACCGCCGCCTCCTCGGTGAGGTGATAGATGTCCTCGTAGTTGACCTGGGCGGAGGGCGCGCCGTCGCAGGTGGCGAGGCACTCGGCCGACTCAAGCGTGAACCTGCCGTCCTCGGTCGTCTCGCCGGTCGCGATCCCGAGGTGCTCCTCCAGCGCCCGGATGATCTTGCGACCACCCATGTGCGTGCACGTGATGTTCCGGCACACCGAGATGAGGTAGGTGCCCTGCGGCCTCTTCTTCAGCATCGTGTAGAAGGACCCCGCCGCGAGCACCTCGGCGGGGGTCAGCCCGAGAAGCTGCGCGACGTCGCGCATGCCCGCCTCGGTGACGTGACCCTCGGCCGACTGCACGAGAAACAACAGCGGCAGGGTCGCCGAGCGTGAGTTCGGGTATTTGGCGACGATGGCCTCGGCCCGCGCGCGCAGCTCACCGGTGAGAACCTCGAACTCGGGGCCGCTCCTATTCTGCAAAGTCAGCGATCCACACCCCCCATTACGGGGTCGATGGAGGCGATGGCGGCGATGAGGTCGGCGACCAGGCCCCCCTCGGTCATCACCGGCAGTGACTGCAGATTGACGAACGACGGATCGCGCACGTGGACGCGGTAGGGGGCCGAGCCCCCGTCGGACACCGCGTAGACGCCGAGCTCGCCGCGCGGCGATTCGACCGCCGCGTACGTCTCGCCGGCCGGAACGCTGTAGCCCTGCGTCACCAGCTTGAAGTGATGGATGACCGCCTCCATCGAGCGGTTGAGCTCCGACCGGGGTGGGGGCGTGAGCTTCGGGTCCATGTTCTTGAAGTCACCCGACGGCATTTTCGACGCGAGCTGCTCGACGATCTTGACCGACTGGCGCATCTCGGCCATGCGCACCCGGTACCGCGCGTAGACGTCCCCTTCGGTGGCGGTTGGGACTTCGAACGACACCTCGTCGTAGGCGTCGTACGGCATGTCTCTGCGGAGATCCCAGTCAACCCCGGCGGCGCGCGCGATCGGGCCCGTGGCCCCCATCTGAAGCGCCTCCTTCTCGGTGATCACGCCGATTCCCTGAGTGCGCTCGAGGAAGATCGGGTTGAGGGTCAAAAGCTCCTCATAGTCGTCGATCCGTCGCGGCAGAAGGCCGGTGATCGCGGCGACCGCGTCTTCCCATCCGTCGGGGAGGTCTTCCCACACACCGCCGGGGATGACGTAGCCGTTGTTCATCCTGAGTCCGGTGACCATCTCGAAGAGATCCGCGATCAGCTCTCGCTCGCGGAAGCCGTAGAACATCGCCGACATCGCGCCCATGTCGAGCCCCTGGGTGCCGAACCACACGAGATGCGAGCTCAGGCGGTTCAGCTCGACCATCATCGTTCTGATGTAGCGCCCGCGCGCGGGCACGTTGCAGCCGAGCAGGTCTTCGACCGCGAGCGCGAAGGCTTGCTCGTTGAACATCTGCGCGAGGTAATCCATGCGGGTGACGATGGTGACCGCCGATCGCCAGCTCTGGTCCTCGCACTCTTTCTCCATGCCGGTGTGGAGGTATCCGATGATCGGCCGGCAGCTCATCACCGTCTCGCCGTCGAGTTCGAGCAGCAGTCGCAGCACCCCATGGGTCGCCGGGTGTACCGGCCCCATGTTGATCACCATGCGCTCATCGTCGGTCGACTCCACGAAGGCGCCGTGGCCGCGTTCCTCGAGCTCGGCGACGGCCCTCTCCGGCGCCTTCATTCGCCCTCGCTCTCGGCAAGCTGGCCGAGGCGATCGACCCGGCCACGGGATCCCATCGAATCGGGTGTCTGTCCGGGCGCGTCGAGCTGCAGGAAGGGCTGCGGAATGAACTCGACCGGAAGCTTGCCGACCCCATAATCCTTGCGCAGTGGGTGCCCCTCCCATTCGTCGGGCATGAGGATGCGGGTCAGGTTGGGATGGCCCTCGAAGCGGATGCCGAACATGTCGTATGCCTCTCGCTCCATGAAATTCGCGGTCGGCCACACCTCGACCACGGATGGAATCGTCGGCGGATCGCCCTCGGCCGCGACGTGCACCGCGCGACGCTCCCTGCGTTCTTTGTGCAGTAGCTGCGCAACCACCTCGAAGCGGGGTTCGCCCCCGATGCCGGAACGGTCGACCCCGCACAGGTCTCGCAACAACCACTCCTCTTCGAGGAAGGACCGCGCGTTGTCGCGCCATTCGCCGGCGGCCAGGTACGTCGCCGTCATCCGGCCACCCGAGCGGAGCCGTAGTCGCCCTTCTTGATGCTTTCGTGCAACAGCATGATCCCGTCGATCAGCATCTCGGGCCGGGGTGGACAGCCCGGCACATAGATGTCGACGGGGACGATCTCGTCGACCGGGACGAGCGCGTAGTTGTTGAAGACGCCCGTTGAAGACGCACACGCCCCCATCGAGATGACCCACTTGGGCTCGGTCATCTGATCGTAGATCTGCCGCAAAACGGGGGCCATCTTCTGAGCGACGCGTCCTGCGACGATCATCAGATCTGCCTGCCGCGGGGAGGCCCTGAAGGCTTCCATCCCGAAACGAGCGAGGTCGTGCCGGGGCATGGTCGTGGCCATCATCTCGATCGCGCAGCAGGCGAGACCGAAGGTCGCCGGCCACAGCGAGGACTTACGAGCCCAATCGACGAGCCTGTCCAGCCGAGCCGTAACGAAGTTGGTGCCGAGGGAATCTGAGCGAGCAACGCCCGACCGGGCACCTTTCGCTGGCCGTTGTCGGCCGTCACTCGTTACTCCGCCCACTCGAGCCCACCTCGCTTCCAGACGTAGACGTAGGCGGCCAACAGAATGGCGATGAAGACGACCATCTCCACGAGCCCGAAGACGTTCAGCTCGCCATACGCGACCGCCCACGGATACAAGAACACCGTCTCGATGTCGAAGATGATGAACAGCATCGCGATCAGGTAGAACTTGACCGGAAAACGCTCCCGCTCGACGCCGCTCTCGGGCACGATGCCGCACTCGTAGGGATCGAGCTTCGCCGCGGTCGGTTTCTGCGGCGAGAGTTTGGCCGCCACCACCAGAGACCCGACCGCAAAGGCCGTCGAGAGAACGACGAGAAACAGGATCGGCAGGTAGGCCGGCAGCGTCACGGCTTCAGCTCCGCGAGCTTCTTCCAGAACTTGAGTCCGATCTGGTTGACGTCTTTGGCCTTCGAGTCCTCGAGATTCGCCAGCAGGACGAAGGCGAACTCCATGACCGATCTCGAGTGCATCCCCATCGACACGAGTCGCTCCATCAGCCACGGGTAGCCGATGAGTCGGACGAAGCGCCGGCCCAGCCGGTAATAAGGCCCGTAGGTGCCGCGCAGCTCATCCGTGTAGCCGGACAGGCTGACGGAGGTTCCGATTCGCAACGCCTCATCGATGTGGCGGCCGGCGAGCCGGCCGGTCTCGTACGCGTAGGCGATGCCCTCGCCGTTGCACGGGTTGATCATTCCGGCGGCATCCCCGGCCAGGACGAAGCCGGGGCCGTGAGGGGGCCACAGGCTTGCGCCCATGAACAGACGGCCGGCGCGCGGCTTGGAGGAAACGGTGTCCGCGTTGACGTCCCAGTCGGGCGGAAGATTCGCGACGAAGCCCTCCTGCAGATGATGCAAGTTCACGTCCCTCCATCCCCCGAAGGTGGACAGGAGGCCCACTCCCGCGTTGACCGTCCCGTCGCCGACGGGAAAGACCCAGCCGTAGCCGGGAAGTGTTTCCCGTTCCGAACGGATGCTCAGGTAGGCCTCGAACCAGCCGGAATGCTCCATCGGTGACTTGAAGTACTGGCGAATGGCAAGCCCCATCGGGTAGTCGAGCTTGCGGTCCCGACCGAGCGCGCGCGTGAACTTCGTGGCCGCGCCTTCCGCCGACACGACCCACTTGGCCCGCACGTCTTCGATCTGACCGTCGCGTTTTGCTCTGAGTCCCACGCAAACTCCGCGATCGAAGATGGGTTCGGTCGCCTCCGTTTCGAACAACACCTTTGCCCCGACGGCCTCCGCGGCCCCGAGCACGATTCGATCGAGATCCTTTCTCGGTTTGACGAGCCCGTAGTCGCACCAGTCGGCAAGCTGGGGAAAGGGAAGCTCGAGAGTGATTCCGGCGGCGCGCACACGCAGCCCGCGAACCTTCTCCCAGCTCTCGAGCTCGTCGGAGAGACCCATCTCTTCGAGAACCCTGATCGCGCGGGGGGTGAGCCCGTCGCCGCACGTCTTCTCGCGCGGGAACGACTTCTTCTCACAAACGAGCACCGAGTGCCCACGCAGCGCGAGATAATGCGCAGCCGCAGATCCGGCCGGACCACCGCCCACGATGGCGACGTCGACTTCAGTCGACAATGCGGCTACCTCCCTTTCTCGGCCCGCCCCTGAGGGGCTAGTGCTGCGGAGGCTTGTGAAAACTTTCACTAAGTGCCGCGGCCATCCTAATACCTCGGCCGCAGGGGGGTTCGAGGGGCTATTGCCCGGCGACGACGGTTCCGTTCATGGCCGGGTGCACGTCGCACTGGAAGTAGTACTCGCCGGCCTCGATCGCCGGGACGTCGTAGTCCCTGGACGCGGGACCGGTGAAGATATCGCCCTGGAACAGCGCCTGATCGCCCTCGATCTGCTCCGCGCCGGGATAGATAGCTACGTTGTGGGGAACCGTGTCGTTGTTCTGAAAGCTCAGCGTGAACTCCTCGCCGGCCGGAACGGTGAGCTCATCCCGGTTGAACTGAATGCTCTCGGCGGAGATCGAGAGCCCCCCACCGCCGGTGCCTCCTCCGGCTTGCTCGGTCGGCTCCGCCGGCGCCTCGCCGTCGCCGCTCTGCGCGACGAGGAACACGATCACGATCAGCGGGATGACGAGATAGAGCATCGCGAGCCACCCGGAGCGCTCCCGATCGGCGTCCTCGGCGGCGACCGCGGGGACGCCGGTGGCGACGAGTTCGTCGATGAGTTTGCGGCGCTCGTACATCGCCTGCTGGCCGGTGAACTGCGCCTCGGTCGTGACCGCGTCCTCTGGCCGCAAGCGGGTGCCGGTCGCGGTGCCGTGCGTAACGCCCGCGGGACGCGGCGGGGCCGCTTCGGCCGGGGCGGCGACCGCGGCGGGAGCCGCCTCTGCCGGAGCGGGCGCTTCGGCCTCGACCGGGGTGGGCG
>JBOGXF010000123.1:0-2447 GCA_050694275.1 Actinomycetota bacterium | reverse complement strand
GGCCTCGTCCCGAGCGGCGTCGTCTCGCACAGAGGAACTTTCGCGACACCCCCGCGCGACGCCTGCAAACCCACCGAAATTCCCTTCGGCGTCCCCTCAGCGCAGGTCAGGGACGTGAACAGTTACGTTTGTTCATAGCCACTCACGCGGCGCAAACCAGCACCTGGTCTCGCTCGGCCTCGACCGTGCTCGTCACCTCTGGTTCCTCGAGGACGAACCGCAGCTCTTCGACCGAGGACAAGAGATTCTCGCTCGCGCAGCAGCCAAGCGGGGACTCGGCGGCGACGGCAACGCCGACGCCCTCGCGCTCGCTGCCTTGGACGTGCGCTACTACCGAAAACCCGCTCGACCGTCTTCGAAGGATGCACGAGAGCGCAACCGAGATGGTCACGGGATTCACCTACGTCAGCCCATGGTCGTGACTGATCCCGCGGTGTCGACGATGCCACGTGTGCTTCGACACCGCTCGGAGCTACTCGACCGGCGCCCAGCCGTCCAACACGTCCGGATCCTCGAGCGCCGGATCCATCGGATCGAAGGTGTGCGGCGAGACCACCTGGATCAGCCGGGCGATGAGGATCCGTTGTGCCGGCACCGACATCCGAGCGATCCGCTCGCGTTGATCGAGGATCTCCTGCGACACCAGTGACGCTCGGTACAGGCACACGACCGCGTGACCGCGCAGGCCCTTATCCTGTTCGGGATCATCCAGTGGGTACGGCAGGTACATGAGGCCCGATAACGCGCCGCGCCGGCGAAGGTTGTCGAAGTCCTGCGGCTTGAGGTCGTCCTTCAGGTCTACTCCCTGTCCGAATCGGCGCCACGAGCCGGAAGGGGTGGGCGTAGCCCGTCGTCCCGGGAGGTTGCGCCAGGAACCCGCAGGTGTAGCTGCAGACGATCCCGGGCCACGTCGCCGTCGGGACGACGACGGACGGCTCCTCACCGGGGCGTGTCCGCTTGCCTGACGGGTTGAAGCCTGGGCTGAACGTCGACGCGTGAGCAAAGGGAACATCGCGGTGGATGTCCCCTTGCATCGTGTGTGGGACGTCGCGTCGCTCAAAGTAGTCGGCGGAGTCGGGGAGCCGCACCGCTCCTGACGTTAGGAGTCGGGGTATCGGGTCGGGTGGACCTCGCCACCGATCGACTTCGGCGCCGCGACGACGCGCTCGTCAGGGAAGAACGTCGGGACCGCGAAGATCTCCTGCTCCAAGCGCTCGATCTCCGACCGCGGGATCCGACGGATACCGGTCGGGAGTCGGTGGCTGCGAATGACGCGCCGGTCGGCCCAATTGCGGATCGTGTTCTCGTGCACGCCGAGGCGCTCGGCGGCCTCACGGATCGGGACGGTCTCGACGGGACTCATGGCGGCTCCTCGCTCCTGGGCCATTGTAAGCCTCATCGGTTGTGGAGTCTAGGGCCTTTAGCGTTCTTGTAGGTCCTGTGCCTCTGGACAGTGGACTACAAAGGTGCAATTTGGTCGGCCCGCCGAAGGGAGGGCCCATGCGCCACCCCGTCTACGCCTTTCGAGCAGTCGTCAGGGAGCTCCGGCAGGACGCCGGGCTCTCGATTCTTGCCGCAGCCGAGACGACCGGCTACGGCAACTACGGACGGTGGGAGTCGGGACGGACCCGGATCGGCGCCCAGCACCTGCGCAGCCTCGCCGAGGGCGTTCGCGTCACGGACGACCTCTACCTGCTGCTCTTTGCATGGCTCGCCGATCGTCTCAGCCCGCCACCCGGTGATCCAGCCAACTCGATGGGTCTCGACAAGGTTCGCCGCCGTCTCCGCGCCGCGCCCGACACGGTCGTCGACCTCCGCGAGCACAAGGATCTCGTGGTCGAGCCCGGCCGCCACGTCGACCTTGCCTTCCTCGGCCTGGCCGCCCGGTACGCGGGTCACGGCATGATCGTCCTGCCGGGCGTCGGGCGTACCCGGTACCACCCCCGCGAGCTGACGAACCGCTCCTCCCCCGCCTCTACGGCGACGTCGTCAACGACGGCGCTCTCGCGGTAGGCCGCGCTCTGCTCGCCGAGGGCCTCGACGGCCCACCGACGCGGCTCGACGTCACCAACATCGGCCCGGCCCTTGCTCCACCGGTGCTCGAAGGTGACTGGTCCTACGGGGATGTGCGGGCCTCGTACGTGCCGGTCGGCCGGCCTGAGAACCGTGACCAAGCAGCCGAGGTCGGCGCGTTCCTACTCGAGGACCCTCCTCCACTGGGCGATCGCGCAAGGACCCGGCCCGAGCGGCGCTCGTGGTCGTGGACGAGTTCTCGAAGCTGTCGACCCGACCAGACGCGGCGGTCGACCTCGTGGAACGAGCACGGGCATCCAGCGTGGGCGTCGTGCTGGTCGGTCAGACCTGGTCGAGCCTCGGGCCGGAGGACGCAGTGCGCCAACGCCTCGCCGGGACGGTAGGCACGGTCCTCGTCCACCAGCTCAAGCAAC
>JBOGXF010000122.1:0-23604 GCA_050694275.1 Actinomycetota bacterium | reverse complement strand
ACCGAGGGAGAGCTCCTGAGGGACTTCGAGCTCGACCCCAGCCGGAACTACCAGCCGCAGGGCTTGGGGTGATGGGATGTCCACTATGCTCCGCGACACCCGTCCACGATGCCCCGCGGCATCACATTGCGGAGGGCGTGGGACTCGAACCCACAAGCCCTTGCGGGCAACGGTTTTCAAGACCGTCCGGTTACCAATTACCGTAGCCCTCCACCATCAAGCGTAGCCCGGCGTTCTTCTCGGCCCGTTCCGAACCGACAAGGGTGCTAGGAGGTCAGGCGGGTTTGATCTCGTCGAAGCCGGTGTAGGGCCGCAGCGCCTGGGGGATGTCGATGCCACCATCCGCGCGCTGGTGGTTCTCGAGCAGCGCCACGATCGTGCGCCCGACCGCGCACGCGGTCCCGTTGAGGGTATGGACGAGCCGGTTCCCCTCGTCGCCGCGGAACCGAATCTGCAAACGGCGCGCCTGGTAGTCGGTCGTGTTGGACGCGGACGTGACTTCGAGATAGCGACCGGCCCCCGGGAGCCACGCCTCGTGATCGACCTTCTTCGCGGCCGCCGATCCGAGATCCCCGCCGCACATCACGGTCACGCGGTAGGGGATCTCGAGCGCGTGCAGGATGTTCTCCTGGTTGGCGCGCAGCGACTGGAACTCGTCCCACGAGTCGTCGGGATGGGCGAAGCTGAACTGCTCGACCTTGTCGAACTGATGGACGCGGATGAGGCCCTTCGTTTCCTTGCCGTACGTTCCCGCCTCGCGTCTGAAGCACGGTGAGAACCCGACGTATCGAAGGGGCAGCTCGTCGCGCGCCATGATCTCGCCCGCGCGCATCGACGCAATCGGTACCTCGGACGTGCCGACGAGAAACAGCTCGTCGCGCTCGACCGTGTAGAACTCGTGCTCGTCTGCCGGGAAGAACCCGGTCCCGTACATCGCATCGCGCCGCACCAAGACCGGAGGCACCACGGGGACGAAGCCGCGTTCGACGAGGAAGTCGAGCGCAAAACGAACCAGCGCGAGCTCGAGGATCACGCCCGGCCCGGTGAGGTAGACGAAGCGGCTCCCCGAGGTCTTCGCCGCGCGGTCGCTCTCGAACATACGGAGGCTCTCCCCGAGCGCGACGTGATCGAGCGGTTCGAAGTCGAACTCGCGGCGGTCGCCGGCCTCCCGCTCAACGACGTTGTCGTCCTCGCCCAGTCCCTCGGGCACGGACTCGTGCGGGAGATTGGGGAGGTACGAGAGCGCGACCTGGAGCTGGGTCGCGACGCGCTCGAGCTCGGGCTCGAGCTCCTCGAGCTTCAGCGCGAACGACCTCGCGTGTTCGATCGCCGCAGGCCGCTCGTCCGGCGAGGCCTGCCCGATCGCCTTGTTTGCCCGGTTGTGCTCGGATCGCACGCGCTCGACGTCGGCGAGCAGCCCGCGGTGCCGCGAATCGAGGTCGATCACTCGATCGAGCCCGTCCACGCCCCCGCGCTTGTCGTATGCGGCTCGCACCGCGTCGGGGTCCTCCCGGAGCAGCCTGAGATCGATCATCGGCCGAGGTCAGTGCGAGCGGACGGGCGTCTTGTCCCGTGCGTATCCGCTCATCGCACCCTCGATCGCGGCGCGTTCCTCCTCGGACAGGTTGTGCTCGGACGTGAGGTTCTTGACCGGCTTGGCATAGGTGCGGGTCTCGCTGCGTCCGTTGATCGAGGTGATCACGAGCCCGTCGCCGTGGTCGTCGAGAAGCGCGGCCGAGAACGACAGGCGCCCGCCCATGTCGTCGAACGCGTCGTAGCGGACGAGGTGGAACTTCTGGAGCGCGTACCGTCCGAGGTGAGCGCCGGATCTCTGCTCCGCCGCGAGATCGTCGACGCGGCGCGCAACCCCGTCGATCCGCTTCAGCGATCGACCGACGACCGAGATGATGTCGCTCTCGTCGTCTTCGGTCCTCAGAAGCGCGTACGCGCGATGCAGTCGTCTGAGACGGGCGGCAAGTATCACGGACGTGATCAACCCGACGAGGGCGCCACCCGCCACGATGGCTAGCGCGAGAGTGAGCTGATCGAGCGTTAGGTCGGGCACGACGGGTCATCCTACACTGAGGCCATGCGCCCGGAAGAGGTGAAAGACCTGCTCACGAGCGTCACGGAGGGGACCACCTCGGTCGACGACGCGCTGCGCGCGCTGCGGCGACTCCCGGTGGACGACATCGGCTTCGCGCGCCTGGATACCCACCGGGAGCTACGGATCGGGATGCCGGAGGCGATCTACGCGGAAGGCAAGACCCCCGAGCAAGTCGTGGCCATCGCCCGTCGCCTGCTGGACGCGGGCACGGGTCCCGTCCTCGCCACGCGGGTGCCGTCCGCGACCGCCTCCGCGTTGCTGGCCGAGCTTCCGTCATCGACACACCACGAAGTCGCGCGCATCGTCGTGCTACGCCCGGCACCGCGGCCGATCTCAGGGACCGTCACGGTCGTGAGCGCCGGGACCTCGGATCTCGAAGTCGCCGAGGAGGCTGCGGTCACCGCCGGGGCCCTCGGCATGGCCGTCGAACGCGTCACCGACGTCGGCGTCGCGGGCGTCCATCGGATTCTCGCCGAGCAGGATCGGCTCCGAGCCTCAGACGTCGTCATCGTGGTTGCCGGGATGGAGGGCGCGCTCCCGAGCCTCGTCGGGGGGATGACCCCGGCCCCCGTCATCGCGGTCCCAACGAGCGTCGGCTACGGCGCTTCGTTCGAGGGCCTCGCCGCCCTGCTCGGCATGCTGAACTCGTGCGCCGCCGGCATCCTCGTCACCAACATCGACAACGGATTCGGCGCCGCGACCGCAGCGCTGCGCATCCTCTCCGAGAAGGCGCCCTGAGGTGCGAGTTCTCTACTTCGACTGCTTCTCGGGAGCCGCCGGCGACATGATCCTCGGGGCTCTCATCGACGCCGGCGCCCCGGAGGACGACGTCCGCGCCGCCCTCGACGCGCTCGACATCGGGGGCTTCGGTCTCCGGTTCGAGGACACGCGCCGGGCCGGGGTGCGCGCGCTCCGCGCCCGTGTGGGCACCACCGACTCCGTCACCGAGCGCAGCCACCGCGACGTCGCCGAGCTGATCGAGGGTGCGCCGCTGCGCACGTCGGTGAAGGAACGGGCGCTGTCGTGCTTCTCGGTCATCGCAGACGCCGAGAGCCGGGTGCACGGAATCGATTCCGCCGAAGTCCACTTCCACGAGGTCGGCGCGCTCGACGCGCTCGTCGACGTCGTGGGCGCGTGCGCCGCGCTCGAACACTTCTTGCCGGCGCGCGTGATGACCTCGCCCATCGCGACGGGGGCGGGAGCCGTGAAAGGCGCGCACGGCCCGTTGCCGTTGCCTGCGCCTGCGGTTGTCGAGATCTTCCGTGGTCGCGGCGCGACCCTCTACGAGCGCGGGACCGAGGAGCTGGTGACCCCGACCGGCGCGGCCCTCCTCGCGACCTTCTCCGATTCATTCGGCCCCTTCCCCCGGATGACGGTGGATGCGGTCGGGCTCGGTGCCGGTTCCCGGGACGGCGACGTTCCCAACGCCGTGCGCGTCCTGGTCGGCGAGATGGCCGAAGGCGAGACCCACCGCTCGGATGCTTTTCTGATCGAGACCAACCTCGACGATGTCACCCCGGAGGTCGTCTCTTATGCCGTCGGGTCGCTGCTGGATGCGGGGGCACAGGATGCGTGGGTCACGCCGATGGTCATGAAGAAGGGCCGTCCCGCGTTCACTCTCAGCGTGCTCGCCGACCCCGAGCGCCGCGCCGACCTCATGGACATCGTCTTCCGAGAGACCGGCACGCTCGGCTTGCGGGTGACTCCCGTCGACAAGCTGGCGCTCGACCGGAAATGGCTCTCGGTCGAGGTCGAGGGGCACCCGGTGCGGGTCAAGCTCGGGATCAAGGACGGCGAGATCACGTCGATGGCGCCCGAGCACGAGGACGCCCGGCGGGTGGCCCGCGCCACCGGCCTCCCGCTCAGGGAGGTCTACGCCCGTGCTCTCGAGGCGGCGCGCACGGCCCCCGAACCTGCCTGATCTTCGAGGTGAGCAACATTTCCACGGCTATACGGGGCCAATGTCGCGCACCTGTGCGGTGAGTGGGCGAGGGGGGATTTGAACCCCCACGCGCCGTTAAGCGCACTGGCACCTGAAGCCAGCGTGTCTCCCGTTCCACCACTCGCCCCGGACGGCCGGGTCCTCATCAGTCGAGTGCTCACCACACGACCTCACAGGTCGTCTCATGAGCACTCGGCGTTCGACCGGGCGGCCGGTTCACAGATTAGCAGGCGGGTTGCTCTCCTCCGGGCGGGCATAATGCGTCTCAATGGGCGTCGCAAGGGACATCGAACGCCGGCTGGAGGGGCTGCTCGAGGGTTTCTTCGCCAAGCTCTTTCGCTCGGGCCTCCAGCCCGTCGAGGTCGGCCGGCGCATCCTCCGAGAGATGGACGAGGGCCGGACGATCTCGGTCAACCGCACCTACGCTCCGAACGACTTCCGCGTTCTCATGGGGCCGGATGACTACGGCCGCTTCTCCCAAATGGAGGCCGGGCTCGCCCGGGAATTCTCCGATCTCGTCATCGACAACGCCAAGCAGCACCGGTGGAACCTCATGGGGCTTCCCCGGGTCGCCTTCGTGGAATCCGAGGGCATCGGCAAGGGCGAGTTCAGAGTCGAGGCCTCGCTCACGGCCGATCCGGACGCCGGGGCCCCACGGGTCTCCACCCAACAGCCGAAAGAGGGGGATGCGTTGTCCACCCGAGCGATCTCGCTTGACCGCGCCGATCGCGGGGGGCCGGGCCGCACGGGGGCCGAGCTCGTCGTCCTCGACGACTCGGGCAACGAGAGCGAGCGGATCGCAGTGACGAGCCCTCCGGTGACCATCGGCCGCATGTCGACCAACGACGTCGTGCTCACCGACTCGAACGTCAGCCGCCGCCACGCAGAACTCAGGCGCGACGGAGATCGGTGGCTGATCGTCGACCTCGGCTCGACCAACGGCACGCTCGTCAACGGAAAGCTCGCCCGCGAGCACAGGCTCAGCAACGGCGACCGCATCTCCTTTGGGACGAGCGAGCTGATCTTCAAGACGTCAAGGGACGACTGATCCCATGCCGGCCCTTGTGCTCGATCTGCTCAAGTACATCTTCCTGGTGATTCTCTACATCTTCGTCGCGCGCGCGGTGCGCGCGGTGTACATCGAGCTGCGTCCGCAGACCCGTACCCCCTCACAGCGCTCCGCAGCCCCCGCAGCGGCCCGACCGGCCTCACGCAAGTCGAAGAAGGCCCCCCGTCGCATCACGGTGGTCGAAAGCGACAAGCTCAAGGGGAAGTCGTGGGACCTCGACGACGAGGTCATCATCGGGCGCGCCGATAAGTGCAGCTTGGTGCTGGACGACACCTATGTGTCGCAGGTTCACGCGCGCATCTTCAGGCGCGGCGACTCGTACATGATCGAGGACATGGGCTCGACCAACGGCACCTACGTGAACCGGCGCCGCATCACGGCCGCAGCCGAGCTGCAGCGAGGAGACCAGGTGAAGATCGGTAAGGCCGTTCTGGAGCTGCGCAAGTGAACCTCAAAGTCGGCGCCAAGACCGATGTCGGCCTCGTGCGCGAGGCCAACGAAGACTCGTACCTCGCCGACGCTCCCCTCTTCGTCGTCGCCGACGGCATGGGCGGACACATCGCCGGCGACATCGCGTCGGCTACCGCCATCGACCTGATATCGGCGCACTCGGGCGACGCGACTGCCGAAGATCCCGGCAGCCTCGCGGTCCTGATCAAGGGCGCCAACCAAGCCATCTTGAATAAGGCGCAGTCCGACCCACAGCTCAGCGGGATGGGAACGACTTGCACCCTCGTGCTGTTCGATGCGGAGAGGGCTCACATCGCTCACGTCGGGGATTCGCGCGCCTATCTGTTCCGCAACGGCGAGCTCGAGCAGCTCACCGACGACCACACCCTCGTTGGCCGCCTGGTGCGCGAGGGCAAGCTGCGGCCCGAGGAGGCCGTTCATCATCCGCAGCGCAGCGTCATCACGCGCGCCCTTGGAGTCGACGACGATGTGCATGTCGACCTCACGGCTATTGATGTCGGGGAGGGTGACCGCGTCCTCATCTGCTCGGACGGGCTGACCTCTATGGTGGAGCACGCTCAGATCGTAGAGATGCTCGAAACCGAGAGCGATCCTCAGCAAGCAGCCGACCGGCTCGTGTCGCTGGCCAACTCGGCGGGCGGGGAAGACAACATCACGGTCATCGTCGTCGACGTCGCTCGCACCGATGCCGAAGCAAATCCGGCCCAGTCCGGCGCGGTAATCGCCCCACGGCGCGAGGACACCCCGAGCGAGGCGGTGGCCAGCGTCGATCTGCCCGCGGATGGGCCGGTCCGGCGCAGACCGATCGCCAAGATCTTCGTTGCGACCGGCATCCTCGCCGTGCTCGCTCTCGCCGGATACGCCGCAGTACGGTTCGCCCTCTCCAACTCGTGGTTCGTCGGCGTGAACGAGGCCGGCAACGTTGCCATCTATCAGGGCATCCCCGAAGAGATCGCAGGGTTGAGCCTCAAGGAGGAGCAGGAGGAGACAGCAATCAACGCCGCAGATCTCCCCGAGTTCATCCGGATCGATATCGAAGATGGGATCAAGGTCGACTCCCGGGAAGAGGCGGAGACCACCGTGCGGAACTACGAGAGATTCGTCCAGAACGAGGAACCAAGGCCGCGAGCCGGCACCAACGATCAGTGATGCAGTCCACCGCGCGCCGCAACCACGAGCTTTCACTCTTGCTCCTCGCCCTCATCGTCGGTCTGGGGGCGGTGGCGCTCGCCGCCCTCGCTCGCAGCATGGATCGTCTGTCCGCCGCGACTCCTCTCATGGTCCTCATCGCCTTCGTATACATCGCTGCTCACGTCGTGGTCCGTAAGATCGCGCCGCAGGCGGATCACCTGATCCTGCCGCTGGTAGCGATCCTGAACGCCGTCGGGCTCGCCGCCATCTACCGGCTCGACCCCGAAGGGTTCGGGGCGACCCAGGTGGTGTGGACCGCCTTCGGCGTCGCGCTCTTCGTCGCAACGCTTCTGTTTTTCCGCGACTATCGCGTTCTCGCGCGCTACAAGTACATCCTCGGCTTCGCGGGAGTGGGGCTCCTGCTCCTACCAATGACTCCGCTCGGCGAGACGATCAATGGGGCACGGCTCTGGATCCAGATCGGGAGCTTTCAGTTCCAACCCGGCGAGCTGGCGAAGGTCGCCCTCGTGATCTTCTTCGCGGCTTATCTCGCCGAACGCAAGGAGCTTCTCGCCGTCGCCACGCGTCGAGTCTTGGGGATTCACATCCCCGACATCAAGCACTTCGGCCCCCTTCTCGTCATGTGGGGATTGTCGCTCGCGGTGATGTTCTACGAGAAGGACCTTGGCTCGAGCCTGTTGTTCTTCTCGATATTTCTCGTGATGCTGTACATGGCGACGGGACGGTTCGTCTACACCGCGTTCGGGTTCGTCCTGTTCGGCGCGGGCGCGTTCATCGGCTACCAGACATTCAGCCACGTGCAGACGCGCGTCGTCGTGTGGCTCGACCTCTTCAGCAAGCCCAGACTGCTCGGCGACGAAGGCTTTCAGCTTGCGCAGTCGCTGTTCGCGTTATCGACCGGCGGCCTCTTCGGCACCGGGCTCGGTCAGGGGCGGCCCGACCTCATCCCCGCCGCGCACACCGACTTCATCTTCTCGGTCATCGGCGAGGAGCTCGGGCTGCTCGGAACCGCCGCGATTCTCATCTCGTTCATCCTGCTGATAGGTCGCGGGTTTCGCATCGCGCTGGAAGCCCGCTCGGATTTCGGCCAGCTCCTGGCGGCAGGCCTCACGACGATCCTCGGAATTCAGACGTTCATCATCCTGGCGGGCGTGACGCGTCTGCTGCCGCTGACCGGCGTCACTCTGCCGTTCATGTCCTACGGTGGATCGAGCCTCCTGTCGAACTTCATCCTCATCGCGCTGCTCGTTCGGATCTCGGATCAGACCGCGCGAGAGCCGGGCCCGGCCGACACGGCGGAGATATTGGTGGGTGGGAGGCGCTGATGCAGGGACAGATCAGAAAGGTCGCGTTCGCCCTGCTGGTCGCGTTCATCGCGGTGTTCTTCCAACTCAACTACGTGCAGATTTTCGCGGCGGAGCGCATCGCCGGCAACGATGCCAACATCCGGTCCCTTCTCGCGGAGTACGCGATCAAGAGAGGCGACATCTTGACGTCCGACCTCGAGAGCATCGCGACTTCGAGGAGAACGGGCGGACGGCTCAAGTTCCGTCGGAGATATCCGCAGGGTGACCTGTACGCGCACATCACCGGCTTCTACTCCGTGGTGTTCGGCGAGGCGCGCATCGAGCGCAGCTTCAACGATCAGCTCCTGGGAGAGAGCGGCGTCATCACGATGCAGGACATCGAGGATCGCTTTCTCGGAGCCGGGCGGCAGGGCGACAACGTGCGGCTCACGATCGATTCCGCGGTGCAACAGGCGGCGCGGGATTCTCTCGGGGGCCAACAGGGCGCGGTCGTCGCTCTCGACCCGTCGACCGGCGAGGTCCGAGCGATGTGGAGCAATCCCTCCTACGACCCCAATCCGCTTGCAGCCCACAACACGCAGGTCGTGCGGTCTCACTGGGACTCGCTCGACCCGGCGAGCCCGCAGAGCCCGCTGGTGAGCAAGACGACTTCGCGCGGTTATCCGCCGGGCTCGACGTTCAAGGTGGTCACCGCCGCGGCGGCGCTCGAGTCTGGGGACTTCACGCCGCAGTCGACCTTCGAGGACGTGAGCGAGCTCGATCTCCCGCTCACCGACGAGACCGTGCAGAACTTCGGGGGTGGAACGTGCATCGGCGGGGGTCAGATCACGTTCGCCGAAGCGCTGCGCGTGTCGTGCAACACGACCTTCGCGCGGCTGGGGCTCCGGGTTCACAACGAGATCACGGACATGGCCGACGCGCTCGGCTTCAACGAACCGCTCCCCTTCGACGTCGGGACGGAGGCGGCGCTCGTTCCGCGCATTCCCGACGACGAAGAGCCCTTCCGCGCGTTCCAGGGGATCGGTCAGGGAAGCGTGGTCGCTACGCCGCTACAGATGGCCGTGATCGCGGCCACCGTGGGGAACGGCGGCATCGTGCCGCGGCCCCGACTCGTAGCCGAGGTCATCGACGAGCCGTCCGGGGGGATCGTGCGCCGGTATTCGCCCGAGTCGCTCGGGCGCGCGATGTCGCGCAACACCGCGTCGCAGCTCACCGGGCTGATGACCGCCGTCGTCGAGACCGGCACGGGCACCGCCGCGCAGATTCCGGGCCTGCAGATAGCGGGAAAGACGGGAACCGCCCAGACGGTCGAGGGACAGGCACCGCACGCGTGGTTCATCGCCTTCGCTCCCGCTAACAACCCCAGGATCGCGGTTGCGGTCATCGTGGAGAACGGCGGGACGCTCGGCTCCGAGGCCACCGGGGGCGCGGTTGCGGCTCCGATCGCAAGAGCCGTCATCGAAGCCGACAGGACGGCCCGGCAGTGGTAAGCGCGAAGCTGCTCGATCGCTACGTCCTCGAAGACCGCCTCGCTTCCGGGGGGATGGGGACGGTGTGGGCCGCGACCGACGAGAGATTGGGCCGGCGCGTTGCCGTCAAGGAGCTCAAGGAGGATCTCGCGTCGGATCCTCGCTTCGTCGAACGTTTTCGGCGCGAGGCGCGCGCGGTTGCGGCCCTGTCGCACCCGAACATCGCGAACGTCTTCGACTATGGAGAAGACGACGGACGTCACTTCATCGTGATGGAGCTCATCGAGGGCCGCGATCTGTCGCGCATCCTCCGGGAGGATGGGCCGCTCGATCCGAATCGGTCGATTCACATCGCCATTCAGATGCTCGACGCGCTCGGGCACGCCCACTCGGCCGGCGTGATCCATCGCGACGTGAAGGCGGCGAACGTCATCGTGACAGAGGACGAGAGAGTCAAGGTGACCGACTTCGGCATCGCGCGCGCGGTCGGCGACTCGACACTGACCGCTACGGGCTCTGTCCTGGGGACTGCGCACTACATCTCGCCCGAACAGGCGTCGGGCGACCGGATCACGCCGTCCTCCGATCTCTACGCGGCCGGCATCGTCCTCTACGAGATGCTCACCGGCTCGCTCCCGTTCACCGGCGACTCGCCGATTGCGGTCGCCATGCGACACGTCTCCGATGACATCCCGGCCCCGAGCGAGCGCAATCCAGACGTGCCGCGTGAGCTCGACGCCGTCGTCGCGAGAGCCGTGCAAAAGCGGCCGGCGGACCGCTTCGGGGACGCGGGCGAGATGCGCGCCGCCCTGGCCGCACTCACGGGGGAAGCCGGATCGCCCACGACCGCGGTCATGGGGGCCGGGGGAGCGGCCCCGACGGAGCGACTCGGGCCGGCCGGGACCGAGGAGCTCGACGGGACGGTGTGGCCGATCCCCGGCACGAGATGGGACCCCTACCGCATCGGCCGAGGCGTGCTCATCGCCTTCGCCGCCCTCGCCGTCATCGCCGCCGCGCTCGTGCTCGCCCGGCTCGCCGGCCGTGAAACGCCCCAATCCGAGCGGCGGGCAGGAGGGGGGGCGCCGGTCGAATCGCCGACCCCCACCCCGAGCCCAGAGCCCGGGGAGTCGATGCCCAGCCTGATCGGAGACAACAAAGACGAGGCCAAGAGCGTCTTAGAGGGTTTGGGGCTCGAACTCGATATCAAGGACGAGAAGGTGGAAAACGATGCTCCCAAGGACACGGTTATCGACACGGATCCCGGGCCAGGCGAGCCTTTGGAGTTCGGCGACACCGTTACGCTCTTTTTGAGCGAGGGCCCCGAAGAAGACGACGATGACGACGATGGACCGGGGCGATCCGGGGACAGACCACCGCCCGGCAAGGGAAAGAAGGACGATTGAGCGCGCAGGACAGGACCTACGGAGATCGCTATGCGGTGATAGAGCTCGTCGGCTCCGGGGGCATGGCCGAGGTGTACCGCGCGCGCGACGAGCTGCTGGGCCGCGAGGTCGCGCTCAAGGTCCTGAGCCACCGGCTCTCGACCGACCGCTCGTTCGTCGAGCGGTTCCGGCGTGAGGCGCAGGCGGCGGCGAACCTCAACCACCCGAACATCGTGTCCTTGTACGACTACGGCTCCGACAACGGCACCTACTTCATCGTCATGGAGTACATCGACGGGCGACCGCTGAACGACATCATCGGCGAGTCCGGCCCGTTGCTCCCCGAGCGCTCGGTTGAGATCGCGTCCGATGTCGCGCGCGCTCTGCATCGCGCTCACGAGTCCGGCCTCGTACACCGCGACATCAAACCTGCGAACATCATGGTGACCTCGACCGCGCAGACGAAGGTGACCGACTTCGGCATCGCCCGTGCGCTCGTCGCCGACGGCGAGCAAACCGTCACCCAGACCGGGATGGTCATCGGCACCGCGTCGTATCTATCGCCCGAACAGGCACAGGGGAACCCCGTCGATGCGCGTTCGGACGTCTATTCGCTGGGCTGCGTGCTCTACGAGATGCTCGCCGGGCGCGCTCCGTTCGCCGGCGAGAGCCCGCTGTCGATCGCCTACAAGCACGTGCGCGAGGACCCCGAGCCCCCGTCGACCGTCAACTCGGACGTTCCCCAGGCCCTCGACGCGATCGTCCTGAAAGCGATGTCGAAGAATCCCGACAACCGCTACGCCAGCGCGACCGAGATGGACGAAGACCTGCAGCGATTCCTGTCGGGCCAGCGGGTGCTCGCCACGCCGATCCTCGCCGACGAGACGATGGTCGCTCCGCCGGTGGGTGGGCGCACTGAGGTCCTGCGCGCGGACGAGTACGAGCCCGAGCCCGATCGCCGGCGGGCCGGCCTCTACGTCGCAATGACGCTCGTGATCCTGGGCGTCGTCGCACTCCTCGCCTATCTCCTCGCGACGAACCTCCTCGGTGGGGACCCGGTCACGGTGCCCGACGTCGTCGGGATGGACGTCAACGAGGCGACGCAGGAGCTAAGCCGCGTCCGCCTCGAGTGGGAGATTGAGGACCGGTTCAGCCGCAGACCCGTCGGCGAGGTGGTCGAGCAGGACCCCGAGGCCGACGCCGAGGCCGAGGAGGGCGACGTCGTGACGCTCTTCGTCTCCTCCGGGGTGCGTCAGGTCGAAGTCCCCGACCTCGAGGGCCTCACTCAGGAGGAGGCCGAGGAGCGACTTGAGGACGCCAGGCTCAGGCGCGGCGATGTCTCCCGAGAACCGAGCGACGAGATCGAAGAGGACCGCGTCACCCGCAGCGATCCCGCGGCCGGCGAGGAGGTCGACCGCGGAACGGAGGTCGACCTCTTCATCTCGTCCGGGCCCGAGCCCGTGATCGTCCCGAGCGTCGTCGGCGACCCCGAGAGCGAGGCGCGCGCCGAGCTCGAAGCGGCCGATTTCGAGGTCGAGGTCAACCGCGCACCGAGCGACGAGGAGGAAGGCATCGTCATCGCCCAGGATCCCGAGGGTGGAAGCGAGGCGCAGGAAGGCGACACCGTGGTCATCACCGTGTCCCAGGGCCCGGAGGAACGCGAGATGCCCGACGTGAGGGGGGACAACGCCGACGACGCCGAGGAGTTCCTCGAAGAGTCCTTTGGGCTCAATGTGAGCCAAGAGGACGCGACCGGGCCGTGCGCGCAGCCGCCGGGGACCGTGTGTGAACAGAGTCCCGAGCCCGGCACCCCGGTGTCGGCCGGAGACGACGCGACGCTGTTCGTGCAGCCGGGAACCTCGGCGCTCGGGGACGATCGCGCGTTCGCGTTTCTTGCCGGGTTCTTCTCGCTCTTTTTCTAGAGCGCGCGCAGGAAGTTCTCGAGCAGCCGCGGGCCCTCGGTCGTGAGGACGGATTCCGGATGGAACTGGACGCCCTCGACCGGAAGCTCCCTGTGGCGTACGCCCATGATCGTGCCGTCGTCGCTCGTCGCGGTTATCCGTAGCGACTCGGGCATCGACGACTCCTCGATGGACAGCGAGTGGTAGCGGGTTGCGACCAGGGGCGAGGGCACCGACGCGAACACGCCGGTTCCCTCGTGAGAGATGTCCGAGGTCTTGCCGTGCACCGGTCCGACATCGGCCCGCGCGATGCGCGCGCCGAACGCCTCGCCGATGCACTGGTGCCCGAGACACACCCCGAGAACCGGGACCCGCGACGCGAAATGCCGGATCGCGTCGACCGACACGCCGGCGTCCGCCGGGGTACCGGGCCCGGGCGAGATCACGACCGCGTCGGGCCGGGTCGCCTCGAGCTCGTCGACGGTTGCGTCGTTGCGGACGACGACCGGCTCGGCCCCCAGGGCGCCGAACGCCTGCGCGAGGTTGTAGACGAACGAGTCGTAGTTGTCGACCAGCAGCAACCTCATCGGCGATCCTTCCGCGCGAGATACAGACCAAGGACGAACGATCCGACTACCAGCGGGCCGAGCATCCCGACCTTCCTGGCGGCACCCTCGGGCTTGGCGGCGAAAAGCTCGGCGGCGGTCCCCTCTTCCCACTCCTGCCTCGTGCCGATGCGGTGATAGCGGTCCCAGGTGAGGGCCACGATGGCGCCCTCGGCCGCGAGAGCGAGCCCGGCGGCCTGCCACACCCGGCCGCGGCGGCGGAGGCCGAGGGCCGCGGCGAACCCCAACAAGAACGTGAAGAAGTAGGCCGCTGGGATGACCTTGACCACGCCGTCCAGATCCTCGGGATCGGCGAAGTACATCCACATCCAGTCCGGCGCCACCATGTACGAGAGCAACGCCGCGGCGGTGAACACGCCGGTCGTCATAAGACCCGCGTAGAACGCGCGCGAACGCCACCAGTGCTGCTCCGGCGCGCCGTCGCCGAACACCAGCCCCAGGAACACCAGAACGGGCCAATCGATGATGAAGGTCGCCAATCCCTCCCCTCAGCGCCTAGAAGTCAGCCGGCCCTAGAAGTCAGCCAGCCCTAGAAGTCAGCCAGCCGTTGTCAACGTACCAGCGCAGGGTCGCGCGCAGTCCCGGCTCTGGCCGGGGCCACTCCATCTCGAAACCGGTAGCCTTCAGCTTGTCGTTGGAGTAGAGGTAGTCCCGCCCGAAGTACTGCACCTGTTCGTATTCGAGCACCGGCCGCTTCTTCGTGCGGCGCGCCACCGCCATCGACAGCCGCGCCGTCCCCGACAGCACCCTGCGCGTCGCGGCTATCGGCACCGGCGGCAGGATGCGCGCTCTCTCACCGAGTTCGTCCGCGACGAGGCGCGCGAGCGCGACCGCGTCGAGCCTTCCATCGTCGGTGACGTTGTAGGCCTCCCCGTCGGCGCTCGGATGCTGCGCCAGAAAAAGCGCTGCCGAACAGAGGTCGGCGACGTGGCCAAAGGGAATGTTTCCGGTGAGGTTTCTGAACGCCACCGGCGAGCGGGCGAGGCCGAGGAGCATCTGGCCCGACCCGTACGCCGCGCGCGGGCCATAGGGGGACGTCGGGCGCACGGATGTCACCTCGACGCCGCGCGCTCGATAGGAGTGGGCGAGCTGCTCTTGGTCCCACTTCGATCGCAGATAGGCGTTGGTCGGGCGCTTCGGCTGGTCCTCGACGAACGGCGTGTTGGTCGGAGTGGGATGTCCGTAGACGCCGCCGGCCCCCCAGTTGACGACCCGCCGGCAGCTGCCGTCGGCTAACAGGGCGTCGAACAGGTTACGGGTGCCCTCCACGTTGACCGCTCGGAGAAGCGACTCGGGAGCCGTGTAGTCGAACACCGCCGCGACATGAAAGGCAAGCTCGGCTCCCCCGATGGCGCGTTTGACCGAGTCGATGTCCGTGACGTCGAGCGGGACGAGCCGGGCGCCGGCGCCCCTGCACACCTCCGGGAAACGCGTGCGATCCTCCGGCGACGCGTCGAGCGCGCTCTGAAGATCGGCGGCGACCACCTCGTGTCCTGCGGCCGCCACGGCCTCGACCATGTGCGACCCGATGAAACCGCATGCCCCCGTCACAAGCGTCTTCATGGAGACGCAGCCTATAGTCGGCCCATGACGCCCGTTGAGCTGCTGCAGGCGCTGTTGCGGATCGACTCGACCAACCCTCCCGGAAATGAACGCCCCGCGGCCGAATTGCTTGAGTCGCACCTCTCGGGGGCCGGGCTCAAATGCGAGATCTATCGCTCGCCTGGTGGCCGCCCGAACCTCGTTGCGCGCCTCGAGGGACCGACCGACCGTGCGGCGCTGGTACTTCTCTCGCACACCGACGTCGTGCCGGTCGAACCCGACAAGTGGACGCGCGATCCGTTCGGCGGCGAGGTCCACGACGGGCACGTCTACGGACGGGGCGCGCTCGATATGAAGGGGATCGCGGCGATGCACGCGGCGGCCGTGTCGACGCTGACGCACTCCGACGCAGGTCCGGGGCGCGAGGTGATCGTGTGCGCGGTCGCGGACGAGGAAACCGGGGGCCGCCAAGGGGCGGGGTGGCTCGTCGACGAGCACGGGGACGCGGTCGGCCTGTCCGACGGCCGGCCCCCGCCGGAGGTGCTCGGCGAGGGGGGGTACGGGCTCACCGGCATCCTCGAGCGCCCGGTGTTGCCGATAGTGCTCGGGGAGAAGAGCGCCCACTGGGTCAAGCTCGCCGCGGCGGGACAGCCGGCGCACGGCTCGATGCCGCCTCAGAAGCAGGCGGTCGCGGATCTCGTTTCCGTCATCGATTCCCTCGCCGGCTTCTACGCCCCGCGGGTCCACCCCATCATGCGCGACCAGCTCCGAATCCTCGCCGGCGCCTCGAGTGGATCGAGGGCCGCGGTGTTCCGCGCGCTCGCCTCGGGGGCCGGCCCGGTCGTGGCGCGGATCCTCAAGAAGCGACTGCGTGCGGCGGGCACCATCGCCGCGCTCCTGTCGGACACGGTGACTCCCACGATGGTTCAGGCGGGCTACAAGGAGAACGTCGTTCCGAGCACCGCGTCGGCGGCGCTCGATTGTCGGCTGTTGCCGGACACGGATGTCGACGCGTTCAGAGGGCGCATGGAAAAGGTGGCGGCCACGCGCGGGGTAGAGGTGAAACTCCCCGACAACCGGAGCGGGCCGGTGAGCGAGCCCGGCCCCCTCTATCCCGCTCTGACCGAGATCTCCGCCCGGCTCCCCCAAGCGCCGGTGGTCGTCCCGTCGCTCACCCCGGGGTTCACCGACGTGCGCTACTTCCGGAGCCGCGGCGCGACCGGCTACGGCTGGGTCCCGTTGGTTCTGACCCCCGAGGTGTTCGGGACGATCCACGGCCACGACGAGCGGGTACCGCTCGCGGGATTCGAGGCCGCGGTCGAGGCCATGACCGCCGCCGTCCGACGAGCCGCCGCCACGCCCTAATCGCACTCCCAAGGTTGCGCGTCTGAAGCCTCTTAGGAGCCTGAAACGCGCAACCTTGGGCGGTGGGAGCTCAGAAGTTCGAGGGCAGGAAGCGCTCGGACAGCAGGACGAGGATGACCGCGGTCAGGACCGCCACCGCGGCCCACGCCAAGAGCTCAAGCAGACGAGAGCGCCAGGGGCGGCGGCTCATACCTGCGACTCCACCAGCTCCCCGAAGACGATCAGGCGCTGAGCGGCGGAATACTTCGGGTTGCAGGTGGTCAGGACGATCTCGGCCGCATCGCTCTGAATGGCGATCGCGAGCGAGTCGGGCCGCACGATCTCTTTCTTGGTGACCTCATAGGTGAAAGTTCCCCAGCGTGTCTCAGTGACGATCTCGTCGCCCACACGCAGCTTGTCGAGATCGAAGAAGGGATGGCCGTAGGTCGTGCGGTGTCCGGACACGATCACGCGGCCCTTCTCGCCCGGCCAAGCCTCTTCGAACTCGGTGCAGTACGGGCGGGTGAATGCGGAACGGCACGACGGGTAGTGCCCCGGCCCCTTGCGGAGGTCTTCGGTACCGACCCCCTCGACGACCATGCTCGAGAGATCGATCCTCGGAATCTCGAGCCTGAAAACGGGATTTCCCGGTCCCGGCCGGTAGAAATTGGGGGGGCCGTGATACGAGATGCCCTCGATCTCCGTCGCCTGCGCGCTGAACGGAGGCAGCCGCTCGAACTGGTCCGACAGCCGATCCTGCTGCTGCGCCGTGTAGATTCCGGTACCCCAGAGGGTCCACGCGACGAAGAGCAGCACACCGACGCCGACCGATATGAGGAACTTTCCGAAGAGGTTGAGAAACTTCATCTGGGCTCAAGTATCTCTCGGCTAACATCTCTATATGCCAAAGAGCAGATCGAAAAGAGTTCAGCGCCAGCCGCCTCCCAAGCCCAAGCCGAAGCAATCACCACCGTGGGTCGGGGCTCTCTTCTTCACCCTCATGGGTATCGGCGTGGTAACGATCATCGCTCATTACCTGGGGGTGCTCCCCGACGGCAGTCAGCCCTACCAGCTCTGGGTCGGGCTTGGTCTGATCGCGGCGTCCTTCGTCGTGGCGACCCAGTGGCACTGATGGGGAGGTAATTACAAGGATGTTGTTTATCCCCCGCTGTGGATTGGCCTGTGGAGAACCATGGGCGTGAGAATCATCCTCGCCGTGCTCATGGGGCTCATCATCCTGGTGATCCTGATGGCGTGGCTCAGAAGCATGGTCAATGCCCCCCCGCCTGAGCCCGAGGCGACCGACGTCAGTGACTACCGTCTCAAGTACGTGTGCGCGATGTGCGGGCTCGAGCTCCGGGTCGAGAAGGCCGCAAAGGAGCGGGCCCCGACCCACTGCATGGAGCCCATGGTCCTGATTCGCGAGGGATCCGGATCCCCGCCGCTTCGCGGCGTCTAGCTATAGCTAGGCGAGGCGTTCGATGATAGTCGCGTTGGAGAGGCCGCCGCCCTCGCACATCGTCTGCAAGCCGTAGCGGCCGTCCGTCTTCTCGAGCGCGTTCACGAGCGTCGTCATGAGGCGGGCTCCCGACGCACCGAGTGGGTGCCCGAGGGCGATTGCGCCGCCGTGGATGTTGACCCGCTCCTCGAACCAGTCGTCCGGGAGGTCGAGCTCCTTCTTCCATGCCAGCACGACCGACGCGAATGCCTCGTTGATCTCGACGACGTCGATGTCCTCGTAGGTGAGCCCGGCCCGCTCGAGCGCCCTGCGGGTCGCGGGGATGGGACCGGTCAGCATCGTGATCGGATCCGTTCCCGCGAGCGCGAACGAGACGAATCTGGCGCGCGGGGTAACCCCGAGTTCCTCCGCCTTCTCGGGAGTGGTGATCAAGAGCGCGGACGCGCCGTCGGTGATCTGCGAAGAGTTGCCCGCGGTGACGACGCCGTCTTCCTTGAACGCCGGCGTGAGCTGAGCCATCTTCTCGAGGTTCGGCGTGCGGATACCCTCGTCGATCTCGAACAGCTCGGTGCCGGACTCCGACTCGATCTTTACCGGGTGGATCTCGTTCTTGAACGCGCCTTCTTCGGTGGCGCGGCCGGCGAGCTCATGTGAACGCGCGCCGAAGCGATCGAGCTCCTCGCGGCCAAGCCCCCAACGCTCGGCGATGATCTCGGCCGAAACCCCCTGAGGAACGAGTCCGCCCTCGTAACGCGACATCAAACTGTCGGGGAACGGAAAGCCTTCGTGCTGCGCGCTCGATCCCATCGGGACCCGTGTCATGTGCTCGACTCCGCAGGCGATGGCGACATCGTATGCGCCGGCCAGCACCCCCTGAGCGGCGAAGTGGGCGGCCTGCTGGGACGATCCGCACTGGCGATCGACCGTCGTCGCGGGGACCTCTTCCGGGAGCCCCGCGGCAAGCCACGCGTTGCGGCCGACGTTGAGCGACTGCTCGCCGATCTGAGACACGCACCCGCAAATGACGTCGTCCACGACGCCCGGATCGATTCCCGAACGCGCGACCGTCTCGTTGAGAACTTCGGCGAGAAGGTCGACCGGGTGGCGGTCCTTGAGCTTTCCGCCGCGCTTGGCAAGAGGGGTCCTGATCGCTTCAACGATCACCGCGTCACGAGCCATGGCTCACCGTCCTTGTCGCTCCATCGGCCGGGCATGCAATTTGACCACTCAGTCAAGTATCGCGCCCCCGAGCCCAACCCGTTTTGATGAGTGCAAAGCTCTCGGCGCCGCGCAGCAGCGCCGACGGGGTTTGTGCTCACTTGCACAAACGACCGAAATCTGGTCGTTTCGCAGCAGAGAACGGGGCTCTACTCCTCCGCTATGCGCCGGGTCATGCGCACCGTCGTCCCCTCGGCGGACGAATCGATGTCGACGTCGTCCATGAGCTGGTGGATCAGGAAGAGGCCGCGGCCCCCCGCGGCGAAGCGGTCCGGCAACCCGTTCGGCACGATCGCCTCGGGCGCGAACCCGCGGCCGTCGTCGGCGACGACCACCGTCACCTCCTCGCCCTCGAGCGCGCACTGGATGCGGACCTCACTCCGGACTTCATCGGGCGGTCGACCGTGCCGGCATGCGTTGGCCGCGGCCTCGCCGACCGCCAGCAGCACCTCTTGGGAGACTTCGACCGGGACCCGCACGTCGGCGAGGAACGACGCGACGAACATGCGCACTTCGCCCATGCGAGCCGGCTCGTTGGGAAGCACCAGCTCGCGCGTGGGCTCCTCGAGCGTCCTGTCGGGAACGACCTGGAACACGAGCAACGCGAGGTCGTCGCGCAACTCTCCGGACACCCACGCGTCGACGGCACGGCGCGTCGCCTGCACGAGCTCCCCCGGGGTTCCGACGCCGTACTCCTTGACGATGTCGGAGAACTTGCCCTGGCCAAATGGACGACCGTGCCGGGGGGCCTCGGTGACGCCGTCCGTGTACAAGATCAGCATGTCGCCGGGCTCGAGCTCAACCTTGTTCAGCTCGTAGCCGACGTTCTTGATCACTCCGAGGGGGAGATCACCGTCGGAGAGCCGCTCAACCGATTGGGTCTTGGCGCGATAGAGAACGGGAGCGACGTGGCCGGCGTTGGCGTACTCGAGCACGGCTCTCTCCGGATCGAGCAAGCCGAAGACGAGCCGCACGAAGCGATCGGGTGAGAGTTGCGAGCCAAGGTAGCCGTTCATCCATTCGAGCAGGCGCCCGGGATTCGGCATCTCGGTCGCGAAGGACCGCAGCGTGTAGCGGGCGAGCGCGGCCTCGCTCAGGGCCGCCGGTCCGGCCCCCACGACGTCCCCGATGACGATCCCGATCCGCCCGTGGGGAAGGGTGATGAAGTCGTAGAAGTCGCCGCACACCGCACGCCGGCCGGCTGCGGGAATGTAATGCGCCACCATATTGACGCGGGGGAGGCTCGGGACCGTGTCCGGCAACAGGCTTCGCTGATAGCTCTCGGCGGTCTTGCGCGCGCTCTCGTAGAGACGCTCGATCTCGTCGGCGCGCCTGACGCTCTCCGTGATATCGGTGAAGACATCGATGCGACCGATCGAAACGCCGGTCTCGTCGAACGCGGGGGCCGAGAACAGCCGCAGCTTGCGCCGCTCCGGAAGGATCTGCTCGATCCACACTCGGAGCTCGAGATCCGGATCGTCGCGCAGATCCTGGAAGGTCTCCATGAATCCTTCCGGGTCCTCGGTCTTGCGGGCGATGGTTCGAAGCAATTCCACAGCCGGATCACCGAGGTGCTCGCTCGGATCGATCTCAAACAGGGCACCGGCACGCTGGTTGACGATTCGCACCACCCCGAGGCGATCCCGGAACACGATGGCCTCGTCCACTGCGTCGAGCACCGCCAGGAGCCGATGCCGCACCGCGGTCGCGAGCCGCCCGCTTTCCTGCTCCGCCCGATAATGGGAACGGAGCTCGCTTGCCAGCAGCCCTCCCACCAATCCGGTCAGCAGAAACACGGCCGAGTCGAGCGTCCCCGCGATCGAGTCGAGCGGTTCGCCGAGGATGTCGGCCGCCGCCCAGTAGGCCCCGACCGCCAACAGCGCGGTCACGAACGCCTGGAGAGGACCGGAGAGAATGCCGCTAACGACGATGACGGGGATGAAGATGAGATGCGCTTCCGGAACCCGGCCCCGGAGGAGCGCGAAGGTCCATGTCGCGTAGGCGAGTCCAACGATGACTCCGGTGACACCCGCCCATCTGCGCCATCTGGTGCTGATCGACAGGATCCGGAACAGCGCGAGCATCAGGATCGACAGCGTGGCCACCAGGATGAGCCCGCGGATGTAGGTGCGCGCCGGGAGATCGGTTGCGTGGAGAACGACGAGGACGAGGCCGGCCGTCACCAGAGTGATGAGCTCGGCGATGCGAAGGGTCCACCGCCAGCTTCCCCTCCGGATCTCTTTTCGCTCCTTGATCATCGCCCTACCTATGGATCGTCGCGCCCATTCACCTTATTCAACGTCTATTCGGCGGCTCAGTGACCATCGTTCCTTCATTTGTGTGACCTCGCCATCCTCTTCGAGCATCCGAAGATGGGCCAGGGCCTGAAACCGGGCAACCGGGTGCAGCTCCGCCGGAGTGTCCGTGTAGGCACGCACGACGATGTTTTCGACCGTGGCGGGCCCCCCTTCGAGCGCGTTGAGGATCGCCTGCTCTCGATCCTTGCGGTGTGCGATGTAGCGTTCGATCACCTGGCGTCCGCCGTCGAGCGGACGCCAGTGCCCCGGGTAAATCCGGTCGATGTCGAAGTCACTCAACCGCCGGAGGCTGTCGAGATAAACCCGCATGTCGCCGTCGGGAGGAGCGATCACCGCGGTTCCTTCGCCGAGGATGTTGTCCCCGGCAAACAGGCTTGCCGCCCCTTCGAGAAAAAAACAGAGGTGGTCGGAGGCGTGCCCCGGTGTGTGCAACGCGCGCAGCTCCGCGCCGGGGACCCCGACGATGTCATCATCGGCGACCGAGTGCACTCGAACGCCGTCAACATCCCCATCCCCGAAGGCGCGCACCGGCGCACCGGTTCGCTCAACGAGCGCGGCGACGCCTCCGATGTGGTCGGGGTGCCGGTGGGTGACGAGGATGGCCTCGACTCCCCCGGCGACCTCGGCCACGACCTCCATATAAGAGGTGTCGGGCACGGCGGGGTCGATCACTAACGTCGGGCCGACCCCGACGACGTAGGTGTTGGTTCCGGGCCCGGTCATCGTTGATGGATTCGGAGCCAGGACGACCCGAACGAGGGGCGACAGGCGCGTCGAGAAAACCCCGGGGGGGCGCGGGCTCGAGGTGGCACGGAAGCCGGCCATCGCGTCGTCCGCAGATCCGAACTGATCGAGGTGCTGAAGAGTCTCGACCGTCGGCGGCGCCATGATCGCTCGGCCCGACGACAGCTCCGCGAGCGCTTCTGCGGGAGTCGCCCAGCGGGCCTCGACCACCTCCTCGGGGTCTGGGTCCGGCATCCAACCGGACGGTGTTGCGGCGAAAAAGAAACGGGTATCGAAACGCATCGGCGCGCCGAGAGGAGTTACCCAGCGCCCGGCGGGAACGAGCCGGTTGGTCCCCAACAAGACGCCTAGCGCGACACACCGGTCGAGAAACTTCCTGGGATCGTCGCTGTCGGTTCGGGCGATTTGCTCGAGCGGACCATCCCCCACGATGAAGCCGACCTCCTCGAACGCCTCTCGCAGCGCGCACACGAAGGCCCCGAGAGCGGCCCGAGGATCGTCCTCGCCGAGCGCATCGGCAGCCCCCCGGCCGTCGAGGACAGACGCCTCTTCCCAGCGCGGATCGAGGTCCGCCGGGGCCAGCGCCCCTCCAGGGAACACCACCGCGCCCCCCATGAATCGCAGGTGGTCGGGGCGCACGGTGAGCAGCACCTCGAGACCGCGATCCGAGTCCCTCAGCAGCGCGACCGTGGCCGCCGCCCTCGGCGTCGCGCCCTCGCCTGTTGTTCGAGTGGTCGGCTCCATCGCTTAAAAGGTATGTTCTCCGACCTAAGCAGGTCGACTAGAAGGAGGCCGATCGTGGCTGTGAAGTTCCTCTCGGAGGAGTGGGCCAAATCGATCACCGAAGCACTCAACTCGTCGGACGAGTTCAAGAGCGCCGCGTCGGGTCAGCAGGCAAATCTGCAGCAGGTCGTCACCGACGTCCCAGACGGCGGTGAGGTCAAGTACTACTTCAAGGTCGGTGAGGACGCCGCCGAGGTGTCGCTCGGTGAGCTCGCCGACGCCGAGGCGACGCTGACGCAGACCTACGATGTCGCGGCCGCGTTGAGCAAGGGCGAGTTGAACGGGCAGCAGGCGTTCATGCAGGGGAAGCTCAAGATCTCCGGCAACATGATGAAGCTCATGCAGCTTCAGGGTGTCTTCAACGCGCTCCCAAGCGCGGTGAGCGGAGTCGACGTCGAGTACTAGTCCTACGGGCGTTCGAACTTGAGCGCGTCGCCGAGGTTCGAGTTCCCCTCGATGAAATCGACTTTGGCGACCTCTTTGGCGAACGGGCCCTTGTACTTCAGGATGTAGAGCCCGTTACGCACGTCCACCATGTAGATCAACCCGTCCTGGATAACTGGGAAGCTCCACGTCACGACTTTGTCCTGGCCCGCGCTCAGCGCCGGATCCTCCTGCAGTACGAAGAGCAAGGGGTCGGGGACGAACTCCGCGGCCTGAGTCGGCTTCCTCGGGTTGGAGATGTCGATCGCCTGGAGCCCGCCGGCGTGCCACGTGACGAAGGCGAGATTCTTGGTCAGCGTCGGGTTGTGCGCCGAGTAGCTCGACGA
>JBOGXF010000121.1:0-14463 GCA_050694275.1 Actinomycetota bacterium | reverse complement strand
GGAAGGCGATCTCGAGAGGATCGGAGCTGCCGTAGGGATAGAAGACGTCACTCGCGCTGTCGCTTGCAAATCGGACCGGAACTCCCGCTTCAATCAGCTCCTTGACCAATGTGATTCCTCGCTGTCTGGGAGTACCGTTCCCTCTCCCCATCACGAAGAGATTCGTTGCGGGATTGGCGATGATCGTGATCCCAGCCTCGCGAACTCGATCGATCGTCCTCTTCGCGACCGCAGCGGGAACATATGCGAGCGCGCACGCGTGGCTAGCTGTTACTCGCCCCGAAAGCCCGTGCTCGATGGTGGACTCCGCAAGATACTCCAGGTTGAAATCATCGGGATCTGTCGTCTCATCGATATGTACGTCGACGTCCACACCAAGCTCGACAGCAAGGTCGAGAAGGGAATCGATCGACTTCCCGGGATCGGGGTGGAAGTTCACGGCTCCCCCGACAAACGTCGCGCCACGCTCGACTGCATCGCGGAGCCGGCGGTCGCCGGCGGAGCTACTGGGGTCGAGGCGGGCGTTTGCGAAGGCAATGATCGCTACTCGTAAGTCGTCGCGAAACCGGCCACGCGCTCGGAGCACGCCGGCCAGGGAACGGCCCTCGACCACGTGGTCTACATCGACATGCGACCTAATGTTGAGAACCCCGCGGGAAAGAGCGCGCGTAAACAGGCGAGTTGCGCGCGAGCAGACATCCTCTTCCGTAAATCGAGCGCGAACTGCTTGAACGAGCTCGACGCCGTCCTTCAGAGAAGACGCCGTCCTTGGCGCCCTCGCGAAGGCTCGATCCGCGTGCACGTGGAGATCGGAGAAAGCGGGAAGTGCGAGAGACTGTGGGGCGCGGCTGCTCGGCTCGATCTCGGCGACGACTCCGTCGCGAACGACCAGATCGACGGGCTCTGACGTCCCAGCCAGCGCAACGCCCTCTATACGAGTGAGCGCCTGACCGACACGAAGCCTGTCGTCGACCATCCCCTCTTCCAGTCTATATGGCGAGCCCGTAACCCGGGCCCGCCTCAAACTTAGGAAGTCCGTCGCGGATCCGTCGCGAAGTCAGCCGCCCCATCGCGATCGGCGAGCGCGTTCGGCGAGCGTAGAGCACGATACAAAGGGCTCGCGTAGCGCAGCCGCCATACTCCGGCGGGCCCGAGGCACTTCTCGCGTACGCTTGACCAGGCCCGCGCGACCGCCGCCTGGCGGATCCCGGCCGTTCGCCATCTCAAGGAACGGGACAACCGTCTTCAGTCGGCCCAACTCGGCTTGCCCGAGCCGAATTACAGAGCTGTGTGAGGATTGAAAGCCGGCCAGGGCCGGGCCCGACTTGACGCAGGACTTGACGCTGCGCCGGCGCGGTGCCGTCAGATGGCAGGGAGGCGCATCTCGCGGCCCGCTCCGGACCTGCAAGGGTCCTCTGGCGGGCCTTTCTTCATGGAAGCTAGCCGGACTCGAATCGGCGACCTCCTCGGTGCGATCCAGGCGCTCGCCGCGAACACTTGCCGCGCGGACTTCGACTCAGTGTTCGTACCGTGTTCGCATGGAGCGCACCTCTTCAGTGTCGCGCAGACAGCTCTGCAAATCAGGAAAACCGACGCCCGGACTCGAACCGGGGACCCCTTCATTGACGCTGCGCCGGCGCGGTGCGGCGTCGTCAGCTGCGTGAGCGAAGGGCGAGGGGGACGAACCGAAATCCCCAACAGTCGACGCCGAGCGCCTTAGCACTTCAGGCGCGCTGAAGTGGTCGCAGCCGCGGGCCGTTTGTCGAGGGGGATCGCGGAGCGCGTGTCAAGCGTGCGTCAAGCTCGACCCGTCACCGGGCGGAATGCTTCCGAGAGGCGCCCAGCGATCCACTGGAGCGGCGCCCTCCCCCCTGCGCGTTGAGCCTCTCCGCGAGAGGTGTCCCTTCAACCGCGCTCGGCGCGGCGCTCGTGAGCCTCCTGGCGTTTCACTCGCCCGAACTTGCAACCGTCGCGCCGTCAGCCCAAAGGCCCGGCGGATCTGGTGACCAGGCCCGCGCAATCTCAAGCATTGTGCAGAACCAGACATCGCCACGCTGACTCATGTGGTCGACGACTCGCTCCAGCATCCTCAGCCTATGCCCTCTAGCGATACCTTCCGGGTGAAGGGCGAACGTGAGCACGCCGCCCGGCGCGTGATCGCACATATAGTCGAACTCGTCGATCCAGATGCGTTCGACTTCGCCTGGCGACGGAGACACGCGATTCGGATACTGGTAAACCGGTTCAAGTAGCACGAGGTCCGACAGGAACCAAGCGGATGGGATTTCGAGCAGATCGACTTCACTTCCGTAAGCAAACGGCTGGCTCGTCGAAGCCAGATCTCCCACTCTCGCGCGATATGGACGATAATCATCGGCCATCCCATTGCCGGCGTACTCAAATCCATGCTCAACCAGGAGTTCGACCGTATGATCGCTAGTGTTCCACGCTGGCGATCTATACCCCAATGGTTTCTGCCCGGTAACAGTCGTCAGTGCCTCAATCCCTCGAATCAGCAGGCTACGTTCCTCCACCTCTGATAATCCGGTAGGATCCTCGTGACAGTAGCCGTGGTGCGCGATCTCATGGCCTTGACGCGCGATCTCGCGCGTGAGCGTCGGCCATGTGTCGGCCGTGTGCCCGGGCACGAACCAAGTACATCGCATCTGGCGCTTCTCGAGAAAGGCGAGGACTCGTTCGGCCGCAACTCTTCCGGAGTACTCTCCTCGACCAATCGCATGCGAAGAGAAATCCCCGAAGGTACCGAACCAAAGCGACAGCCCGTCGAAGTCAAACGAGAAGCAGACAGCGTTTCGACGGCCGGGCGGGAATTCAATGGCCATCGTTATCTCCAGGAACACCCCCGGCGGCGGGAGCGGCGCGTTCTCTTGTCGAAGTAGGAGCCAGATCGCTCATTGACAGCCTCCTCTCCATTGACATTTCCTGGTCGGCAGCTCGCCGGTAGAGGTCGGCGAAGTACTGGTGGTACGCCGCGCTCGCGGCCTCTGCGTGCTCCCACATGCGTGTGAACTCGGGCATGAGTTCTCTGAACTCAGCCAAGATTGCGCGTTCGTCCACTCCGGTGATCCGACGTTCATCGAGGACGACCCGACCGCCAACAATTACAGTATCGACCGACGCGCCGTTCTCGCTATAGACAAGATGATTGCTCAGATCGTTGAGGGGCGTGAAGTTGTACGAATCCAGCCGAAAGAGAACTAGATCCGCAGCCATCCCGACCTCGAGTGCACCGACTTCGGACTCCCGGCGTGTCGCCGTTGCGCCACCGCGCGTGGCGGCCTGGAGAATGTCTTCGGCCCGCGGCCAGCGAGCCGGATCATCTGCGACAACTTTGTGGATGAGCGCGGCTGTCCTCATCACGTCGAATAGGCGTGCGCTGCCATTGCTGGCAATGCCGTCGGTGCCAAGTGCCAGATTCACTCCGCGCTCACGGAGCGATGCCCAGGGCGCTATCCCAGCACCCGTCCGTAGGTTTGAAGTCGGATTATGGACGACGGTCGCGCCAGCCTCCGCGATCAGCTCTATGTCGCGCTCCGTGAGCCAGATACAGTGCGCCATCGTCGTGTGATCGCTCAGCACGCCAAGATCACTCATGTACTGAATGAGCGATCGGTCGTAGTCTTTAGCCGACGTGATCAGCTGACCTTTCGTCTCCAAGACGTGAAGATGGAACACCGAATCGCTTGCAACGGCGAGATCATGAGTGGCGGCCAGCAACTCGGGCGTACAGCGCTGCGGCCCGGAAGGAGACAGGACGTATCGGACGAGACCGTCCCGATCCGTCGCCGCTTCGACCAGAGCATCCTTCGAAAAGGCGATGTAGTCATCTACGGTGGTCATCTCTCCCTGTCGGAGCTCCGCGAGCACTGACGGCGGGACAACGGTTTCCATGTAAGGAAGAGAATCGATGAGATGTCTGTCGAGGACGTAGCCAGAGCATGAAGCTCGAAGGCCTAAGTCGCGGTATGCGCGGAAGACCGTTCGTAGTGCGTTAAGGTCCTGGGACGGACACTCCAGTACGTCATCGAGAACCGAGGTGACGCCCGCACGCAGCGATTCCATGCCTACGACGAGTGTCCGCAGATAGATCATACGCTCGGAGAGGGGAGCGACGCCCTTGCTCGGATACGCGTAGAGCATCCAGAGCTCGAGGGGAAGATTGTCGTATTTGCCTTTCTGTAACGCAGCGAATGAATGAAGATGCGCGTTGACGAAGCCAGGCGTTACTAGATGCATACTCCCGTCAATCACCCGAGCCTCGGGAGGCGGCACGATCGTCTCCTCGATGGCCGCGATGCGGCCATCCTCGATCAACACATCTCGGCGCCTCACGCTTGGAGCACCAGAAGGTTCGATGCTCAGAAGCGTCCCATCGCTAATAAGGATTGTCACCTGTTCTCCTCCAGACCCGACATCGCGCCACGAAGCGCCGCGGGGCGGACTGCCCTCGACTACTCTTTCTCGCCAACTCGAGATTCCTCGTCGCTTGGCGCGAGAGGACTGACGATGGTCACTGCCTCTCCTGAGGGGTCTGCCGCGATCCTCTGCCTCCCAATCCGGGATCTCCAGCTTGCGACGACGGCGCGCCCGGCCTGCAGCCGCTGCTCCTCGCGCAGTGCCGTCGCCACAACGGCAATGATCAAAACCGAGCCGTAAACCAGTTGTTGATAGAACAGCTGAGTGCCGAGAACGTTTAGGCTGTTCGATATCTCGCCGAGCAGCACGACGCCTAAGAACGAGCCCCATATCGTGCCTCGGCCGCCGGAGAGGGACGCGCCACCAAGCACGACTGCGGCGACCGCTTGAAGCTCCAATCCGACGCCGGCTGTCGCGTCACCGGCACCGAGGCGCCCGAGAAGCACTATGCCAGCAATGCCGACCAGCAGCCCATTGAGCGCGAAGAGGCCAACCGTCACGCGAGCCATTGGCACCCCGGACAAGAAGGCCGCTTGTGGGTTCGAGCCCACGGCATAGGCATTACGGCCGAGTCGGGTATAGCGCAAGAGGAGCGCGCCGAGAACGAGTGCGCCGACGAAGAGCATGCCTGCGATGGGAATACCGAATCGCCTCCCGATGCCGATCGTCGTGAACGCCTCCGAATCGACACCAATCGGTTGGCCTTCGGTAAGGACCAACCCAAGCGAGACGAATACGCTCCAGCTGCCTATTGTGAGGATGAACGGTGGCACTCGCACCGTTCCCACAACGGCTCCAGTCAGAAGACCCACGCCAAGCCCGACGCCAATGCCGATGGGGATAATCGCAGCCACGCTCATTCCATCGGCCGCTAGACGCGCTGCGATTACCGCGATGAAAGAAGCCAGCGCTCCTACGGAAAGGTCTAGGAGTCCAGCGACCATCAGGAGAGTCATGCCGACGGTTACAAGCCCCAGCACCGAGATCTGCTCGAAGAGGTTTTGCAGGTTGGCTTGTGAGAGAAATACGTCGGACTTGCTCGCCGTATACGCACCTAGGCCCAGGATCGCAGCGAGCAATGGAAGAGTCGTGACAACGGACTCCGGGAGACGTCTGATGCTATGTCGAAGCGCAAGCATTCGGTCGACGTGATGGGCGTCCCTACGCGAGACTACGTAGTCGCGTGCTGCAGGTTGTCGTCGGTCAACACCTCACGATTGAGCCTTCGGGCCACGCGACCCCGTTTGAGCGCGATGACTCTGTCCGCGATGGCACGGATTTCCTCGTAATCTGACGAAAAGACAAGAACGGCTGCACCTCGTTCAGCGAACTCGCGCAGTAGGCGATAGATCTCGAGCTTAGTCCTGATGTCGACGCCGGCTGTTGGTTCATCGAGGACGAGTATCGTCGCATCGCTGTTCAACAGGCGGGCGAGGAGCGTCTTCTGTTGGTTGCCGCCGCTCAGCTCCGTCACCGGCGCTTGGAGTCTCTTATAGGTGACATTCAGACTCTCCAGTACGCGACTAACGCGCCGAGCACGCCGCCGACGGAGGGCAACCGGGTGGGGTGCAAGGTTCAAGCGAGTCGAGTCGACGTTCTCTAGTACGTCAAGATCGGTCAGGAGCCCTTCCCGCTTGCGGTCGTCCGGGATGAAGCCGACACCGATCCTTGCTGCGTGTCGTGGAGAGATTCCGCCAAGATGACCTCTGATTCGCACATGACCGTTCGTCGGTCGGAGGGCACCGACAATGCACCGCGCGAGCTCACGTCGCCCAGAGCCGACTCCGCCGGTTACGCAGACGATCTCGCCTTCCGCGATCGAGAGATCGACGTCGTGGAGGACGTCCCGGTAGCCTAACGAGCTGATCTCCACGACGGGCACCGTGGCGACCGCTTCGGTGCTCGGCGGCCGCCGGGCGCTCCGCAGCTTGCTTACGTCCGTTCCGAACATGAGCAACGCGAGCCGATCGTGGTCGATCTCAGTCGTGGTCTCCGTCGCGACAACTCGTCCGTCACGCATAACCGTTACCGTGTCGGCGATCTCAAAGATCTCGTCTATATGGTGCGAGATATACAAGACGACGCATCCATTCTCGCGCAGTCGGCGAATGACGCTGAACAGCTTCTGCACTTCGGTCGCCGTCAAAGAAGCCGTTGGCTCGTCCATGATGATAAGGCGAGCATCTCCGACAATGGCTCTCGCCACTTCGATCTGTTGATGCTCAGCGACGCTGAGCGTCCCCGCGCGAACCCGAGGGTCTATTTCAAGTCCAATCGCCCTGAGTCGCTGGCGACTCCGCCGCTCGGCCTCGCTCCAGTTCACGGTTCCGATCCGCCGCACCGGCAGGCGGCCGCATAGCACGTTCTCCATGACGGAAATATCTGGCGCGATTTGGCGCTCCTGGTGGATGACGGCGACCCCTAGCTTCCCCGCCAACACTGGACTCGCACGGGTCAACTCTTGGCCTGAGATTGTCACGCGGCCTCTATCCGGCCACAATGCGCCTGCGATGATCTTGATGAGCGTGGACTTGCCCGCCCCGTTCTCACCCACGAGGCCGCGCACCTCACCGGCATCGATTTGAAGATCGACGTCGCGCAGAGCAGTGACACCGGCGAAGGACTTGGTAGCACCTCGGACTGAGAGGACGGGTGACCTCGGTCTTTCGCGGTTTCCGCCAGCTATGGACGACAATCGACTCGGACGCTAGATCTGCTCGGCCTGATCGAGATGCTCGTCATAGCAGTAGTAGCCAGACGCCGGCGAGAGATCCGGATGGATCACACCGGGCGGCGGTGGGTGCTCGACGAAGTCGTCTCGCGTAATCATCTGATGGGGCTGCTTCGTGACGAACTCCTCCGGCTTCTCCTCGTTCTCGAGATAGTTGCGGAGGATCTCGAGACTCAAGGAGCCTTCCTCCGCTGGCGAGTAGTACCTCGCCGCCTCAATCCACTCTCTCTCCATCCAGTCGACCATCTCATGGTTCACGTCGCTGGAGATGTGAACGATGTCGTCGCGATTCGTTCGTGACAGGTAGCTCGCGGCCGCGGCACCCATCCCTGCTGAATACGTGACGAGGAAACGCGCATCAGGATGGGCTTGAAGCATGGTCTGCGTGGCGTTAATCGTGGGACTCCTGAGATATTCTCCATTGCCGATCTGCGCGACAGAGAACGGTGTCTCGGCCGTCGCAATCTCGAAGCCTTGGTTGTATTGCTCCGAGAACCCCTGGCCCGGAGTTCCTTGCACGATAAGAATCTTTCCACCCTCGGGATAGTTCTCTTGCAGGTAATCGACGATCATCTGCGCGCCTTCGAAGTTGTCGACTTGGAGGACGCCGATGTAGGCTCTATCGCCCGCCGTCGGTTCGGCCCAAAGCTGGTTTACGGAGGGAATGCCAGCGGCCTCAGCCTTGAGCACGCCGCGGGAGGAAGACTGAACCGTCGTAGGAAGAACGATGATGCCATCGACCTGCTGGGCGATCAGGTTCTCGATGTTGGCGAGCTCCTCGGCGGGATCGAAGTTCGCCTGGCGTGCAATGAACTCGTAGTTGGTTCCTTCGAGACCCTTGATGATTCCCGTCACGTCGCACAGCACGTACTCGGTGGCGCCGATCAGCGCCAGCCCAATAGTCTTGCCCTCTCCAGGAGCGTCGTCGGAGGCGGCCCCGGTTCCGGTTCCGGCTGCCTCATCGTCCCCACCGCACGCCGCGAGCAAGCCGGAACCGAGCAAGAGCCCGGCTCCGAGACCGAGGAACCGGCGGCGCGAAAGTGAAGCACAACCGACCTCGTCGGCGCTGACTCGATTCAGGATCGCATCCGCAAAGTGAGCCCACTCACCGGGAGCATGAATATCGGTGATTCCGCCGTTGAACTTGATCTCGAGCTGATCGCTCGCGCGTCTCATAGCTCCTCCTCAAAAGGTTCCCAAGACGTTTGCGCCGTCCGTGTCGACTGAAAAGCCGAGCGTCGACGATGCTTCTGCAGCCGTCTCGATGATCTCGGCGGCGACTACTGGGACTTCTGCGTCATTCAGGCGGATGGAGGGGACAGCTACGCCGATAGCCGCAACTACCTCTCCTGTCGCGCTACGAAGCGGGGCACCGATGGATCGGACGCCCTCGTCCATCTCACCCTCGCTCTGTCCATATCCGTTGTTCCGAATCACCTCCAGTTCAGAAAGCAGTCGTTGCTTGTCCATGATCGTGTTTGCCGTGAACCTCTCGAGCGGACGTGAGGACACCGCGTCCACGACAGCCTGCGGAGCGGACGCGAGCAGCGTCTTGTTGAGACCGCCCGCATGTAACGCCGTGCGTGCGCCGATTCGCAGTGAGCAGCGGACAGCTCGCGGACTCTCGAGGCCTGCGACACAGAGGCTCGTGAGTCCATCTCTGATGCAGAGGTATGCGGTCTCGCCGAAAGCACCAACGAGCCGCTGGAGATACGGCTCCATGAGCTCGGGCCACCGGGCCTCGCTATGCCACCTAGCCGCGAGTTCGAGCGGGCGTGTCCCCAACCGATACAGGCCGCTCCTGTCCCGCGTGATCATCCTGTTCGCTTCCAGGACACTGAGCAGGCGCGCGACCGTCGGTCGCGTGAGGCCAGTTGTTTCAACAAGCTGCTTCTGCGTCCGTGGCTCCTCGGCGATGAGGTCAAGCAGCTTGAACCCGCGCTCTACCGACTGGGTCCCGCTTCGCCTAGTCCACATTGCGGACGCCGTATCCACTATGCAGCGCCGAAGCTAACGCACTCCAGCAGAGCGGTCAAGAGCGGGTAGCACGGTCTGCCGCCGCCGGACTTCTGATCGCTGCGATCTTCGGCTTACGCCCGGGCTGCTGCTCGAGCGTTCTCCGCGCCCAGACCGACGAGTACAAGAAGCAGATCGAAAAGACTCAAGCCGGAGGCGAGCAGAACGTCGGCGGGTCAGAAGCGGCGCTGGCACGCGGATGTACCGCCCAACCGTGCGGCGCCGGTCGCCAAACGTCGGTCGCTAGCCAGCTGGACGCACGTGCCTCGATCCGCCTAGCGCTCGAGCCATCGGCGACTAGCCGATGAGAGATGCGACGCTCGCGGAGATCGGCACGCGCGCGTCAAGTTCGATCCCCGCGCGGCGGAGTCCGGCGCCGACTTTGAAAACGCTGGTTCAGTGGGAGTCCGACGTCGGAGCACGGAGGCCGACCCGGATCGCCAGAGGCGCCGCGCAAATCCGCCGGAGGCGTGCCTCTCCCCTCGCGCGTGAGCCTCTGCACGACCGATGTCCTTCAAGACGTCGTGGTTCATAACCGGCGGTCGGAACCCAGAGCGGACGTCTGCCTGAGGCGTCGATGCGATGGAGTAAGTCGAGATCGACTGTTCGGCCCAGCGGGTCTACTCGAGGCAGTGTTGCGTGCGCGTGACTAGGGATCAGGTGCCCCGCCGCGGTACCAGAGGTCCCGGAGGGCAAGGTCGAGGTCGATGTAGTCATCCTCCGCCGCCACGATCCGCTGGAGCAGTTTGCGGTAGCCGCGCCCGGGCAAGACCGAGGCGAGCCGAAAACGAAGGGACTTTGAGTCAACCTCGGGCTCGATCTTTAGGCCAGCGAGAAGCCCTGCAGGGCCTGTGGCGACTGCTGTGGTCAGCGCTTTCCAGTCCGCTGCGTACGAAAAGTGGAGTTTCACCGTCGCGTTTCCGCGTGCGCTCCGCCGGATCTCGTCCGCGATCGCCCCCAGCTCGTTGCGCGTAGATCTCCGAAGCCGGCCCTTGGCCAAATCGGCAAGGAGCCTCTGCCGCCAATCACGGTACGAACGGACGAGGCCACCGCGCCGCTCTCGGAGCGCCATCCGAAGGAGGTCTCGAGGCGAGCTTGGGTCCTTAGAAAGCAGGTACGGAAGGAAGGTTGGCGCCTGCACGTCGACGGCCTGAATCGCTCCCTCGGTGTCACGCTCAATGCGCCTCAGCGTCCGCATCAGCTTCTCTGCGTTGAGGCGGAGCTCGCCACCTGGGGCGAGCGACGAGGCCAGCATGATCAGAGCACGTTTCGCATGCAGCACATGCTCTGCTCGCCGATCGAGCGGCTGCCTCCTGTCCGAGATCTTTTCCGCGTAGCTGTGGAAGAGGAGGCCGCCGTACCGAAATGACGCAAGCATCCGGGCGCCCTCATCGAGGTCGCCAAGCTCCGCCAGGCGCGGGCGCCAGCGGTAGTCGAATGCGGATAGCTCGTTGCGGATGTCCGCTGAGAGCTTCGGGTCGACTTCTGGCAACTTCTGTAGGGCCTTAACGGCCCCGGTACGCGCGTCCTGGTAGGCGGGCGCGTCTACCCGCACCTCCACGAGGAGCTCCTCATCCTCGTTGCAGAGCTCTACGAGGGTTCTTGCAGTGCCGAGTCCCGACTCCCACGTTACGTTGTAGTCGAAGATCGGGAGCTGATCATTCAGCATGACGGCGTCGATGAACACGGCGAATGCGTCGACGCTCTGGCTAATCGCATTCCAAATCGGCCGGTCCCCTTCCTCCGGCGCTCCATTGAGGAAGGCTTCGGCGGCTCGGAAAGTTAGCGGGTCAAGGATCGTCAGGAGGTGCTTCTGCCGAAGGACCTTCCAGTCCGCCGGAGTGGAGATCCTTAGCGCCATTCGCCTCCTGTTCTTGAACTAGGGCGGCAGTACCGTGGCCGAGCCCGAGACCTCGGCTAGGGGTGTGCAGCCACCAGTCGCTCATCCTCTTCGCGGCGCGCCACTTCGATGCCGCTGTGATGTCGCCGCCCATCTTGTATCCATCAGACACCGCCCTCAACATCCGGTTCGGCATCGAGGTTCACGGCCATCGCGATCCCCTCGCAGTGTCGATGTGACGCCCGAGGCGGCGGAGGAGTGCGGGAAGTCCAGTGAGGGCCTCGAAGGCGGTCGTGCTCGCTGCCAACGCCTGCTCCTTCCGGACGACGAGGCCGCAGAAACACCTCCCTATCACCTCCGTGCAGCTCCGTCAAGGTGGCGATTCCGACGGCGCCCAGGCGGCGGGCAGGCGCCCGCTCCTCCCCCCCGCGCGAGTGAGCCTCTCGCCCGGCGGTGTCCCTAGAGAGGCGCCGGGCTCAGGGGTGAGCGTTACATCGGCCCGCGGTGATGTGACCTGCCAGCCTCGGCCGCCCGAGGCTCCGGGCCGAGCACTCGGCCGCCTTCCTCCTCGCGGCCGAGCACGGAGCGAGTCGAGCGCCGTCGTTCGGTAACGCGGCGACGGTGCTCCTCGCCCCTGATTGCCTCTCGGGGGTCGTCCGGCTAGCCTCATCCGGAGCGGGATCGCCGGAGGCGTGGCGAGCGCGTGGCGGGTGACGTCGCTGCCGAGCAGAAGGCCCACTGCGCGCTCTGGAGGAGGAGGGCGTCTCCCGATGGGAAGCCGACCCGAACCCCCTCGGACGTGCATTCGCGCGTAGACCGGAGGGGCAACCCCCACCCCACCCCGCGCGCGATGAGCCTCTCCGCCGGGGGTGTCCCTTGAGAAGTACCGAGGCCGAGACCTACGCGTCCGCAAGAAACGAGGCGCGCGGTGACCTTGGGCTCGCCCCGGCGTTCTACGCGTTATAGGGTCGGCTGCAACTTGTCCCTGCGCCTGGACGCTTCAAAGGTTCCGCGGCGCCGACGAAAAGGAGCCGCAGATGCGGATGATGATGAAGGTCAAGATGGACACGGAGGCTGGAAGCCGTGCGATTGAGGACGGGTCGCTGCCCAAGGCTCTTGAGGAGACGATGGGGCGCCTACAGCCGGAATCTGCGTACTTCGGACCCGAAGGCGGCGTCAGAACCGCGTTCATCGTCTTTGACCTGAAAGACCCCTCGGACCTCCCCTCGATTTCTGAACCACTCTTCCGTATGGCAAAGGCGAACATCCAGATGTTCCCCGTCATGAACCAAGAGGACTTGCAAAAGGGCCTCCAGCAAGTCGGCGGAGGAGCGTAGCCAACCGGCGACGGCACCGTCTACTCACAAGCCCGCCGCGTTACTCTTGGCGTGAGGGAGCCGTCCGAGGGAAGGCTGACTGGCAATCATCCCTCCATCGTCCCGGGGTGGCCGTAAGACTCATTTCCCCCGAGTCTCTGCGGTGGTCGGCTCCCTCTCCGCTGACTCGCCTTTCGGTTAGTAGTGCGAGGCCTTCTAAGTCCCTAGCTTTAGTGCGAGGGAGTCGATTTCGGGGGCGTCAACGATGAGGGGAGCGCTGACCAACCCTCTTGCTACGGCGGTCGGCTCCCTCGTCAGTAGTAGTAACGTCGAGGGCCGACTGCTCGATCCAGCATGCCCAGGATTGCGAGGAGAACGCCCACGGCTATGAGAATGAGACCGATCGTCCACAGGATGCCTGCATTGAAGATGAGGCCGAGGATCAGCAAGATGGCGCCGAGCACGATCACCGTTCATCGCCTCCCAAGCTCGTTGACGGAGAGGCTATGCCCAGATATACGTGCTTTAGACACGACGGCGCTCACGTACGCCGAGCCCAACCGTTCAGCACCTCCCCCGCCCGCTCGAGCCCGTGCCGGTAGAGCAAGTCCGAGAGCGCGCTCGCTCCCCGCTCCCGAACCGTAGGCAGTAGGGCGAGCGTGGCGAGTACCGCCTGAGCCTCTTCGAGCGTCACGTCTCGGACCTCGCGGCAGTAACGCCCGTGCCACCTAAGCGCCGCGCGCCCGTACTTCTCAGGGGCTCGGTCGCAGACGAGTAGGCAGAGCTCCAAGGCTTCTACGAGCCCGACGTGCTCAAGCTCGCCGGCCGCTGCGAGGGCTTCGGCGAGGTTGCCGTGGTCGAGGGCGCGGCGCAAGCGGGCGTAGGGCGAGCCCTGAGCAGTCACGAACAGATGTTCCCATAGAGTCCCCCCTCTGCAGGCGGTGTCCCTGCCCAGCCCCACACCGAGAGAAATGAGTCTGCGACCCCCGGAGCAGCGCTTCTGGCCAATGGCCGCTCCGGGAAAGCGGATCGCCTCGGATCCATGACGTAGTCGGCACGTCAGACCCGGTGAAGTGGTCCGAGCGCGAGGGCGCACGGCGAGCGGCGCGGAGGAGAGTGCGTCAAGCGCGCGTCAAGCTCAAGCCGCAGCCGGCAGACGCAGGCCGAGAGACATGCCGAGCACACCGTTTGACCTTCACAGCCGGGCTCGCCGTCGTTAGGCGTCCGAGCTGAGCCGCCTCTGACGTGCATGAAATCCGCGGTCTGATCGAGCGCAAGCTTGAGGCGACGGACCACGTCACGAACGCGGCAACAGTCCACCTCATGGCCGTAGCGCAGACAGCTATCGAGTCACAGGGGCGAGGAGAGTGAAAGCGTAGCGACGACATGACCTCCCTCAACAGCGCACGGCTGCGCGCCAAACCCTGGGCAGGCAGATCCTCAACCTGGCCGATCTCGAAGGGCCGTTACACCGAGGAGAGTGGCGTCACACCGGCAGGCACCTCCTCCCCCCTTCGCGATGAGCCTCTCCATGAGCGGTGTCCCTTGAGAGTCGACCGGGAATGGCCTCTGCCCCCTGCGTACCACACCCTTGGCATGCGCCAGAGTTCGCGAGATGAGAAAAGGTGTGAGCAGAATCGCTCACCCCACCTCGCCGACCCCACCGAGTTTGCGACCTTGGCGACCTTCCCGCTCGAGGCGCGTCCAGGCCGCTGCACGGAGTCACCCCCGGGCGAAGGATGATCTAGGAGGGACTCGAGAGTGCATGACGTGGACGCGTGGTGGACAAGCGCCGAGGGGCGATTGAGCACTTCGTACGCGCCGTTTCCTCCGCGCGCGGCCCAGGCAGGTGGGCCACACTGGTCCAGACAGCCGCGCGACGACCCGATCGTTTGCCGCCGACCTGCGCGGGTATCCCAACCCGGTGGAGGTGAGACGAATGGCGAAGAAGGTTCGCGACGCGATGACAGTAGAGCCGCGCTCGGCGGAGCCGGGCCTCTCGCTCGCCGAGGCGGCGCAGCTGATGAAGAGCGAAGACGTCGGATCGCTGCCGGTCGTCGACGACGGCCACCTCGTCGCTGTGCTCACGGACCGGGACATCGTGGTCCGGGCGGTCGCCGAGG
>JBOGXF010000120.1:0-11325 GCA_050694275.1 Actinomycetota bacterium | reverse complement strand
GCGCGCCAAAGAAGCACCTCCTGCTGTTAGATCGTGTTTGGCCCGAGAGAACTCTTGGAGACAGTTTGCGCGCTACGACACGCGACTACGCGTATTTCCGGTCAACATTCTTGGGCGCCGCACTAGTGCACCAGCCGTGAGATCAGCGTGGTGAGAACTCTCTTCACGGGTGGGCCTGTCCGCTCCGGCGATCGCGTCCACGACTGGGTCCTGATCGACGGCAACGAGGTTGCCGCGGTTGGAGACGGCGACGATCGCTCCCAGGCCGACCGCCGCATCGATCTCGAGAACGGCATCCTGACGGCGGCTTTCTGCGACGCGCACGTCCATCTCCCGGCAACCGGGCTCTACGCACTCGGGATGGACTTTCGTGGAGAACGCAGCCTGGCCGTGATTCGCGACGCTTTTGCCGCGCGCGCCACCGACCCGGACGCGGTCCTGTTCGGTGGCAACTTCGAAGATCCGCTGGATGCACCGCTCGATCGCGCGGTCCTGGACGAGGCGGTGGGGGAGCGACCTGCATTGCTGGCGCGCGCCGACATGCATTCCTGCGTCGTCTCGACCCACCTGCTGGAGGAGCTCGAAATCCAAGGACTCGAGGGCGTGGATCGCGACGAAGAAGGAACGCCTACGGGCTATCTCCGAGAGCAGGCGGCATCCGTCGCATGGCGATGGTTCGAACGGAACCTCCCCCGCAGACAGCTGCGCGAGGCCGTACGAACCGCCTTGCGGCTTGCGGCCTCGAAGGGCGTGACCAGCGTGCACGAGATGTTCGTCGTCGAATGGCGCGGCTGGGATGCGCTCGGATGGTTCCTGGACGCGGTGGACGATTCGCCCATCGAGGTAGTCACTTATGTCGGTACCGACGAGGTAGGAAGGGTCAAAGATCTGGGCTTCGACCGAATCGGCGGCGACTACTTCATCGATGGGTCCTTCGGATCGCATACCGCGTGGATGACGAGTCCTTACGATCCTCCGCCACCCAAGGGATCCCCCCCGCATGGGATCGCCTATCGGGACCCCGAGGATCTCCTCGGGTTCTTCATGGAAGCTCAGGACGCCGCTCTGCAGGTCGGCGTTCACGCCATCGGGGACGCCGCGATCGAGCAAGCGATCTCGACGTGGGAGCGCGTGGCGGACAAGGTCGGTCTCGGCCCGGTCAGGGCTCTTCATCACCGCATCGAGCACTTCGAGTGCGCGACCGACGATCACATCGAGCGTGCCGTCCGGCTCGGCCTGATGGCGAGCGTGCAGCCCGCCTTCGACCTCTACTGGGGTGGCGAGGACGGCCTCTATGCGCGCCGGATCGGATGGGACAGAGCCCGCGTGATGAACCGCTTCAAAACCATGTCCGAGCGTGGCCTCGTCGTCGGCGCGGGTTCGGACTCGACGGTCACCCCCCTCGATCCCCGGCTGCAGATGCAGGCGCTGCGGACCCATCACCTCGAACGCGAGCGAATGGATGCGCTGAGTGCTCTCGAGGTTCACACGCACGGGGGCCGTGCGCTCGCACGTCGGGGCGCGGACGAGGGCCACATCGAGCCTCCCGCGCGAGCCGACCTCGTGTGGCTCGACCGCGACCCCGTCGAGACCCCTGCCACCGAGCTCGCCTCGATCGAGGTCCGTGGCACCTGGCGGGCGGGACGGCGGATCTGGCCCGAGGCGGAAGAGGAATGAGCAGGGCAAGCGGCGCGGCTCCCGACGTGGGGTACGCTCGGCTTCGGCCCGATGTCTCGACGGCAATTTCTCGGACTCGGCCGACGGATAAAGACTCGGCCGACGGATACCTAGCGACAAGGGGTGATGCATGGCTAAGAGAGTCGAGGGGATCCGAGCAGTCACTTACGACTGCTGGGGGACGCTGCTGAAGGACCGTGATTGGGAGGGCGCCATGGACAGACGAATCGGCGCCCTTTATCGTTTCGTGGATCTCGACGACGCCGGTTGCAGGGCGCTGTTGATGGAAGCATGGTCGCACCACGACGAGGCGTGGAAGCAGGTCGAGACTTTCGGTCCGGGTCGCATGGCGGCCTATTGTCTCGAGTCCCAGGGGATCTTCGACGACGACATCATCGCCGAGCTCACGCGCGAGTTCGAAGAGGCCAGTCTCGCCGCCGGCGTCGATGCGGTTGAAGGCGCCCGAGACACCTTGCACGCCCTCGATGTCGCCGGCATCCGTACCGGCCTGGTGTGCGACACCGGGTTCACACCGGGCCGCGTCGTGCGGCAGCTGCTCGAGGAACAAGGACTACTGAGTTATCTCGAGGTCTTGTGCTTCTCGGACGAGTGTGGGGTCCCGAAGCCGGGCAACGACATCTTCGCCAAGGCTCTCGCGGGGCTGGGAGTGAGACCTCCCGAGGCGATCCACATCGGCGACCTCCGCCGGACGGATGTCGCAGGGGCGCGCGACGTCGGGATGTACGCGGCTCGGTTCAGGGGAGTGCACGACGACGCCAGCAACGCGCCCGACGCCCAGATCGTGCTGGATTCACACGTGCAGATCCTCGAGGTGATCGGCCTCCGCTAACGTCGAGCGGGCTCAGGCCTTCTGGGCCCTGGCCCGCGTCCTCGCCATCTCGAACCACACACACATCTCGCCGTCGCGCGTCACTCCCCAACGATCGGACAGATGCTGCACGAGATGGAGCCCCCATCCCATGCTGTCGTCGTCGTGGGGGCGCGGTTTCGGCGTGAAGCCTGGGCCGGGATCGCGCACCTCGACCCGCACCGTGTCGTCGGAGGCGAGGACCTTGAGCCCGATGTGCTGCCTCGCGCCCACGCGCCCGTGGCGAATGCTGTTCGTGACGAGCTCGTTCACCAGGAAGCGAATGTCGTCGACCAAGTCATCGTCGAGCGCATTCCGCAATGGCTCGAGGCTGAGCCGCGCCGCGGACGCGGCTCTGAATCCGCCCGCGATGCTCAGCTCGAGGAGCGTATCCATAGTCCCTCGGCGCCTTCGGGAGCACCCGGTTCCGCGATCTTGAGGACGAGAAGGGCGAGGTCGTCGGAAGGCTCGTGCTGCGCCAGCTCGATGACCGTGTCACCGATCGCGGCTGCAACCTCCGCGGCCGTGCGACCGGCACATTTCTTCAGCGCGTCGACCAGACCCGACAAGCCGAGCCCACCGCTCGGATCCTCGGCATCGATCACCCCGTCCGTGTACAACAGGATGAGATCGCCGGATTTGAGATCGACGACCTGATCGGCGAGATCGACTTCATCGAGCAGACCCAACAAGGTGCCGGGGCGCCCCGGCTGCTCGACCGTGCCGTCGCTGCGTAGCACGAGAGGCAACGGATGGCCGCCTGAAGAGAACGTCAGCGTCGCTCCGCCTACCTCCGGCTGCAGGATGCCGAGACAAACGGTGCAGAAGCGCTCGTCGGCGGACCCCTGCTCGAGCAGTATCTCGTTCAGGAGCTCCAGGATGAGGCGAGGCTGGCGTCTCTGCATCGCCGCGGTCCTTAGCGTGTAGCGGACCAGGCCCGTCATCGCGGCCGCGTCGGCCCCCTTCCCGCAGACGTCGCCGATGACGATTGCCCAGCGCTTTCGGCCCGTTCGGAAGACATCGTAGAAGTCCCCGCCGACCTCGCTCTCGCCTCCGGTAGGTTCGTAGCGGGCCCCGATGTCGATGCCGGGGATCGAAGGGAGAAGTGGGGGCAGGAGGCTTCGCTGCAAGGTCTGCGCGACGTGATGGCGCTCCTGGTAAAGCCGTGCGTTGTCAATCGAAATCGCGGCCCGGGCCGCGAGCTCTTCGGCGAGCGCCTTGTCTTCGTCTGTGTACACGCGGCCGGAGCCGGCGGAGACCAACACCATGGCCCCCAAGGTCCGGTCGCGCGCGGTCAATGGAATGATCATGTACGACTCGGGGCCCATCTCCCGCAGGTTTTCGAGCCGCTTGCCGCCGCCGGAGATCTCTTTAAGGATGGCGTCCGTCACCTCGGCGACCACCACCGCCCGTCCCGTCCTCAGCACCTCGTTGACCCCGTACTTGCTCTCGGGGTCGGGCGAAGGCGTCCGCATCTCCTGGGCGAGTTCCGCCTTGGTTGGATCGGCATAGGCGAGCGCGACGCGGTGCGCGGTGTCGGGTTGCTCGAGCACATCGATGAAGCACCAGTCGGCGAGATAGGGGACCGCGAGATCGACGAGCGCCTCGAGGGTCTTCTTGTAGTCGAGCGAGGCCGACACCCGCAGACTGGCGTTGGCGAGAAATTCCAAGCGCCGCTGAGCGGTCTCTGCCTCGGCGCGCGCCGCCTGCTCCCGGGCGAGGAGATCGCGCCGGTCGTCTTCGGCCCGTTTGCGCACGATGAACTGACCGACCTGTGACCCGATCGCCGCGGCCGTCTGCATGAGGTCCTCGTCTTCCTCGAGGCTCTCAGGATGAAACGCTTCGATCACCCCCAAGATCTCGGATCCGACGCGTACCGGAAAGGCAACGGCTGAGCGCAGTCCCGCGCTCTGAATCGAAGTCGCGGGCGGGAAGTGATCGTCCGCGCCGAAGTCGGAGATCCACGCCGGAGCACCGCTCTCCCACACTCGTCCCGGAAGGCCGATGCCCAAAGAGAAGGTCGCTTGTCTGATGGCCTTCTCGAACTCCGGGGCATTACGGGCGGGGGAGTGCCAGACGTCGAGACAGCGAAGCACGCCGGCGGACTGGTCCACCGTCCACAGCGCGCTCCAGTCCCAGCCAATGCCGGAACAAAGCGCCTCGAGGATCTTGGGAGCGGCGACGTCGAGCGAGGGCGACTCGGCGAGAACGCTGATCACCGCGTACTGGGCCGCGAGCCGACGCTCCTGCCTCCGCCGCGCGGTGACGTCGCGGAAATACCAGACGCGGCCGTAATAAACGCCGTCGGCGCCCTTTACGGGGGCGCTGTGTCGGCCAAAGATCCGGCCGTCCTTGAGAAGGAGTTCGTCCTCGCTCTCCTCGTCGGGATGTTCGTAGAGGTAGCTAATCCGGGCCAGGAACCCGTCCGGATCGACGAGGCGGTCTAGCACTGAGGCGATCGCCCCCTCGTCCGACCGGCTCTCCACGACCTCGTCGGGGATGTCCCACATCTCGATGAAGCGGCGGTTGAAGGTCAACATCCGGCCGCCGGGGTCGACCATCAGGATTCCCACCGGAGACGCCTCGATCTGGCTCTCGAGGAAGGTCGTCTTGAAGCGAAGCTCGTCGAGCGCGGGATCGGACGCCCCCGCGGGGCGAAGAGGTCCCGAGAGCGGGCCGAACGGATCTACTTGGGCCACCCAAGATCCCCCTGGCTAGGCTGGTCAGGGTGCAAACCTACAGTGGCCCGCCTGCTCTCTAGTAGGCCTTAGCCCAGGTCGCCCGCTCAACCCCGGGTTTGCCGCACACGACGCAGGCGGCGCCGGGGTCCTCCCGCTCGAGCGGCAGCACGCGGATCGTCGCCTTCGAGGCCTCGGTGACCCGTTGCTCGCAAGCAAGCTCGCCGCACCACGCGCTGATCCAGAACCCACCGGCGCGCTCGAGACCCGCGACCATCTCGTCGAAGTCGCCGGCCTCGTGTGTGTTGGCCTCTCGAAACGACAGGGCGTCCTTGTGGAGAGCGTCCTGCACCGAGTCGAGCAGGTCGCTCATCCCCGCGACGGCGTCGGAAGTGGAGCGCTGCTCCTTGTCGCCGCCATCCCTTCGGGCAACCGTGACGGCGTCCGCGTCGACATCTCGGGGGCCGATCTCGACGCGGACCGGGACCCCCTTGAGCTCCCACTCGCTGAATTTGTAGCCGGGCCGGTACTGGTCGCGGTCGTCGAGACGCGCTCGGATTCCCGAATCGACCAGACCGTCGCGCACCTTGGTCGCGACCTCGAGCACCCGGCCCCTCTCGTCGTCGGATCTGTAGATGGGGACCACGACGGTCTGCACGGGGGCCACCGCCGGCGGCAAACGCAGGCCCCGGTCGTCGCCGTGAGCCATGATGACCCCCCCGACCATGCGAGCCGAGAAGCCCCACGACGTCCCCCATGCATACTCCTGCTCGCCCTTCTCGTTAAGGAACTTCACGTCGTAGGCCCTGGCGAAGTTCTGGCCGAGGAAGTGAGACGTGCCGCACTGGAGCGCCTTCGTGTCGCGCATCATGCCCTCGATGGGCAGGGTCTCCTCGGCCCCCGCGAAGCGTTCCGACTCCGACTTGCGGCCGGCGAGGACCGGGATCGCCAGCACGTCCTCGGTGACCTCGCGGTAGACCTCGAGCATCTGAAGGGCCTCGCGCCACGCCTCGTCTTTGGTCGCGTGGGCGGTGTGACCCTCCTGCCAGTAGAACTCGCTGGTGCGCAGGAACAGCCTGGTGCGGAGCTCGTAGCGCATCACGTTGCACCACTGGTTGTAGAGGAGGGGGAGGTCCCTGTAGCTCTGGATCCACCGCCCGTAGGCGTTCCAGACCATGGCCTCAGAGGTCGGCCGGACGTACAGCTTCTCCTCTAGCTCTTCGCCGCCTCCGTGCGTGACCACCCACACCTCGGGAGCGAACCCCTCGACGTGCTCCGCCTCCGCGGCGAAGACTTTCTCGGGGATGAGCAGGGGAAACATGAGGTTCTCGTGCCCGGTCGCCTTGAACCGATCGTCCATCACGCGCTGGATGTTCTCCCAGATCGCCCATCCGTAGGGCTTGATGATCATCGTGCCGCGCGCGAGGCCGTGCTCGGCCATGTCGGCGCGCTTGACGACCTCGACGTACCACGCCGGGAAGTCCTGCTCCGGGTCCGGGAGCCTGTTCTTGGCCACGCCTATTCGCCCACTATCTGAACCACTACCGAACGCTCCGCGCCGTCCTCCAGCTCGATCAGCAGCACCCGCTGCCACTTCCCCAGCCTAAGTTTCCCGGCCGCAACGGGCAGCACGACCGAGCACGAGCCGATCATCCCCCGGCCCCGCGGCGCGTCGACGTCGCCGAGACGGTCGAGCGCGCGTCTGACATCGGAGAGGAGGCCGGACTCGCGCTCGTTCACGACGATGGCGCACGCCGTTTGCGGCGTGAAGATAGTCACCTGTCCGTCTTCGATTCCGGACTCGTCGAGCACGCCTTGGATCTCGTCGGTGAGATCGACGAAGTCCAACGGCACGATGGTCTTGGTGTGGCACTCGACTTGATGCGTTCGCATGGATGCAAATCGTCGCCCCTATCGTCGACTTCGGCAACTTAGGGCCCCTTAGTGCACCAGCGGGGTGATCTGGGGACAAGCTTGGGACAGATCGTGGATCGCTTGGGGACAACCGAAAAACTTTCGCGCTTAGGCCCGAATCGGCGCTGTGGCTGTTGACAGGGAGCCCCGGGCTCTCTAAAGTTCGCAACCGTCCCAAGCAGCTCACCGGCACGCAGCATCGCCGACCGGATCCTCTCCGAGGACCCGACAATGGGACCGGGGGAAGAGAAGACAGAGCCCAGCTCGGTTTTCGCTTCGATCGGGCCCGTCGGTGGCCACCGGGGGTGGGCCTGCACCGCAGGCTCGCCGGACGGAGGCCACTCGGGATGCGATGCCGGCAACCCGGGCGGTTGCTTGGGACTTTGACTTGAGGACCCGAGTGGCCCGAGGACAACGTCCCAATAACCGGCTCCGGCCGGCTACCGGGCGGCCCCGACCGGTCACTCGGGTCTTTCTTTTCTCGCCCCCCTTGATTACCATCCCGCTGTCTTAGGGTTATTCCGCGCGACCCGACGATAGAAGGAGCACGTCCCAGTGTTACGCGATGAAGAGGCCGACGAGCTCGAAGCGCTCGACGACGAGGACGACCAAGACCTCGATCTCGAGGATCTCGAGGACGATCTCGAGGATCTCGACGAGGACGAAGACGACGACGAGGGCGCGGACGAGGACGAGGAAGCAGACGACGAGGACGACGTCGGGGGACAGGAGAGCCTCGAGGAGCTGCTCGATCAGAAGCCCAGTCCCAAGCGCGGCGCGGCGCGGCCCGACTCCGACGAGGACACCGACATCATGGCGCTCACCTCCGAGCGCGACGACCGGGTCGGGGCCCGCCTGCCGTCACGTGTAACGCCCATCAAGGACAAAGAAGAGTTCGTCTGCAGGGGTTGCTATCTCGTCAAGTCGAAATGGCAGCTCGCCGACAAGGAACGCGGCCTGTGCCGCGATTGCGTATAGATCCAACGAGCTTTTTACGGGGACGACGCGCCTACATCACCGTCGCCGCTTCCGGGGGGGCTCTGACGCTTGCGTTTCCCGAGCCGGATCTCGCCCCGCTCGCGTGGCTCGCCCTCGTTCCGTTGCTAGCGATCCTCGGGGCTCCGGAACCGTCCGCCCTCGCGGCGCGGGTCCGCCGAGGATTTGGCCTCGGTTTCGTCTTCGGGATCGCGTTCTTCGGCACCTTGCTGCACTGGATCACCATCGTCGGCTATGCCGCCTGGGTCGTGCTGGTGGTGGGCCAGGCGCTCTTCGTCGGCGTCTTCGGCGCCGCCGTGGCGGTGGCCACGGCACGGGGTGGGGGAGCGGTGCGCGTCCTCGCGCCGCCTCTTGCCTGGGTGGGTATCGAGTACCTCAGAGCGAGCTTCCCGCTCGGAGGCTTCACGTGGGGTGCGCTCGCCCAGAGCCAGCACGACCTCTCGTGGCTCCTCAGGGCCGCCGGGATCGGCGGCGGGTGGGCGGTCGCGCTCCTCGTGGTCGCGGCGAACGCGCTGCTGCTCGAAACATGGTGGGCGCTTCGTGCCCGCAGAGCGCGCGGCGCGGTCGCCCTGTTTCTGGGCGCGGTCGCGGTTCTCTCGGCGCCGGCCTTGCTTCCGAGCCACAGCGCCACCGGCGACGCGATCGAAGTCGCCATAGTGCAGGGCAACGTCCCGGAGCCCTTTGTCGGGACCGCGCTCGAGAAGGAGCTCGCCATATTGCAGAGTCACCGCGACCTCACCCGGGCGCTCGCACCCGAGAGCCCCGATCTCGTCGTGTGGCCCGAGAGCGCGGCGGGCATCGACCCGACCACCAACGAGGTCGCCGCCACGGTGCTCGCCGACGCGGCGCAGGCCGTCGGGGCCCCGATGATCGTCGGCGGAAACATCGACCTGCCCGAGGAGCGCTATCAGGTGATGACCTTTCAGGTCGCTCCCTCCGGCAACATCGTCGACAGCTATCAGAAGACGCATCTCGTCCCGTTCGGGGAGTTCGTTCCCGCGCGCGCCGCGCTCGACTTCATCCCGATGCTCGACCAGATCCCACGCGACGCGGTGGCCGGCCGCGAGCACAGGATCTTCGACGTCGCCGGTGGCAAGGTCGCGACGGTCATCTCCTTCGAGGGTGACTTCGGCTCGCTCGTGAGGCGGCCGATCTCCGGCGGGGGGCGCCTGCTCGTGGTCGCGACGAACACCTCGACGTGGCGGCGATCGTGGGCCTCGGCCCAGCACGTCGCGTTCAGCCAGGTGCGCGCCGCGGAGAACGGCGTCTGGGTCGTCCACGCCGCCATCAGCGGCATCTCCGCGTTCATCTCTCCCGCGGGGAAGGTGGTCGCGTCGACCCCGCTGTGGACCGCCCTTCCGCTCGTCGAGGACGTCCGCTTTGCACAGCGGGTGACCTTCTACACGCGAACGGGGGACTGGCTGCCGCTCGCGGCCAGCGCCGGCGCGCTCATCCTCGTCGCGGCCGGGGTCTGGCGCGCGCGCCGCGAGGAGAGCGCGTGATGGGGGACCCGGCCGACCGAGCGGTCGTCGTCGTTCCGACCTACAACGAGCGCCCGTCCATCGGAGAGCTGAGCGATCGTCTGTTCGCGGCGACCGACCGGGTCGATCTGTTGGTCGTCGACGACTCGTCCCCGGACGGCACCGCGACGGCGGTGCGCGAGTTGCAGCGGGACGACGAACGAATCCACCTCATCGAGCGCCCGAAAAAGCTCGGCCTCGGGACCGCCTACCTGGCCGGCTTCGCCTGGGCTCTCGAACGCGGCTACGGGGCGGTCGTGGAGATGGATGCGGACCTGTCGCACGATCCGGCCGACGTCGCCCGCTTGCTCGAGGCGCTCGACGACGCCGACCTCGTCGTCGGCTCGCGCTACGTCCCCGGCGGTCGCATCCCGAACTGGGGGCTCTTGCGGCGGGCCCTGTCGCGCGCCGGGAACCTCTACGCGCGCGTCCTGCTCGGTCTCGCGACCAGAGACGCCACGAGCGGTTTTCGCGCCTACCGGGCAACCGTCCTTTGGGGCCCGACGCTCGAGGGCGTCGCATCCGAGGGTTACGCCTTTCAGATCGAGATGGTGCGCCGGATAGAGCGCGCCGGCGGGCGGGTCACGGAGATCCCCATCACCTTCGTCGAGCGGCACGAGGGGCGGTCGAAGATGAGCCGCAGGATCGTGCTCGAGGCGCTTGTGAGGGTCACCCGCTGGGGGCTCCAGGACCGGCTCGCCCGCCTCCGGCGGCGTCGGGCCGAACGCCCATAATCGACATTATGTCTACTAGTCGGGCGGCCGTCCCTCTTCACGCCCCCACCGGCCAGTGCTTGACCACGACCTGGGGCATGGGGAAATCCTTGGGGTTGCCCGTGGCCAGGACCGCATCGACGCCCGCCGCGGCCGCGGCGATGAGGCAATCGGCCTGCGTCAACGTGATGCCGCGGGCCGCGTGCGCGCGCCGCCATCGCCCCGCAAGCGAGCCCTCCTCGCGGCCGAGCGGAGCAATTCGCAGCCCCGCGAGAAATCGGCCGGCGGGTCCCCCCTCGTCGGGGCGCAGGCCTCGCACGAGTTCCTCGACGTTTATCGCGCACACGAAGGGCACCTCGTCGCTCGTTCGCATCGTCCGAAGGCGCGCGGCCGCCGCGCGGCCTCGGAGCGCGTCGATCAAGATGGTTGTGTCAAGCAGGTAGACCGTCATGCAGCGGCGATCGCCCTCATCCGACCCTGCGCTCGTCCTCTCGGCGCTGGGCCCGCACCCACGCCGCGGGGTCGTCGTCCCACTCGTGCCCGGCGTCCTCCAGGGCGCCGAGAGCCGCTTCGATGTCCTCCCAGCGGCGAGCGTCGTCGAGCGCTTGTCGGAGCGACGCGGCGATGAAGGCGCTGCGGCGCCGCCTCCCCACTCTGCGATCGAGCTCGGCAACGAGCTCGTCCTCGAGACTTATGTGCAGACGCATGGCCATAGGTTAGCACATAAGGAGGAGGCGATCCAGGCTGTGACCCTTCAAGCTTCCTCCCAGCAGTCGGTTCCGCGGCGACGCCGATCCCTCGCTTCGAGCCTCGATCTGTGCACCTTCACCCACTTAGGGTCCGCGCGAAAATTACTTGAGCGGTTATGGGTGCACCGTATAGTTCCAGTCGCCGTGAAACTCGTGGCGGGTGAGCGGAACGGCGGCCAGTTCCTTGTTGGTGACCTTGACGCCGGTGGG
>JBOGXF010000119.1:0-18610 GCA_050694275.1 Actinomycetota bacterium | reverse complement strand
TGGTCGCCGGGGAGGGCCCCCTGCGAGGCGAGCTCGAGACGGAGGTCGCCCGCCGGGGCATCGAGGACAGGGTCAGGATCCTCGGCAGCCGGGCGGACGTCGGCGACCTCCTCGCCGCGAGCGACGTAGTGATCCTGGCCAGCGCCACCGAAGGCATGCCCGGCTGTCTCATAGAAGCGGGCATGGCGGGGATCGCCGCGGCCGCCTACGCGGTGGGAGCGGCTGCAGAGGTGGTCCACAGCGGCACCACCGGACTCGTGGTCGCACCCGGCGATCAGGATGCCCTCACCCGCGCCGTCCTCGCGCTCCTCCGCGACGACGGGTTGCGTGACGCCATGGGCAAGGCGGCGCGCGCAAGGTGCCTGGAGCGCTTCGACACACGGCACATCGCGCTGCGCTACGTCGACCTTTACAGGCAGCTCGCCGCCGGCGCACCAGAGGCACGGGAGAACCGGTGACGGCCCCGGGGCGCCGCCGCGTCATCAAGACCCTGCGTGAGGACCCACGGGTCCGAAAGTTTGCGATCCCCGCGTACCGGGGCCTCACCAAGATGCTTGCCTTCGGCACGGGCCCGCGCGTGCTGGTCAACAGCGTTCACAAGTCGGGCACGCACCTGGTGACGACGCTCGTGCGCCAACTGCCGGGGACGGTCCACTCCGGGAGGCACTACGTCCTGGACAACTTCAGGACGACGCCCGAGCGCCCCGCCGTATGGGGGGAGACGCCCGAGGTCGACTGGCGCCGGTTGCGGGAGACGTTCGCCTCGTTCAATCACGGGCAGTTCCTTACGTCGCACTTCCAGGCGGAGCCGGAGCTGCTGTCGATCCTGGATGAGCTCGGGTTCCGCACGGTGTTCATCGTTCGGGACCCGCGCGACGTCGTCGTCTCGAGCACCTTCTACATGACGCGTCTCGAGCGTCACGTCATGCATCGGCGTTATGCCGAGGACTTCACGACCGACCACGACCGCATCATGATGACGATCACGGGGTTCCCGCCGGGTCCGAACGGGCTCGGGTCGGTGTCGATCGCCCGCCGCATCGAGGGGTACCTGGGATGGTCGTCGGCACCAGGGGTGTACGGGTGCCGGTTCGAGGACCTGATCGGCCCGAACGGAGGAGGCGACCCCGACGTCCAGCGGACACAGATCGAGGCGATCGCCCGTCACCTCGGCCACTCGCCGACCGAGGAGCACATCGACCGGCTGGCCCGCAAGACCTGGTCCGAGAACAGCCCGACGTTCCGCAAGGGCGCAATCGGAGACTGGCGCAACCACTTTACCGACGAGCACAAAGCGGCGTTCAAGGAGATCGCGGGTCGTCACCTGATCGCCCTCGGCTACGAGCGAGACCTCGATTGGTAGCCAAGAGCGGCCCGACTTGGCGCCAGCCTGCCGCCGGCGCAGGCCTGCGATCTGAGGAAGGCGCTCCGCTTTTCCTCGACGTCGTCGGACTCGTGCTGGTCGGCGTGGCGGCGGCGTGGATGGCCGTCGTGGGGGCCGTCACCGGGACCGATTCGTCCGGAGTGGTCGCGCTGCTCGTGGCAGCGGCTGCCGTCTACGCTGGGGCCCGGGCCTTATCGCGCCTCCATCCCCTCGTCGTACCCGCGGCGATCGTCGGCGCGACGTTCGCCTTGTGGCTCGCCGGGCCCGATCGATTTCTCAGCCGGCAGCCCAATGCCTACCCGTTGGGCTACGCCAACGCCAACGGTGAGTTCCTCGTACACGCGGCGGTCGCCGCGCTGCTCATCGCGGCGGGCCTCCCTGCCCGCCGGGGGGCGCGTTTCGTGGCCGGGGGAGCGGCCGTGGTCCTCGGTCTGCTGCCCTTCGCATCCGGATCCCTCGCCGCGGGAGCCCTCGGGGTGGTGGTCCTCGCCATCGGGCTCGGAACACCGAAAGGGGGCTCCGGTCGGGCCACGGTCGCGGCCCTCGCCGCCATCTCGGGGCTCGCTCTCGCCACGACCGTTCTCGTGGCAACGGCGCACTCGGAAGAACAAGGAGGTCCGGGAGGCACGGCCCGAGTGATCGAGGAAACCGTGACCGAGCGCCGGGTCGTCCTTTGGAACGAAGCCCTGGGGCTCATGGGAGAAAACCCCTCGGCAGGGATCGGCGTCGGACGCTTCGAGCACGAGAGCCCGATCGCGCGCGGCGAAGAGGACATCCGCTGGGTTCCCAACGCATTCCTCGAGCAGGGGGCCGAGGCGGGAGTTCCGGGCCTGATCCTGGCGATCCTGCTCGCGGCCTGGGGATTCGCTCGGCTCTGGGTCGCGCGGGGCCCGGGCTGGGTGACCGCGATCGGAGCCGCGAGCTGGGGAACGCTCGTCATCCATGCATGCATGGACTACGCGGTGCACTTCCCCGCAGTTCCGCTCGCCGCCGCCGCCGTCCTCGGTGCCGCCACTTCGGATAGCTGGGAGTAATCATGCACCGCATCCTCATACTCATAAAGGGCTTGGGGCGGGGCGGGGCCGAGCAGCTTCTCGTCAACGCGGCCCCCTATCTGAACCGGACCAAGTTCGAATATCACGTCGCGTACCTGTTGCCGTGGAAGGACGCTCTCGTCGGAGAGCTCGAGGCGACGGGGCTTCCGGTGCACTGCCTTGGCGGCGGGCGCAACGTCGCGTGGGTCCCGCGTCTGCGCCGCTTCGCGCGCGACCACAAGATCGATCTCGTCCACTCGCACTCGCCTCTCGCCGCAGCGGCGGTGCGGCTCACGCTGGGATGGAACCGCCCGAGGCGCGTTTACACCGAGCACAACGTCTGGGAGCGATTCCATCCGGCGACGTACTGGCTGAACCTGCTCACGTTTCCGCGCAGCAACAACGTGTTCGCGGTGTCCGATCACGTGCGGGCGTCCATGCGCTATCCGGGCCCCCTGCGGTTGATGCGGATGCCGCCGACCGAAACGCTCTATCACGGGCCCGATCCGGCCTCCGTCGGGGGATGGGGACGTCCCGACGGCGTTCGGGACGAGCTCGGCATCCTCCCGGGAGCGCCGGTGGTGGGCACGGTCGCGAACTTCAAGGCGCACAAGGACTACCCCACGTTCATCCGGGCCGCGGCGATCGTCGCTAAGCGGATACCCGACGTCAGGTTCGTCCTGGTCGGGCTTGGACCCCTGGAAAAAGACATCAAACGCCTCGCGGGCCGCCTCGGTCTCAATGGGACCGTCGTGTTCGCGGGTTATCGAGAGGACGCGCCGAGGGTGGCCGGCGCCTTCGACGTCTTCGTGTTGTCCTCTCTCCATGAGGGGCTTTCGATCGCGGCCGTCGAGGCAATGGTCCAGGGCGTCCCCGCGGTCGTCACCGACGTCGGTGGCCTGCCCGAGGTCGTCGAACACGAACACAGCGGACTGATCGTCCCGCCCAAAGACCCCGCGGCGCTGGCGAGGTCGATCGTCCGCGTGCTCGAGGACGACGCCGATCGCAAACGCATGGGTGAGAACGCGCGCGCCCGCGGCGCGGAGTTCGACATCCGCAACTCGGTGAGACGCATGGAACAGGTTTACGAGGAGTTGCTGGCATGACGACGATCGCCTCCGAGGTATCCGTGCGGGCCTACTCGGACCGCGACGAGACGCAGGTTCTGGATGTGCTACGTGCCGCGCTCGGGGAGGGGCCGGCCGGCGAGCGTTCCCCGCGGTTCTTCAGGTGGAAGCACATCGACAATCCGTTCGGTAGGTCGTTCCTGCTCGTGGCCGAGGCCGACGGCCGCATCGTCGGGCTGCGCGCGTTCATGCGGTGGCGCTTTCGGACAGGATCGTCACTGATAGAGGCGGTCCGTGCCGTCGACACCGCGACGCACCCCGACTATCAACGTATGGGGATCTTCTCCCGGCTCACCCGCGGAGCGCTGGAGACCATGCGAGGCGAGGTCGATCTCGTCTTCAACACGCCCAACGACAAGAGCCTGCCCGGCTATCTCAAGATGGGTTGGCGGGTCGTCGGAAAGGTCCCCGTGGCGGTGGGGATCCGGAAACCGATCGCATTCGTCAAGGGTCTGCGCGCAGGGACCGTTCCCCCCCGGATCCCCGTGTCCGGCGACCCCGCCGCGGACATCCTCGCCGCTCACTCCTCGATCGTGCCCTTGCTCGCAGAGGCGTGCCCTCTCCCCGATCGGCTGGCAACGCCCAAGGACCTGGCATTCCTGAGATGGCGCTACGGCACGGATTCGACCCTCGACTATCGCGCGCTCGTACACCCGCGCGGAGACGGCGTCGCGGGTTTGGCGATCTTCAGGGTCAAGCGCAGAAGAGCGCTGTGGGAGACGACGATCGCCGAGCTGATCACGGCGCCGGGCGACCATGAGGCCCGGCGCGGTCTGCTGGCCGCCGTGGTGCGTGCCGCCCCGGTACACCATGTCACCCTGCTCGATGGTTCCGGGTGGGGGCGAGCCGCGCAGGCCGGCTTCGTGAGGATGCCCAGCACGATGACTCTGGTAGTGAACCCCCTGCGCGACATCCCATCGCCCGACCCCACCGAGCCGTCGTCCTGGGCGCTGACCCTGGGCGACGTCGAGGTCTTCTGACATGGCCCGAGCCATGGCCGCCGTCGGGCGTCGGAGAGGAACGACCGATGTGTCGGTGCCGGCGATGGTCGTCGGGGGGCTCGCCCTCACCGCCGGGTTCGTGCTGCTCGCGCTGGTTGCGATGGAGAACGCCACCTACGACACTTGGGCGACGCTGTTCGTCACCCCGGTGCTCATCGTCGTCAGCCTGCCCGTCCTCACCCGGCAGGCGGCGCGTGAGGGAGACCGGCGCCTGTTCTGGTTCCTCGTCGCGGCACTCGTCGCGAAGCTCGTGATCGGCACCTTCCTCCGCTACTTCAACACCGTAGAGATCAACGGCGGCACCGACTCGAACAAGTATCACGACGCCGGCCTCGCGCTGTATCAGAAATTCCGAGACGGCAACTTCGACACCTCCGGACTTGGGGACGTCACAGGGACGAACTTCATCCGGTTCGTCACCGGCCTCGTCTATGCCGTGACCGGCCCCAGTCGAGCGAGCGGCTTCGTCGTGTTCTCGTGGCTGGCGTTCTGGGGACAGTTCTTCTTCTACCGCGCGTTCGCCTTGGCGGTCCCGGAGGGACGCAAGCGCACCTACGCGCGGTTCGTGTTCTTCCTTCCGTCGATCCTGTTTTGGCCGTCGAGCCTGGGCAAAGAGGCGTGGATGATGTTCGGCCTGGGCATCGCCGCGTACGGCGTGGCCCGGATCCTCACGGGATCGACGGTCCACGGCGTAGTGGTGGCCGCCCTCGGGATGTGGCTGGCGGCTTTCGTCCGTCCCTACATGCCGGGGATGCTGGCGGTGGGGCTCGCCTTCGGCTACGTGTTCCTGCGCACCAGAGATCGGCACAGAGAACTCGCACCGATCGTCAAGGTGCTTTCCCTGTCGGTCCTCGTCGTGCTGTCCCTGATCCTCGTGGCGCGCAGCGAGGAGTTCCTCGAAGAGAGGGACGTGAGCACCGACGAAGGTGTCACGAGCACGCTGGGCGAGGTTACGCGCCGCAGCTCGCAGGGCGGATCGGAGTTCGTGCCCTCCGTCCTGAAGTCACCGCTCCAGGCGCCCATGGCAATGTTCACGGTCCTGTTCCGTCCGCTCGTCTTCGAGGCCCACACGCCGCGCGCGCTGATGAGTGCTCTCGAGGGGATGTTCCTGTTCGGGCTGGCGCTCATACGTCTCCCGTGGATCCTCTCCGCGCTCAAGAACCTGCGCCATAGGCCATACGTCATGGCCGCGTTCGTATACACGGGTGCTTTCGTGTTCGCCTTTTCGAGTCTGGCGAACTTCGGACAGCTCGTCCGGCAGCGCTCGCTCCTGTTGCCGCTGGCGGTGCTGTTCTTGTGCATCCCGGCCACGCGGCGCGCTTCATCCCAGATCGAAGAGACACGCTCACACACCTGACCACCCAGGACGTTCCCCGCCTAAAGACCTGGCCGTCCACGACCGGACGGGAAAGGAGTTCGTCATGATCCCCGATGAAGACATCCGCATCCGAACCGAGATCGACGCCGACGAGATCGACGCCGGCTTCGTGCCGCGCGCGCGCTCCGACGTGAAATGGGTCGAGATCGAGGGCGAGGCGGTTCTCCTCGTCGAGGAAACCACGCGCCTGCACTGGCTCAATCCCACCGGAACCGTCGTGTGGAAGTGCCTCGACGGGGCGATCGCGCTCGACGAGCTGAGCGACGAGCTCAGCGCGGCCTTCGGCGCGGAGCGCGAGGTGATCCACAAGGACGTGCTGGACCTGGTGCGCGAGTTCGGGAAGGCCGGGCTGTTGGACGGCGTCGCGATGGAGACCCCCAAGCCCTACACCGGACCGGAAGGCCTCGAGATCGGAACGGAACTGCAGCCGTTCTCTTTGCCCGACCTCGATGGAGTCGGGGTCTCCCTCGAAGATCTCAGGGGTCGGCGTCTCCTGCTCGTCAATTGGAGCCCCACCTGCGGCTTCTGCGAGCAGATCGCCCCCGACCTCGCGGAGCTACAGCCGGAACTCGACCGCCGAGGGATCGATCTTGTTCTGGTCGCACTCGGCGACGCCGACGGAAACCGCGAGCTGATGGAGGAGACCGGCCTCAGTTTCACCGTCCTTCTCAACGACGGAACCGAGCTCGAGGCGTTCAAGGGGTTGGGGACGCCCAGCGCCTACCTGATCGACGAGGGGGGCAAGGTGGCGTCGGAGCTGGCGCTCGGTGCCGACAAGGTTCCGGCCCTCGCCGCGCAGGCCGCCGGCCGGGCGGCCGAGTGAAGGGCGCGAACGCGCCTCGCGCGGCCCACCCGGAACCGGTGGGCGTTCCCGGGATGGTCGGCAGGAAGATCATCTACTTGGAACTGGTCGTCCCCGTGCTCAACGACGCCGGCAGTCGCGGCCGCGCGCTGGGGTGGTTCCAGCGTGACTTCCCGTGGGCGTTCGGCGACGGGTGGATCCCGGAGTGGTGGGGGGTGAGGGTCCGCGACCACCGAGATGCGACCTGGCAGGGCATGCGGGTGCGGGGCCCAAGGCTTCCCTTCGAGAGGGTGCCGTGGATCGTGCTGGTCGCGGCGGCGTGGACAACCCACTTGATCCTGGCGCTGCGCCATCCCCGCGTCGGGATCCTCATGGCGCGCCATCCCTACCTCGCCGGGGGGGCCGCACTCGCCCGCCGCATCCGGCGGTCCCGTCCGCTGCTGATGGTCGGCATCATCGAGCGCGCCGCCAGTAAGGCGCTGAACGTCTACGGGTCCAGGCTGGTCTCCGGCGCCCTCGATCTGGTCGACCGCTTCGTGCTGCGCCGGGCCGACGTCGTGATCCTCATGGGCGACTTCACCCGCGAGCTCGCTAGGCGGGCCGGTGTCGGCGACGAAAAGATCATCCGGCTCCCTCATCCCCCCCGATGGGGCAGCGACGAGGCCCTGAGAGCTACCGACGACGGAGCCCGCCTCGTGGTGTGCGCGGCGCGTCAAATCCCTGGCAAAGGCCTGGACGTTCTGATCCGTGCCTTTGCCGAAGTCGTCAGGGAGTTCCCCGACGCGCTGCTCGACATTGCAGGAGACGGACCGGAGAGGCCGTCACTCGAGGGACTCGTCGGCCGCCTGGGGCTGGGCCATAACGTACGGTTCCGGGGCTGGGTCGGGAGCCGCGACATGGCGGCGTTCTTCGGGGGCGCGCCGATCGCCGTTCTGCCGTCGCGGGTACAGGAGGGCCATCCGATGGCCTTGCAGGAGGCGGCGCTGTCGGGGTGCGCGCTTGTAGGGACCGATCTCGGCGGGGTCCGGGACATCGTGGTCCCGGGCCGCACCGGCCTCCTCGTCCCTTCGGAGGATCCGAATGGCCTGGCGCGTGCGATCTGCGACTTGCTCGCCGATCCCGATGAGGCGCGTCGCCTCGGTGACGCGGCCCGAGAAGACTCCATCGCGTACTACGGCGGTCGGAACGCCGCCGTAGAGGATCTGAGGAACCGACTCGCCGCGTTGGTGGAGCAACCGTGACGAAAACCGGGACCGATACGGGTCGACGCATCGTCTACCTGGAGGCGGTCACCCCTCTGCTCAGCGATCCGCAAAGCCGTGGCCGGGCGCTCGCGTGGGTGGGACGAGACTTTCCGTGGGCGGTTGGAGACGGGTGGTCGCTCGAATGGTGGGGGGTACGAAGCCGCGCCGATCGGACCGTCTCGCTTGACGGGATGAGGGTGCGCGGCCCGCGCGTGCCGTTCAAGCGCTTGCCGAGGATCGTGCTCATGGCGTGCGCGTGGGCGACCCATCTCGTCCTCGCCCTCAGATATCCGAGGGCAGCAATCCTGCTCGCTCGCTCGCCGTCACTCGGGGTCGGAGCCGCGGTGGCCCGTCGTATCCGACGCGGGTCGTCTCTTGTGGTCCGCGTCGTCGAGCGATCGTCGAGCAAGGCTCTGAACCTCTACGGGTCCGAACGGGTGTTCCGGATCCTCGACACGCTCGACCGCTTCGCGCTTCGCCGGGCCGATCTCGTGTTCCTGTTGGGCGAATTCACCACGACGTTGGCCAGGCGGGCCGGGGTGGCGGACGACCGCATCCTGGTGGTTCCCAGCCCGACCTCGTGGGGCGGTGTGGCCCCTGTACCCGACGGCGCCCGTAACCCGCAGGCTGTGGCTTGCGCCGCGCGTCTTCATCCCGAAAAAGGGATCGATGTCCTCATCCGGGCCTTCGCGGCGGTCTCATCCGAGTTCCCCGAGGCGGTTCTCGACATCGCCGGGGAGGGTCGGGAGCGCGCGAGCCTTGAGTCTCTCTCCGCCGAGCTGGGCGTCGCCGGGCGCGTGCGCTTCAGAGGATGGCTGGACCCACGGGACATGCCGGCGTTTCTGGCCGGAGCTTCCATAGCCGTACTGCCGTCGCGCGTCGAGGAGGGTCAGTCGCGGGCGCTCCAGGAGGCAGGGCTGGCGGGATGCGCCCTGATCGGCAGTGATTGCGGGGGCATTCGCGACGTGGTGAAGCCCGGTCGCACCGGACTACTGGTGCCACCCGACGACCCGGATCGACTCGCCGACGCGCTGCGCCGTCTACTGAAGAATCCGCAGGAGGCGCGCCGCCTCGGTGAGGGGGCCCGGGCACTGGCGGTGGCCCACTTCGCACGTAGGAACGCCGCGCTCGATCAACTCAAACAGCGCATGTATGCGCTCGCCCGAACTCCATGATGCAGCCGCCGTGAGGCGGAATCCAACCAGCAAGTCTGCCCCCGTTTCGAAACCATTCTCGATTCTTTGGAGCATCCAGTGCGCGTTGCCCATCTCACCACCGTCGATCTTGCCCTCCGTTACCTGCTGTGGCCGCAGCTACGCGCGGCTAACGATCAGGGGTGGGAATCGATCGGCATCAGCGCGGACGGGCCCCATGTAGAGGAGTTGCGCAGGGCAGGGATCCGTCACATCCCGCTGACCTCCTCGACGCGAGGAATGAATCCGTTCGCCGACGTGAGGGCCGTCGTGGAGCTGTGGCGCATTCTCAGACGGGAACGCGTAGACGTCCTGCACACGCACAATCCCAAGCCCGGGCTCTACGGCCGAGTCATCGGACGCATGGCCGGCGTACCCGTCGTGGTGAACACCGTCCACGGGCTGTATGCGACCCACGACGACCCGCTGCCCAAGCGCCTGCTCGTCTACGCGCTCGAAGCCGTGGCGTCGCGCTTCTCCGACGCCGAATTGATTCAGAGCGCGGAGGATCTGGAGCGGATGCGGCGACTCAGGATCGCGCCCGCACACAAGCTCCGGCTGCTCGGCAACGGAGTCGACCTGGCCCGCTTCGATCCGAGCCGCCTGACCGCGGCGCGCCGGCGCGAGCTGCGCGCCGAGCTGGGCGCCGCGGACGGACAGATCGTGGTCGGCACGGTCGGCAGGCTCGTCGCCGAGAAAGGCTATTTCGAGTTGTTCGACGCGGCGGGCGCCTTGGGTAACGGCTATGTCGTCGTCGCCCTGGGTCACGCCGACCCCGAGAAAGGCGACTCGCTGTCCGACACCGATATCGCGCGCGGGCGCGAGGCCGGTATTCGGTTCCTTGGGATGCGCGGCGACATCGAAGAGCTCTATGGAGCAATGGACATATTCGTGCTGCCGTCCCATCGGGAAGGCGTTCCCCGCGCTGCGATGGAGGCGGCAGCGATGGGATTGCCGGTGGTCGCCACGGACATCCGGGGATGCCGGGAGGTCGTCGAGGACGGGGTCGGCGGCCTGCTCGTCCCGGTCGGCGACCCGTCCGCGCTCGCGGTGGCAATCCGGCGGCTGGGCGAGGACGCGGCGCTGCGTCGACGGCTGGGAGCGGCGGGGCACAGAAGAGCCCGGGAACGGTTCGACGAACGCCGCGTCGTTAGCATCGTGCTCGATACCTACCGGGAGGTCCTCGAGCGCAAGGGCATCCCGTCCGAGCCTCGGCGCGCACCTGCCGACGGACGGACGCGGCGAGCGCGACACCGCCTTAACGACGCCTTCAAGCGAGGGATCGACATCGTCGTCGCGCTCATCGGGTTGGCCGTCACGGCTCCGCTCTTCGTCCTCCTTGCGCCCGCCATGCGGGCCACGCTCGGCACGTCCGTCCTGTTCGCGCAGGAGCGCGGCGGCCGTAACGGCCGGACGTTCCGCCTGTACAAGTTCCGGACGATGCGCGACCTCCACGACGCGGAGGGACGCCCCCTTCCGGACGGGCAGCGCCTCACCCGGCTGGGACGCCTATTGCGATCCACGAGCCTCGATGAGCTTCCCAGTCTCGTCAACGTGCTCAAGGGCGATATGAGCCTGGTGGGCCCCCGTCCCCTCATCGCCGACTACCTCGCCCTCTACACCCCGGAGCAGGCGAGGCGCCACGAGGTGCGGCCCGGCATCACCGGACTCGTGCAGGTGGGTGGACGCAACGCACTGTCGTGGGACGAGAAATTCGCCGCCGACGTCCACTACGTGGATCACCGGTCGCCGTGGCTCGACGTCAAGATCCTCGCTCTTACCGTGACCGCGGTCCTGCGCCGGCGGGGCATCAGCCAGGACGGGCACGCCACGATGCCCCGATTCAACGGTCCCGGCGCGGAGCGCGCCGGGGCTGCGTCGACTAAGAGCCCCCTGCCAAACGAGGTGCATCCGGGATGACCGAGCAGTTCAACGTGTTGATCTCCTCCGCGGGACGCAGGGTCGCGCTCCTCGACATCTTCCGGAAAACGCTGCGCTCCATGGGGTTTGCCGGCAAAGTCATGGCGGCCGACATGTCGCCGCTCTCCTCTGCCTTTCACCGCGCGGACGAGGCGGTGTTGGTGCCGTCGTGCACCGACCCGATGTTCGTCGAGACGATGCTCGAAGTGTGCCGGAAACGCGCCGTCCGGCTGCTGATACCGACCCTCGATCCTGAGCTGCCCGTCTATGCGGCCAACCGTCAACGCTTCGCGCAGATCGGTACGACGGTTGCGATCTCTAGCTCCGAGGTCGTGTCGATCGCATACGACAAAGGGTTGACCCACTCCTGGCTCGTCGAACACGGCTTTCCCACGATCCGACAGTCGGAGGCTGAGGTGCTCCGGCGCAACGATGGCTGGTCGTTCCCGTTGCTCGTGAAACCGCGCACCGGCAGCTCGTCCATAGGCGTCTCGATCGTGCGCGATCGCGCCGAGCTCGAGGTCGCGACCAGAGACGGAGACTTCGTCGTCCAGACGATCGCGGAGGGCCACGAGTACACGATCGACGTCATGGCCGACGGGCTCGGCCGATGCCTGTGCGCGGTCCCGCGACGCCGCCTGGAGGTGAGGACCGGCGAGGTCAGCAAGGGGATGACCCTCCGCTCGGAGAAGCTGATCGAGTTGGGTTTCGGGATCTGCGACGCGCTCCCCGGCGCGTACGGATCCCTCAACATCCAGGTGTTCTCCGATCCCGACACTGATCGCATGAACGTGATCGAGATCAACCCCCGCTTCTCCGGCGGTTTCCCCCTGAGCTGGCAGGCGGGAGCGCGCTATCCGCAGTGGTTGATCGAGGAGATCCTCGGGCGCAAGTCTGCGGCCGGGCCCGACGGCTGGCAAGACGGGCTCGTCATGTTGCGGTGGGACGAAGCCGTCTTCACGACGGCCGATCGGGTGGGACTGCGGTGACGAATCCATCGGCGTGCGCGGTCTTCGACATCGACGACACCCTCTATCTCGAGCGTGACTACGTCCGCAGCGGATTCGAGTCGGTGGGCCGGTGGGTCGAGCACAACCTCGGCCTACCCGGCTTCTTCGAGGACGCCTGGGGAGCGTTCGAGCGCGGGGCCAGGGGGCGAATCTTCGACCTCGTCCTGGCCGCGCGAGGGATTCAGACCTCTCCGGAAGTCATCGGCACCCTGGTAGACGTCTACCGCACCCACCGGCCGACCATCGAGCTGATCCCGGACGCGCGCGCGTGCCTAGAAGCGATGCAGACCCGCTTTGCTCTAGCCATCGTCACCGACGGCCCCTTGGAGAGCCAGCGCGCCAAGGTGCAGGCACTGGGGACGGATCGCTGGGTCGAGACTACGGTGCTCACCGCGGAGCTCGGAACGGGATTCGCCAAACCACACGAGCGAGCGTTCCAACTCGTCGAGGCCGCGAGCGGGTGGAAAGGCGAGCGTTGCACATACGTTGCCGACAACCCCGCAAAGGACTTCGCCGGGCCGAAGAGCCTCGGTTGGAGAACGGTCCGCGTGCGGCGGCCGGGCGCGTTGCACCTACATCGGCCGAGCGGAGCAGATGTCGATCTCGAGCTCCCCGATCTTTCCTCGCTGCATGCCTTTCTGGGCGTGGAGGGAGTTCCGCAGTGGACTTCTTGAAGAACCAGGCCCTGCGCGCGGTGAAGGTGATGGCGGCGGGGTGGGATGGAGTTAAGCAATCGGATCGTGGCATCGTCGTGCTGCTCTATCACCGTGTCGGCGGGACCTCGGGATTGCAGGTCGATCTCGAAGCGGACCTGTTCGCCCGACAGATGGAAGCGTTGGCGGAGCAGGACCGTGTCGTCACTGTCGATGCCGCTCTTCGGGCGCTCACCAGCCTTGCGCCGCCCGAACCCGATCCGGTCGTGGTCACCTTCGATGACGGGACCGCGGACTTCGCCGATGTCGCCCTTCCGATCCTGGAGCGGTTCGGGATTCCGGCGACGGTCTATGTGGCGACCGATTTCGTGGAACGAAGGAGGCCGTTTCCTAACGACGGCCGTCCGATGTCGTGGGCCGGTCTGCGTGAGGCGATCACCACCGGGCTCGTAACCGTCGGGTCGCACACGCATACGCACGCGCTGCTGGATCGGCTCCCGGCGGAGGCGGTGGACGAGGAGCTCGACCGCTCCGCAGCACTGATCGAGGACCGCCTCGGCGTCCCGGCCCACCACTTTGCGTATCCGAAGGCCGTCGCGGGCACGCCCGCGGCGGAGGTCGCGGTGCGCCGACGGTTCAGCTCTGCGGCGCTGGGAGGCAACCGGGCGAACGCCTACGGGCGCACGGATCCTCACCGACTGGCTCGGTCGTCGATCCAAACCGCCGACGGGATGCACTGGTTCCGCCGCAAGCTGGCGGGCGGCTTGGTCCTCGAGGAAACCCTCCGCCGAAAGATGAACCGCTTCAGATACGCCGGCGCGGCGAGATGAAAGAAAGGAACAGCACATGGCGATGACAACCGAACGGATCCTGTCGGGCTCCCCCGCCCTGCTCGGCGGCGAGCCGGCCTTTCCCGAGGGGCTGCCGCTCGTGCGACCCACGATCACCGACCCTGCCGGCATCGGGGGGACGGTCGAGAAGATCCTGCGGAGCGGCGCCCTCACCAACGGCCCGTACGTGCGAGAGCTGGAGGCGAGGGTCGCCGACTATCTCGGGGTCGATCACTGCGTCGCCGTCGCTTCCTGCACCGCGGGTCTGATGCTCGTGATACGAGCGTCGGGGGTCACGGGCGAGGTAGTCGTCCCGTCCTTCACATTCTCGGCGACGGCACACGCGGTCGTCTGGAACGGCGCACGCGTGAAGTTCGCCGACGTGGAACGAAAGAGCCTGACCCTGTCGCCTGCATCGGTGGAGGAGGTCATCGGTCCCGATACCGAGGCGATCCTCGGCGTCCACGTCTACGGCACGCCCTGCGACACCGACGCGCTTTCCATCGTCGCCCGCCGACACGGCCTCCGGTTGTTCTTCGACGCGGCCCACTCGTTCGGGTCGCGCCACAACGGCGCCGCCATCGGCGGATTCGGGGACGCCGAGGTCTTCAGTCTGTCTCCGACCAAAGTGTTGGTCGCCGGGGAGGGGGGCCTCATAACCACCAACGATGCCGAGCTCGCCGAGCGGTGCCGGATCGGCCGCGACTACGGGAATCCGGGGGACTACGACTGTCTGTTTGTCGGCCTCAACGCGCGCATGTCCGAGTTTCATGCGGCGACCGCCCTGGCGTCTCTCGAGACGATCGAGGATCAGGTGGCGCGCCGTAACCGGCTCGCCGAGATCTATCAGGGGGAGCTGAGCAGTCTGCCCGGCATCTCCTTCCCCGAGGTGAGCGAAGGAGATCGGAGCACCTACAAGGACTTCACGATCCTGGTCGAACCGGACGAGTTCGGCATCGACGTGTCCCGGCTGGCGCAGGCCCTGGCGGCCGAGGGCATCGACAGTCGCCGGTACTACGTGCCCCTCGTGCACGAGATGCGCGCCTACCGAGAGGCCGCACGAGGAGACGGCCACGTGCCCGTGTCGCACGCGGTGGCCGGCCGGGTCCTGACCCTGCCCATGTGGGGCGGGATGACCGACGCGCACCCGCTCCGGGTCGCGATGGCGATCACGCGCATCTGGAGGGCATTCAGCAACTGAGCGCGTCATCCGCGGTAGTTGAACTACGCACCCGACCGCATGACCGCTTAGCCCGACATCACTAGCTTCAGCGATGGAGCGTGCCGCGCGGTGCTGCGTGCGGCCGCTCCACCAAGAGTTTTCGAACAGGTCTCGACGAGAACTACGGGTCGTTCAAGGAGCGTCTTTCAGGTGCAAACCTCACACGAGCTTCGAAAGGTGCTGACGGCGGCGACGCGCGCCATGAAGGTGCCGCCGCGTCCGGACTGGGGGATGGCCCAGCGGATGGTCGCCGACGCGATCCTCGTGAACGCGGCGCTGATCATCGCCTTCACCGTGCGTTTCTTCGCCCTGGTGTGGTTCTTCGGCGACGACACGCTCTCGGAGGCGGAGTTCTACTCGAGAACACTGCAGTCGTCTGTGGGTGGGTACCTGGCGTCGGCCCTCCCACTGTCCGGCATCTGCCTCGCCGTCTTCTACGCCAGCGGTTTCTACACCCACGGGCGCGCCTACCGCGGAAGGTACAAGGCGCTGATCATGTTCCAGGCGGTGACGCTCGCGTACGTGATCTTCGCGGTTCTCCATTACCTCATCGTCGGGGCGCAAACGTGGTTCCCGCGCACCGTCTGGGTGACGGGCTGGCTCCTGACAGTGGTGGTCGTGAGTGGGGTGAGGATCGCCGCCAAGATCTGGCGCATCACCGTCTGGAAAGAGGCGAAGCTCAACGGTCGGCCGCCCAAGAAGCACATCGAAGACGTGCTCGTCATCGGCGGCGCCGGCTATGTCGGCTCGGTGCTGATCGGAAAGCTCCTCGACAAGGGCTATCACGTCACGGTCATGGACGCCTTGGTGTACGGCGACGATGGGGTCCGGCAGTACTACGGACGCAGGGGCTTCGACGTCGTCCAGGGCGACCTCAGGGACATCGAGACGATCATCCGCTCCCTGAGGTACGCCGACGCCGTCATCCATCTCGGCGGGCTCGTCGGGGATCCTGCGTGTGACCTGGACGAGAAGCTCACGGGGGAGATAAACCTCGCGTCGACGAGGCTGATCGGCGAGGCCGCCCGGGGGTTCGGGATACAACGGTTCATCTTCGCCTCGTCGTGCAGCGTCTACGGCGCGAGCGACGAGCTCCTCACCGAACGATCCCGACTCGACCCCGTGTCGCTCTACGCGAAGACCAAGAAGGACAGCGAGAAGGTCCTCCTGGATCTCGAAGACTTGAACTTCGCGCCGATCATCCTTCGCTTCGGTACGTTCTACGGTCTCTCACCACGTCCCCGATTCGATCTGGTGGTCAACCTGCTCGCGGCCAAGGCGGTACGCGAGAAAGAGATCACCATCTTCGGCGGTGAGCAGTGGAGACCATTCATCCACGTAGAGGATGGCGCCGCCGCCATCATGAGATGCATGGAGGCACCTCTCCACGCGGTCAAGGGCGAGATATTCAACGTCGGTTCGGACCACAACAACTACACGATCAAGCAGGTGGGGGAACTCGTTCGAGAGCTCGTGCCCGATGCGACCGTGGCTCTCGAGCCGGCCGAGGCGAGCGAGGCCAACTACCGGGTCTCGTTCGCCAAGATAAGGCGCTACCTGAACTTCGAACCGACTCGTACGGTCGGCGACGGCATCCGTGAGATCAGAGATGCGCTTTCGAACGGGCTGATCCCGGAATACCAGAGCGCCGTCTACAGCAACCACAAGCGGCTGGCGGAGGGCAACGGCAACGGCGACCTCGACCTGCGGCGCAAGGAGATCAGCCCTCTGTATTCGATCCACCTCACCGACGAGACGGTCTCGGCGGGCTCGTGAGATCCCAGCTGGCCCCCTAGCCGCACCGAGCACGAGAATCCCGGAGGTATCCATGACCTCAACGATCGCGGCCGGCGTCAACGCGACCCCTCGATCGCATCATCCCCTCGCCCGGTCGGTCGCGGGGTACGGCCTGGAGGGTTTCGGTGCGGAGGCGCCGCCGTCAGCGCCGGGGCCAGACTGGCGGATGCTCGCGGCCGAGCTCGTCGATCAGCGCCTGACCGGGCTGGCGGTGGCGGCCGCGCAGGAGGGCTGGCTTCCTCTGGAGGACGACCAGGCGGCCGACCTCTTGGAGAGACATCGCGGCGCGATGCTCTGGGTACTTTCGATCGAGCGCACGTTGGTGGCGCTCGACGAAGCGTTCAACGAGGCCGGCATCGACTACCTCGTGCTCAAGGGCCCGGCCCTGGCCAGGACCTTCTATCCCGATCCGTCGCTCCGCGCGTTCGGAGACCTCGACCTCCTGATCCGAGGCTCGGATTGGGAGCGGGCATGCACCCTCTTACCGGCGCTCGGGTTCACCCGCCAGCATCCGGAGAGCCGGCCCGGGTTCGTGGACTCCTTCGGAAAAGCGGCGGTGCACACCGATGGCACCGGTCTCGAGCTGGACCTCCATCGCCGCCTCGTGGTGGGGCGATATGGACTCGCCGTCGACACCGACGAGCTCTTCGAGAACCCGGCGTGGTGCCGGGTCGGCGCCCGCTGGGTGCGCACGCTCGACGACGGCCTGATGTTCGTCCACGCCTGCATGCACGCGGCGCTCGGTCACAGAAACCCGAGGCTCCTGCCGCTGAGGGACGTGCTCCAGGTCGCGGCGTCGGATGGAATCGACTGGGACGCGGTCGCCGAGCGGGTCGAGCGGTGGAGCCTCAAGGCGGTGGTCGGCCACGCCGTGCCCACCGCCGCAGCCCTGCTCGGGGCGCGCCCGGCGCACGAGGCGGCCTCGCTGGCCGCCTCGCTCGCCCCGTCGCGGAGAGAGCGGCGGTGGCTGGACGCCTACACCACCGGGCGCCGGGGCCGGGGCGGCACCGCCCTGGGCACGCTGTCGGCGATCCCCAGCGTGCGCGGAAAGTCCGCTTACGCGGCGGCCCTTTTGTTCCCCAGCAGGGAATTCGTGGAAGCCAGGACCCGCTCGCGGGGCTTCGCCTCCTACCTCGCCCGGTGGAAGGTCCCGCTGCGCTGGTTGTCCGGTAGGTCCGGGTTCGGTCGCCAAAGACCTTGAGGGACGCGAGAAAAGCTAGTCCGGACGGCGACGAAAGATACGCAGCACGGGGGAGCAGGCCATGGCCCCCGCCCCTTAAGTTTTATGTCGGACATCCAGCTTGCGGTCTATACGAAAGGAGACCCAATGGCCGAGCACGATGGTTCGGTCCCCCGGGAGCCGAGCGGCATCAGCCGGCGCGACCTCGTCCGGCGCGGCGCGGTCGTCGGGGGAACGTTACTGTGGGCGGCACCGGTCATCCAGAGCCTTGCGCCCGCTGCCCACGCCCACCAGCTGAGTCCGGGCACACACGGTTGCTGCGAGTGCACAGGCTGCCCTTCCGGCACCCTGGCCCGCGACCGGTGTACAGCGGATGGCCGCCGCGCGGCGACTGTGAACGAGCGGGCTTGTGCCCAGTTTTGCAGTGATGCGGGATGCACAGGCTCCAGTTTGCACACCTCGCCGACTCAGACCTTCTGCAGTAGCGGTGCTAACCCACCCGCGGGCAGGTGCGTTACGGGGTCGCCAGAGGGGCCACCTCACGAATAGGCGGGTGCCGATCCTCCAACACTAGGGTCTTGCTCTGGCCCCCGGGCGACGGAAGCGGCATTTTTCCGGAGATCGGGGGCTTTTGCTTGCCATCAGATCGCGATAGGCCCATCCCGTTCGGGCGCACCTAGCCCGCTGATCTTGTGGCCAGAGGACAAGGCCTTCAAGACCTCTGTTAGCCAAAGCCCCCGGTCGGATTGACGCTCGGCGTCGCCGGCTACCGACTCACTGAAACGTCCTCGTCCAGGAGACCTCTATGTCGGCATTCCCGAACAGCGGACAAAGC
>JBOGXF010000118.1:0-14338 GCA_050694275.1 Actinomycetota bacterium | reverse complement strand
GGAGCGCAATCTACTCCACCATCCTGATCTCATTATCGGTTCGCGTGACTCCACAAGTAGTCTTTCGGGCTCGTAGCTCGGTTTCCTTCCCCATTAGGCATCGTCCAAACGGGCTGGCTCTTGAGGGAATCGCATAGCTCGTCATGGAAACGGCCGAGGGTTAGGCTTCGTACGTCATGGGACGGCGGGCGAACGCGAAAGACTACGTAGACAATTTCCTCAATTACGACGCGCCGGTCCCGGACAAGCTGGGCATGTTCGCGCGCAACACGTACAGGCGGGTCATCCGGCGGAAGATGTGTTGCGGCAACCACGGCCAGCCGGGCTGCTGACTGCAGCCCCGGGAGCCCGGTACGGGCTCACACGATCACGACCACCACCACGACGGCGACCACCACCACTGACTCCCGCCCTAGTCGGCGAGGATGACCTTGGGGTCCTTCTCCGCGAAATGGCACGCGCTGGCGTGAGGCACCACCCGATCGACGAGGGCGGGCTCTTCCTCGGCGCAAATCTTCTCGGCCTTCCAGCAGCGCGTCCTGAACCGACATCCGGAAGGAGGATCGGCCGGGCTCGGCACGTCTCCCTTCAAGACGATACGTTCGCGCTTCCCACGCTTGGCCGGGTCGGGGATCGGCGCGGCAGATAACAACGCCTGCGTGTACGGCATCGTCGGGCTCTCGTAGATGTCCTTCCTGGTTCCGATCTCGACGACCTTGCCGAGATACATAACCGCCACGCGATCGGAGATGTGCCGGATGACCGACAGGTCGTGCGCGATGAAGATGTAGGCGAGGCCGAACTCGTCCTGGATGCGCTCGAGCAGGTTGATCACTTGCGCCTGGATCGACACGTCGAGAGCCGACACGGGCTCGTCGAGGATCATCACCTGCGGGTTGAGGGCGAGGGCCCGCGCCACCCCGATGCGCTGGCGCTGGCCTCCCGAGAACTCGTGCGGGAAGCGGTTGCCGTGCTCGGGGCTCAGGCCCACGGTCTCCATCAGCTCGGCGATCCTCTGCCGGCCGCCGCGCTCCTTGTAGACGTTGTGGACCCTGAGAGGCTCGGCGATGATCTCTCGCACGGTCATCCTCGGATTAAGGGACGCGAACGGGTCCTGGAACACGATTTGGATCTCGCGCCGGACCTCGCGCATCTGCCGTCGACTGTAGGTGGTGATGTCCCGGCCCTTGAAGAAGATCTTGCCGTCGGTTGCGTCGGTGAGACGAATGATCGTTCGCCCGAGCGTCGTCTTGCCGCACCCGGACTCGCCCACGATCCCGAGGGTTTCGCCCGCTTTGAGCGTGAGATCGACGCCGTCCACCGCGTGCACGTGCCCGATCGTCTTCCGGAAGAGCCCCGTCTTGATCGGGAAGTACTTGACGAGTCCCTCCACCCTGAGGATCTCCTCGCCCCTGGCGGCGCGTTCATGCAGCGCAGCCGGTCTCTCCTCGGTCTTCAAGCAAGCTCCTCGACAAGCTTGGTCGTGTCGCCGGTGAGCTCGTCCTTGAAATGGCACGCGGACAGGTGGCCACGTCCGCCTGCCGGTTCCAGAGGCGGCACCTCCTCGACGCACCGAGCGCGTCCTTGTCGCAGGAAGCAGCGCGGATGGAACGGACACCCCGGGGGCACGTTGATCAAGCTTGGTGGCTGTCCCGCAATGGGCACCAGCCGAGCCTCGTCGGTCTCGAGGCGCGGCAGGCTGTTCATCAAACCCATGGTGTACGGATGCCGGGGAGCGTGAAAGATCGTCTCGACGTCGCCGGTCTCGACGACGCGACCCGCATACATGACGACCACCCGAGAAGCCATCTCGGCGATGATGCCGAGATCGTGGGTGATCAGGATTGTTGCCGCGTGGGTCTCACGCTGGGCGGTTCTCAGCACCTCGAGTATCTGGGCCTGGATGGTGACGTCGAGCGCGGTCGTCGGCTCGTCGGCGATCAGCACGGCCGGTTGGTTGGCGATAGCCATGGCGATCATCGCCCGCTGGCGCATCCCGCCCGAGTACTCGTGGGGGAACTGATCGACGCGTCGCTCGGCGTTGGGAACACCCACGAGCTTCAGCAGGTCGATGCTGCGCTCGCGCGCCTCCTCTTCCTCGAGATCGGGATCATGCGTCTGGAGAGCCTCACCGATCTGCTCCCCGACCTCGAACACCGGATTCAGCGAGGTCATTGGGTCCTGGAACACCATGGCAACGTCCTTGCCGGTGACCCTGCGAAGCTCCTTGCGCGGCAGCTTCAGGAGATCACGGCCCTTGAAGATCGCCTCGCCGCCGACGATCCTGCCGGGAGGCCGGGGGATGAGCCCGAGCACCGACATCACGGTGACGCTCTTGCCGGACCCTGACTCGCCTACGACGCCCAGTGTCTCGCCCGGATAGATGTCGTAACTGACGCCGTCCACGGCCTTGACGATGCCGTCTTCGGTGACGAACTCGACGGCCAGATCACGGATCGAGAGGACGGGCTCAGGCACGGACTCTCCGCTGGGTCGGGTCGAGCGCGTCGCGCAGACCGTCGCCGACGAAGTTGATGCACAGCACGATCGCGACGATGGTGAGGCCGGGGAAAACCACCAGCCACCAACTGGTGAGCATCTGACCCTGGTTGTCGGCGATGAGCTTGCCCAGAGCGGGGGTCGGCGGCTGGACGCCGAATCCGATGAACGACAGCGTGGCCTCGATCAAGATCGCAAGCGCGATCGTCAGGGTCGCGTTGACGATGATCGGCCCCAGGGTGTTCGGGAGCATGTGGCGAAAGATGATGCGAAGGTCGGTGGCGCCGACGGCCTTGGCCGCCTCGACGTACTCCTTCTCGCGCAAAGACAAGAAGCTGCCGCGCACGATACGGGCGAGCGACATCCACAAGAAGAACGCGAGGATCAAGGCGACACGGAACGGCGACCCCTGCCCCAATAGCGCGGTCGCGACCAGCAGAACCGCGAGAATCGGGAGCGTGAGCATCAGGTCGGTGAAGCGCATCAGGAAATTGTCGATCCGGCCCCCGAAGTAGCCGGAGATGGCCCCAACCGTGGTTCCGATGGCGGTGGACACGAGGGCCACGAGCAAGGCCACCCGTATCGACGTGCGGATCCCGAAGATCACCCGGCTGAAGTAATCGCGTCCCAGCACGTCGGTGCCGAAGTAGTGCTGGTTCTCGAGCGTCGGTCCGAGGCCGCTCTCCGCGAAGTTCTGCTCCCTGAATCCGTAGGGGGCGACCTGCTCGGCGAAGATGCCGGCGCCGAAGATGATGAAGAGCCCGAACAGGGCGACGATGGCGAGCTTGTGACGGAAGAAGCGGCGCCGCGCAAGCGCCCACTGGCTGCGGGGCTTGATCTCGAGACCCTGCTCGTAGAGCGCCGTCAGCTCACCCGCCTGCCCGGCGGGAAGTTGGTCCAGCAAGTGCGGGTCGGTGACCGGAGGCCCTCCCGGCTCCGCCTGTTCGAGCCGGCGTGGTGTGGCGTTCTCGAGCGGGCGGGGGTCACTCATAGCGGATCCTCGGGTCGAGAAAGCCGTAGATGATGTCGGCGATCAGATTGAACAAGATGACGATCACGGACACGACCATCAGCCACGCCATCAGGGGATAAGTGTCCCGTTCGCTGAGATTGGACACCAGGTAGCGTCCCATCCCGTCGAGGCTGAAGACCGTCTCTGTCACGATCGCCCCTCCAAACAGCGCGCCGAAGTCGACCGCTACGACCGTGACGAAGGGGATCAAGGCGTTCCTGAGGGCGTGCTTCATGACTACCTTGCGCTCCCTGAGCCCTTTGGCGCGGGCGGTGCGGACGTAATCCGAGTTGATGACATCGAGCATCGACGCGCGGATGTAGCGGCTGTACTGAGCGATGCTGATAGCAGCCAGAGTGATCACCGGAAGCGCGAGATGCTGAATGCGGTCGATCAGGAAATTGTCCGGACTCGGCGAGCTGAGGCCGCCCGTATAAAAAATGCGCACTCCCGTTTCCAGGAAGATGTTAGTGAATATGACCTGCAGGATGAGGGCGAGCCAGAAGACGGGAGTGGCGAAGCCAAGGAAGCTCAGCGACGTGCTCGTGTAGTCGAACACCGAGTATTGCTTGACGGCCGAAATCACACCGACGATAAGAGCAACGATGATGGCGAGAATCACGGCGGCGAATATGAGCTGCATCGTGTTCCACATGACCCGCCTTATGTCCGGCAGGATCGGTGCATCTCCGAGCAAGGTGGTGCCGAAGTTGTTCGTGAACGCGTCGTTCACCCAGTAGCCGTACTGGACGATGATCGGCCGGTCGAGGTGCTTCTCTCTGATGATGCTGTCGATCGTCGACTGACTGACGTCGGGGATCTGCTTGATCTGGCTGAGGGGATCGCCCGAAATGGTGACGAAAGTGAAGATGATGAGGCTCGTGGCGATGAGGACCGGGATGCTGTAGAGCAAGCGACGTAGTGCGTAGGTGAGCACTCTAGCCGGACCCTTCCCCCGTTACCGCACGGCGCATGAGGACATGATACGCGTACGGGGCGGCGTAGCCGCCCCGTACCGAGATACTCGTCTACAGATTCTGTTTCGCTACTCCTCGATAAACCACTCCACCGCGTTCCACGCGAACCCGGCCTGCGTCGGGTTGTCGATCGCGTTCTGGAGCTTGCTGTGGAAGGCGAAGAACGTCGGCTTCACGTACAGCGGCAGGATCGGTAGGTCCTGCGCCATCAGCTCGTCCGCCTGGTTCATCAGATCCGCTCGTGCCTGGGGGTCGACGGTGACATCGCTCTCCTCGAGCAGGTCGGTGACCTCCTCGTTGCAGTAGGCCTGATAGTTCTGGCTTCCCTCGCACTTGTGGATCTCGACGCTTCCCCCTGGGTCGGGGCTTCCCACCCAGGCGAACATGAAGATGTCGTACTTCCCTCCGACGAGGCCCTGGTCGCCGAACACGACCGCGGCGTCGCCGAACTCGGACTTGACGTCGATGCCGACCAGCCGGAGCTGCTCCTGCACGATCTCAAAGACCAGCTCACGCAGGGCATTGCCGGCCGTCGACTTGAAGCCGAACGACAGCTCCTGGCCGTCGCACTCGAAGATGTCCTGTGGACCATCTCTCGTGCAGCCGTTCTCTTCGAGCAGCGAGATCGCCTGCTCGGGATCGTGCTCGTAGATGTTGAAGTGCTCCTCGTAGAACGGCGAGGGGTTGAGGAAGATCATGTTCTGCAGGAGCGGCAGATCGGGAGTGATGCTCTGGAAGAGCTGGTCGACGATCGCCTGCCGGTTCACCCCGAAGGCGATCGCCTGGCGCACGAAGTCCTGCGCAAGCAGCTCGTTGGCGTATTGGAAGTCCATGTGCTCCCAGGTCGTGCCCGGATTCGTCTCGATCTCGATGTTCGGCTCGGCCGTGAGCTCGGCAAGCTCGAGCTGGGGCTGCGGATAGATCGCGTCCACCTCGCCCCCACGCAGGGCCTGGATCTCGCTCGCCGTCTCCGGGATGAAGCGGAACACGATCGAGTCGAGATAGGCCGTGTGCTCACCCCAGTAGTTCTCGTTGCGTACGACGGTCAGCTCGCTCCCCTTCTCGTAGCTCTCGAAGATGAACGGACCGCTCGCGATCGGCTCGCCGGTCTGGGGGTTGACGATCTCGTTGGTCCACACTCGGTTGAAGTTCTCACCCTCGAGCGCGTGCTTTGGGAACACCGTGCGGAACAGATCGCGCCATCCCGCGTAAGGCTCGCTGAAGGTGAACTTGATCGTCTTCTCGTCGATGATCTCGGCGTCTTCGATGACGTCGTACCCGGCGCGGCTGGCGACCTTGTTCTTCTCGTCGATGTAGACCTGCCAGGTGAACTCGAAGTCCTCGGCCGAGATCGGCGTCTCGTCGGACCACTGCGCCTCTTCTTTGATCGTGTAGGTGATCGCGAACGGGTCCTCCTCGGGGACCGGTTCCTCAGTGATCATGTCCGGCCCGTAGGTGAAGTCGGGCAGCTGGACGAACGCGCCGCGCAGCGTGGTGCTGTTGATGATCCACTGCGCCCACGCGAGATTGCCGGCCGCGAGCTCGACGTTGAGGCTCTCCGACGGCTCCTGCTCCGCTCCCACTACGAGAGTGCCGCCGACGACCGGTTCGCCTTCCGCAGTGGTGGTTTCGGCGTCGCCGTCGTCCCCCCCACATGCCGCGGCGATGAGCGACATGGCAAGGAGCAACGCAAAGAGCTTCAGCGATCGCGATCGCTTGAACTCACTCATGAAAGTCCCCCTTTTTCCGAGCACAAACAAACGTGCCGCCGAGCCTACGACAAAACTAGTAGAGGTGCCACGAGGCCCCCACGAGCTTCCAGCTACTGGAATCCGGGGCAGTCTCCCGACCCCCGCGCTCCGGGGCATCCCCGGCCCCCAAGGGGCCGGGGGAGCGGCTGGGAGTCGACCCGGTAGATGCCGAAGGGTCCAAGGGAGCCCCCCGTGAACACCGGAACCGCGCGCCAGCCCTGCCCCTTCTCCCAGGGGAGCATCCGCATCGATATCCCCTCGCTGTCGGGGAGCTTAGAAAGCGTCCTCAACCAGCGCGGGAGGTCGTCGTGGCGCAGGGCAATGCCGTCGGTCGCCGACACGCGCGTGGCGGTCACGCTCGCCGCCCTCTTCCCTTTTCCCTTGGCGGCCTTCTTGGCCTGGGCAGCCGTGCGCTCCAACTTTGCCTCCTGCAGAAACTGCTGTTCGTTCCACACCGCCATGGAGCCGACGTCGGGCGCGCCCCAGACGATCGCGAACGCCGAGCCGCTTTGGCGGGCGATACCGGCCCCGACCTGCATTCCCAGTGCCGCAGTCAAACACGCCGCGGCAACAAAGGGAATGCACCGCGTCGGAATCGTCGGCAAGGGTCCGTCCGCGAGGGCAAGCATGCGTGTCACCCGGCGGCGAAGGCGGCCGTCGGGCCTCCAGAAGGCAAGCGCAGCCCGGCGCGCTCGGCGGTGTCCGTTCATCATCTCGCACATCTTGAGCAGGCTCGACGCGACGGCCAGAGGCTTCCCGGTCATGTCGGCGGCGCGCCGGTCGGCCTCGAACTCGCGATCTATCTCGAGCCGTCTCAGCGCGAAGTGGGCGATGGGATTCCAAACGACCATGTCGCGAAGGATCCCTGCGACCGCGATGAGGCGACCGTCGCGCGCCTCGAGATGCGCGATCTCGTGGGCAACGATCGCCTCGAGCTCACGATCGTCGAGGGACGCGACCAGATCGCGCGCGAGCATGATCTTGCCGCCGCCACGGGCGGTGGCGAAGGCGCCGGGGATGCCCACGGGAAGGAAGAGGACCTCGGGCGCACGCGGCAGGTTTACCGCGCACGCCAGTCTCCTCACCGCCGCTTCGACTCTGCTCAGGGCGCCGTCTTCGGGCCGGGAGCACCTCCGGATCAATCGCCTCATCGCAAGGTAGCCGAGTGACCTTCTCAGCAGCATGAGCGAGCTCGCCGCGAATCCGATGACGAGTATCCAGGTTCCTGCGGAGCCGGAAAGCGCGTATGGGATCACCAGCCGATCGCGCGCATCGGCGACGACAAGGAAGTGCAGCAGCTTCTCGGCGGGGTCATGGAGCAGGTCCGGCCCCACCGGTCTCAGGATTCCGAACTCCGGTAACACGGCGCGCTGAAAGACGATCGCGGTCACGAGAGGCAACAAGAGCGGGAGGACCATCAGGAGGCCCGACGCGAAACCGCCGGGCCGTTTTATGACCCGGCGGAAAAGGAGTGCCACTGGGAAAGTGACGAGGGAGACCGCAAGGATGACCACCCAGGCGGAATCCGCCTCAACGGCAAGAATGGTTGGTGCAGCTTGGGTCATTTCTCCTCGTTGGCCTCGCGCTGGCGGATCGCCTCTCTGAGGGTCTCTATGACCCGTTCGTCGCCTCTCTCGACGCGGTCGAGGAAGTACGAGACTGCGGGATGGCCGAACTGGTTCACGAGCCAGTCCACCACCGACTTGATGGTCGACCGCGCATACTGCTCACGCGACACGAGGGGGGAGTAACGATGGGCGGGCTGAGTTTCGGAGCGGCGCAGCAGACCCTTATCGCTCAAGCGGCTCATGGTCGTCATGACGGTGGTGTAGGCGATGCGCCTGCTCTTGCGGAGCTCGGCGTACACGTCGCGGACCGTCACCTCGTCGTGGCCCCAGATGACCTCCATCACGTCAGCCTCGAGGGGCCCGAGCACCTCGCGAAGCGGCTCCACCCGTCTTCTCGCCATCCCCCATCTCCCATCGATCGATCTAAGTGAACCGATAGTAGCTCGCCGAGTGGTCGCCACACCACCTCTGAGGTGCTCTCACGACCACTCGACGATGGGTCCCGTGTCGAGTGGTCGTCACGCGCCCCCTGAGGGCGTTCTGCGACCACTCGGCGCCTGCGAGGGTGCCCGGGGTGGGATTCGAACCCACACGGTCTTTCGACCAAGAGGTTTTAAGCCTCTCGCGGATGCCAGTTTCGCCACCCGGGCAGAATCAAAACAAAGACTATGCGGCCGGCTTACACCAGGGGCCAGGGGAACGGGTGGTGAGTCGGGGGGCCGGGGAAGGCCCGGTCGGTCAAAAAGCGCTCGACTCGGGCGAGAGTCGCGGTCGCTTCTTTGGGCGAGAGCAGGCGCGCGATCTCGTCGCACAGCCCGGATCGATCGCGCAGCGCGTCGCGCAACCCTTCCAGGCACGCCACCAAACCGTCGTCCAGGGGCCGGTCGGCGAACTCCCAGATGACCGTGCGCAGCTTCGGCTCCCAGTGAAACGACACGCCGTGATCGAGCCCCCAGAGCCGCCCCGAGACGTCCTCGATCACGTGGCCCGCCTTGCGGTCCGCGTTGTTGATGGCCACGTCGAACGCGGCGAAGGCGGCGAATTCCTCGAGCCTGTCCTCGACGAGGCTGAAGTAGTGCCGTTCGGGATCGTGCTCGACGAAAAGCTGCAGGGACCCGTCGCCGAGGGGAGCGTCGGTCCGCAGGACGGTCGGCGGCACGATACGGAAGCCGGCCGCCTCGCTGACCAGAAACGCGCACACCTCCCGGCGCGCCAGCGTCCCGATCGGGAAGTCCCACAACGGCCGCTCTCCCCGCCGCGGCTTGTACACCGCCAGCGCCTCCTGATCCGATCCCGAGATGCGCGCGAGATACGTGTAGTTGGAGGCATACGGGAGGACGCCGAGCACTTCGATCTCGCCGCCTTCGAGCACCTTCATGGCGACGTCGGTGGAGAGCACCGGCAGCTACTCCTCCATGCGGTGCCCGTTGACCGCCGGGCACCGATGGCCTGATGGGTCCATCGGGAGATGACAGAGACGGCAGATCGGGCGGCCTTCTCCCACGATGGCGAACGCATGGAGCACGAACGCCCTCACCTGGTCTCTGCGCAGCGCGAACCGAACCGCCGCACTCCCCTCTGCCTCTTCCACGCTGTCCTCGTCGACGGGTTGCATCAGGACGACGACACGGTCGCCGCTCTCGTCGTACGCGAGCCCGATCGTTCCGATGCGCCACAGCACCTCTTGAGGCTCCTCGAGGCTCAGCGCCGGATCACGTCCCGCCGTGGCCGAGCGAATCGTGTCTTCCTGATCGACGAGGACAAGGAGCTCGCGTAGCTTGTCGGCGAGCGCAGCCACCTGCTCCTTCTCCAGCAAGAAGGTGTAAGTCTCCGACGCGCCCCGCGCTTGAAGATAGAACGTGCGCTCCCCGGGCTCCCCGACGTAATCGACCGTGAAGATCTCGGGTGCCATGTCGATCTCGTTCATCTCTTGCCGATCCCCATCGGTAGGGCGTTGAGTGCAAGGACGCTAGGGCCGGAGGACCCGAACCCGACGGTCGTGACGGAGGCCGGAAAGATCACGATCCTCTGGTAAAGATCGATGTGCATCCCCAGGTAATGCGCGGCGACGAGCCTGATGACGTCCGCATGACTGACGCAACACACCGCGTCCTTCGGATGTTCCTCTCGTATGCGTTCGATCTCTCTGACCGCCCTCGTCTGCACCTCCACCAGCGACTCGCCGTCCGGAAAGCGCGCCCCCGAAGGCCATCGTTGGACCACTTCCCACAGTTTTGTACGCCTCAGCGTCTTGAAGGAGCGATCGGTCCACTTCCCGTACTCGATCTCGCCGATGGCGCGGCGGACCTTCACCTGGAGCTTGTGGTGAGCGGCGATGACGCGCGCGGTCTCCACGGCCCGATCGATCGGGCTCGAATACACCGCCTTCAGCGGGACTGTCCTCAGATACTCGGCGGTGGCATCCGCCTGCGCCAGCCCGTCGGCGTTGAGATGGACCCCGGGGGTCCATCCCGACAGCTTTCGTCCCGTCTCCGGCGTGAGCGCGTGGCGGACGAGGAAGACGGTGGTCATCCGGGTGGGCGCGGGCGGCCCACGAGCGCTTTGTCGATCGCCTCGAGCGCGCCCGGGTTCTCGAGCGACGAGAGGTCCCCGGGATCCTCGCTCAGGGCACGCGCGCGGATTGCGCGCCTCAGGATCTTGGCCGAGCGCGTCTTCGGCAGCTCTTCCACGAACAGGATCTCGGACGGTGTGAACGCCTTGCCGAGTCCGCGCGCCACCACGGTTTTGATCTCCTTCTTCAGCTCGTCGCTCGGGATCAGCTCGGGCTTGAGGATGCAGAAACACCAGACGGTTTCACCCTTGACCTCGTCGGGGATGCCGATCGCCGCGCATTCGACGACCGCGGGATGGTCGACCGCCGCGGATTCGAACTCGGCCGGGCCGATCCGCTTGCCCGCGATGTTGAGCGTGTCGTCGCTGCGGCCATGGAGGAACCAGTAGCCGTCCTCGTCTACCGAGGCCCAGTCCCCGTGAACCCAGACATCGGGCCACCGTGACCAATAGGAAGAGATGTAGCGGTCGGGGTCGCCCCAGAAACCGCGGGTCTGCGCGGGCCAGGGCTTGGTGCACACGAGTTCGCCGACCTCTCCGCGCACCGGCTTGCCATCGGCACCGTAAACATCCATCGCCATCCCGAGCGATGGCGTGCCGAGAGAGCACGACTTCTGAGGGACCACCGGTGATGCTCCGAGGAAACACGCTCCCACCTCGGTTCCACCCGAGAGATTCATGATCGGACAACGACCGCCGCCGACGACCTCGGAGAACCATTTGTAGGGCTCGGGGTTCCAGGGCTCCCCGGTGGAACCCATGATCCTCAGGCTCGACAGGTCGTGCCTTTTCACCGGCTCTTCGCCGGCGGGCATGAGCGCGCGGATGAGAGTTGGGGAGATCCCCAGGATGTTGATGCGATGACGCTCGATCATCGCCCACAGCCGATCGACGTCCGGATGATTGGGCGCGCCCTCGTACATGAACACGGCAACGCCGTTGGCGTGCCCGCCCACCATCTCGAGCGGGCCCATGATCCACCCCATGTCCGTTACCCAAAAGAGAAGCTCGTCGCGCTTGACGTCGAGCTGGTACGCGACCTCTTGAGCGATCTTGACCAGAAAGCCCCCGTGGACGTGCACGCTGCCCTTCGGCTTGCCGGTGGTCCCCGACGTGTAGGCGATCATGAACGGCGTCTCGGGATCGAGCTCGGGCGGTTTCAAGGCGGGGCTTCGAGAGCCGAACGCGTCGGACCAGGAGACGTCCTTGGGGCCCATCTCAGACTCGGCGTCCGAGAACCGGCGGAACACGATCACCTTCTCGACCGACGGAGACTCTGCGACCGCGTCGGCGGCGGTTTCCTTCATTGGGACGCGGCTCCCTCGCCGCAAGAATGAGTCGGCGGTAAAGAGAATCTTGGCTTCCGAGTCACGCAGCCGCGTTGCCACAGCGGGGGCACCGAACCCGGAGAAGATCGGGAGATAGATCGCTCCGATCTTGGCGATCGCGTACATCGCGACGATCGCTTCGGGAACCATTGGCATGTAGACCGCGACGGCATCGCCGGTCGTCACGCCCATCTCGATCAGCCCGTTCGCGACACGATTGACCGCGGCCTCCATGTCGGAATAGGTGACGGTTCTTAGGGCGCCGTCCTCCCCCTCCCACAAGAGAGAAGGCGCGTCCGGGGTCGCCGCGGCGTGCCGGTCGACGCAGTTGTAGGTCAGGTTGACCGTGCCGCCGATGAACCACTTCGGCCACTGAGGGCCCTTTGAGTCGTCGAGGATGCGCTCGTAGGGGGTGAAGAACTCGAGGCCGAGGTCGTCGATCGCGGCCTGCCAGAACCACTCGATGTCCTCCTGGCTCCTTCGCATCAGCTCGTGGAAGTCGTCGATCCCGTGCCGCCGCATGAGGCGGGTGACGTTGGCCCGTTCGATGTGCTCGGGGGTCGGCTCCCAGGTGAACTCACTCATGTCGGCTTACGAGGCTATCGCGCGCCGACCCCCTCGCCGAGTGTGCAATTTTGGTTCTCCGGCGACGTTTTTTGCTCACTCGGCGCCGGGGGCGCGGTCGTTAGGTCTTGAAGGAGCGGGCCGGGGACCATCCGCTCTTGATGTCCACCAGGCGCGAGCGGACCCGGAACGAGTACTTCTTGTTGGCCCGGACCCTGACTGGATCCCTGCCCTGACCGAAGACCGCGCGACTCAGCTCGGTCTTGGTGAGCCAGTCCTTCCACGCGCCGGATCCGATCTTGTACTGAACGTCGTAGGTCGTGCCGGTGTCCGTCGCGCCCGTCGCCCATTTCACGGTGAACTTCCGTCCGGCCGGCTTCGCCTGGAGCGTGACCGGCACCTTGACGACTCCTTTCATGCCGCCCGCCTGGTGCACGACGCAGTGATACTTGAACTTGCCGGCCGAGAAGGTCGCGGTGAAGTCGAACGCCGCCGTGGTCTGCGAACCGCTCGAGCACATGCCGCCGTTCTCCCAGACGTTGTGGGGATTCCTCGTCGACTTCTTGGTCCAGTTGACCGACGATCCGACCGCGATCTTCACGACGTCGGGGCGAAAGCGGTTGTCGACGACCTCTACCTCTTTCGTCGCGGCCCCCACGGGGGCGCTCGCGAGCCCGACGAGGAGGACGACTGCAGTCGCCATCCGTCGCATCTCGCAACACCTCCGTACGGTTACCGGGGGCGGTCCGGATCCGGACCGCCCCCAGGGACGTACCTAACTACTAGCTTCTGACCTTGACCCTTCCCACCATGTTGGTGTGGATCATGCAGACGTACTTGTAGGCCTTCTTCCGTGGCTTGGTAAACCTCACGTCGTATGGGTCGGATTCGAATTGCGCTCCGCGGACCCCCGAGCTCTCGAAGTCGCCTGCGCCCGTCCACCGTCCGTTCCCCTGCTCGAAGGCAAAGTTGGCAGTGACTATCAGCTCGATCTCGGAGCCCTCCGGACATGACGGCGGGAAGCCCTGGCTGAAGTCGGGCTCGGTCTCGTCGCCTTCGACGCCGTCGTCCGGATCACACAAGATGGGTTCGCTGTTGGAGATCTGAACGCCTCTGCGCCGCGGAATGGTCACCGTGTGGTCCTCGAAGTTCAACTGGTCGAAGTGCCACCTCACCGTCTGGCCCCGACGCGGCCTGACGACCCGCGGGTACATGGCGAACAGAGAGAAGCGGGACGTGTCGAATCCTGCGTACGCGTCCCACACGACCCTGCCGTCGACGACCCGCTTGGTGCGCTTGTTGAGGAGCCTGTTGTGCAACGCGCTCGCCGCGTCGAAATCCTGAGCCTGGGCGGTTGCCGCCTCGGCGTCGATCTCGGCTTGCGTGGACGTCGCCTCGCTGTCGTCGACGACGGTGACCTTCATCCGCATGCGGGGGTGGATGAGGCAGACGACCCAGAAGGTGTCGCCCGGCTGCAGGGCGTCGGACACCGTCGCATGGAATCCTGGAGGACCCTCGCCTTCGAAGTGGAAGAACAGCGCGCCGGAGCTCACCACGTCGTTTCCGTTGTAGGTACAGGGGTTAGCAGCGGGACCACAGTCCTGCGGGGGGAAGAACACCCTGTTGTTCAACTTGAACGGATTCTCCTCGCCGCCGTCGGGATTCTCGGTTACAAAGCTCCAGTCCTTTCCGATCCCCCCGGCGTTGTCGTCGACCCAACTCAGCACCTCGGTGTTGGCGGGGATCATCGTCGCGGTGTGGAACCCGCCGACGAAGTTCAGCGTGTCGCCCGCATGCACTGTGAGCCTCTGGGGAAAGAAGCTCATGGACTCGGCGGGTAGGCCTTGATCAAAGAACTCGTGACCCACCTGGATGTTGTAAGTCGCCGCGTGATCCGCTTGCGCCGCCCCCGGTGCAAGCAATCCCATCATCACCGGCACGGTGACCACGCTCATCTAAACCTCCCCAGACCTGCTCACTGAAATCCTCCACCCGGGAGCTGCTCGGTGACGGAGAAATCCGCCGAGAAGGGTGGAGCCCCTTCGACGCTGGTGGTGTCCAAACCGCC
>JBOGXF010000117.1:0-29421 GCA_050694275.1 Actinomycetota bacterium | reverse complement strand
AGCCTGATGGCATAGGGGCTCTTTCTGGGCATGCCATCCTCCCTTCCTCAGAGGAAAGCATTGTCCAGCCAGGCGTGCAACCCAGGGATTTAATACGTAGTGGTATTTATGATAAGGAGTACTTAGGAGGCCGTCAGACTAGCATCCACGGATGGCACCTAAGGTTGCCCTGCGACGGCGCGGGAAGGAGTGGCGCGAGCGCATCGCGGCCGCCGTCCTGCTGGTCCCTACGCTGCCCGTGATCGCGGCCTGCGCGGTGGCGATAAAGCTCGAAGGTTTCTTTCGCCAAGACGCGAGGGGGCCGGTGTTCTTCACCGAGGCGCGCGTCTCCAGGGGCAAGGTCATCGGGCTGCTCAAGTTCAGAACGCTGACTGCGTCCGCGCTCGCGGGCCTCGACACGACCCAACCCACCCACATAAAGGAGCTCGAACAATCGGACCAAGTCACGAAGGTGGGGGGTGTCCTTAAGCAGTGGTATCTCGACGAGCTGCCGCAAATCTTCAACATCGTCAAAGGCGACATGTTCTTGATCGGCACGCGCCCCTATCCGATCGAGCTCTACGAAGAGGAGATGTCGCGCGGCATCACCAGAAAGCGAGACATGCCGGCGGGGCTGATCGGCCCAGTGCAGGCGAGCAAAGGGCATCCAACGGAGGCCGATTCCGTCGCACTCGATGCCGAATACTGGCACGCGTTCCAGACGATGAGTCAATGGAAGCTGCTCGCGCTCGATCTGAAGATAGTGATCCGGTCCATCAGGACACAGCTCCAACACAAGGGCCTGTAGGGACCCGCTCACCCTCCTGCGGTTACGGGGTCGCGTGCTGAACGGGAGCCGAGACCTCGTCCTCAGGCGGAAGGTCCTCGGGCTCCTCGTGACCGTGGACTTCTGTGATCATCATTCGCTTTCGCCGGCTCGTCTCGTAGACGGGGATCAGCGACAGCATCACCGTGACGAACGCCGCCACCGTCACCACCAAGGCCATCAACAAAAACCCCGACGTCCGATCGATGCGTGACATCACCACTCCGAGCCATCCGAGGACGACGCTCGACCCGTAGATGAGCCCCACCGCCACCCCCACCGGCAGGCCGATGAAAACCAAGCGGTGGCTGATGTGGTCTCGTCCGCCGGACAGCGGGTTGCGCCGGTGAAGCAGCCGGTTCACGACGACGAGCGTCGTGTCGAGTATGGGGATTCCGAGTACCAGTATCGGAACCATGAACGTGATCTGGTTGGGCCCGGGAAACTTCAGCTTGATCCCGATCGCCGCAAGCACGAAGCCGAGAAACAGACTGCCGGTGTCGCCCATGTAGATGCGGGCGGGATGGATGTTGTGGCGGAGGAACCCGAGGGCGCATCCCATCAGCGCTATCGACAAGGCCGCGACCAGGAACTGACCGTTGATCGCCGCCAGGATGAAGAACACGCCGGAGGCGATCGTGGCTGTCCCGGCCGAGAGGCCGTCCATGTTGTCGAGCAGGTTGAATGCGTTGGTGATCCCCACCACCCACAACACGGTGAAGACCGCATTGAGAACGTCGCTGGGAAAGATCGCTATCTGCACCCCGACGATCCACAGCGCGACGCCGGCCGCGACCTCGAGGGCGACCTTCGGGAGCGGATTGAGGTGTCGGACGTCGTCGAATAGCCCCATGACGCTGAGGGCCACGGCGAAGCCCAATATGACCCCGAGCTGATCCAGTCCCGACGGCGGACGATAGACGACTCCGGCGATGCCGACGGTCAGGGAGAAGGCCGCCACGATGGCGACTCCACCGAGGTAGGGGACGGGCGACTCGTGGGACTTGTTCGGCGCGGGGTGGTCGAGGATGCCGCGGGAGTTGGCGACGCGCAGAGCAACCGGGGTGAGCCCGAGGGAGAGGGCCAGGGAGGCCAGGAACGCCGCCCCGTAGCCCCAGACGCCCAGCTCCATCAGCTGCGCTGCTCCTCGATCACCAGCTTGATGATCTCGTCGAGACGAACGGTGGGCGTAAAACCGACGAGCTGATGAGCCCTCGTCGTGTCGGGGACGCGCCGGGGCATGTCCTCGAAGCCCTCCTCGTAGGCGTCCTCGTAAGAGACGTAGCGGACCTTGCTGGCCGACCCGGCGATGTCGATGATCCTGAGGGCGAGATCGCTGATCGAGATCTCGTCGGCTCCCCCGATGTTGAAGACCTTGCCGTAGGCCTCGGGATGCTCGATCAAGTCGATGAGCGCGGCGACGACGTCGCCGACGTAGCAGAAGCAGCGCGTCTGCGCGCCGTCGCCGAAGACGGTGAGGTGCTCGCCTCTTATGGCCTGGTTGACGAACCGCGGGATGACCATGCCGTAGTGGCCCGTCTGGCGCGGTCCGACCGTGTTGAATAGTCGTACGATCACGGTCTGAAGACCTTTTTCCTTCCAGTACGTGTAGGCGAGGATCTCGTCGATCGCCTTGGCCTCCGAGTACGACCACCGGCTCTTGAGAGGGGAGCCGAGGATACGGTCGTCTTCTTCGTGCAGGCGATCGGAGTTGTTCTTGCCGTAGATCTCGCTGGTGGAGGTGACGAGGATCTTCGTCGTGTACTTGTGCGCCTTCTCGAAGATGATCTCTGAGCCCCGGATGTTCGTGGCGAGGCTCTCCAAGGGACGTTCGACGATGAGCTCGACGCCCACGGCGGCGGCGAGATGAAAGATCGCGTCGCTTCGACTGACGAGATCGTCGACGAGGTCGACGTTGAGGATCGAGCCGAGCACGAACTCGAAGTCGTGACGTCCGATGAGATGCTCGATGTTGTCGTGGCTTCCCGTCGATAGGTTGTCGAGAGCGATGACGCGATCCCCGCGCGCCAACAGCGCCTCGGCGAGATGCGAGCCGATGAAACCCGCCCCGCCCGTGACCAGCACGTTCATGGCCTAGATAATAGGGGGCCGATTCACAATGGCGATAAAGTCGTGCCGTGAACGAATCGTTTGATCATCTCCTTCAGCAAATCCAGGACCGCAGCGCCACGGTGGGCGTGATCGGCCTCGGCTACGTCGGGTTGCCGGTCGCTGTGAGCTTTGCCGAGGCGGGGTTTCCAGTCATCGGCATCGATCTCAGCCGGGAGAAGATCGACCAGCTTCGCAAGGGCAGGTCTTATCTGCGCGACATGGACGCGGAAAGGGTCGCTGCGCTCGTCAAGTCCAAGCGGTTCCGGCCGAGCACCTCGTTCGCTCGCCTCAAAGACGCCGACGCGGTGTTGATGTGCGTGCCCACGCCGATAACGGATGGACAGCCGGACGTGTCCAACATCGTCGGCGCCGGCGGCGCGCTCGCCAGGGTGCTCAAGCCGCACACCCTCGTGATCCTCGAGAGCACCACGTATCCGGGGTCGACCGAGGAATTGCTCCTGCCTCTTCTGGAACAAGGCGGCCGACGCGCGGGACACGATCTTCTGGTCGCCTATTCGCCCGAGCGCATTGATCCGGGAAATCAGATCTATGGATTCGAGGACATCCCCAAGATCGTCGGCGGGATCGACGATCGGTCGAGCGACATGGCCGCCGCCCTGTACGGGCAGGTCATTCCCAAGGTCGTGACCGTCTCCGGGACGCGGGAGGCGGAGCTCGCCAAGCTCATCGAGAACACCTTCCGCCATGTCAACATCGCGCTGGTCAACGAGCTCGCGGTGTACGCGCACGAGATGGACATCGACATCTGGGAGGCGATAGAGGCCGCCGCGACCAAGCCGTTCGGGTTCATTCCGTTCTGGCCGGGGCCGGGATGGGGCGGTCACTGCGTCCCGCTCGATCCGTCGTATCTGTCGTGGCGGGTGCGGAGGGATCGCGCCCACGAGGTGCGTTTCGTCGAGATCGCCCAGACGGTCAACGCGGAGATGCCGCGCTACGTCGCCGAGCGGGTGTCGCTGCTGCTCAACGAGCAGGGCAGGTCGGTGAGGGGCGCCAACATCCTCGGCATCGGCGTCGCCTACAAGGCCGGGACCTCCGACATCCGCGAGGCGGGGGCGATCAAGGTGCTCAACCGGCTCGCCAAACAGGGGGCCGAGGTCTCCTACCACGACCCGCTCGTCCCCGACGTGCAAATTGGCGGACGAGATCTCGCGTCGGTGCCGCTCGACCGAGCGACCCTTCGGCGGCAGGACGTCGTCGTCGCGCTGGTTCCGCAGATCGACGTCGACTGGCGTCTCGTCGCCGAGGCGGCACCACTGGTGCTCGACTGCTGCAACGCGCTCAAGACCAAAAGCGAGAGGATCCGAAGGCTCTGATCGACCCTGGCCGAAGCGCTCCTATCCGCTCTTGAAGCCGACCGCGCACCAATAGGGCGGCGACTCCGAGAAGCGAATCCTTTTGAGGCCCGCATCGGTCATCATCTCCCGGATCTCGGCCCGGGAGAAGCGCGTCTCCAAGGGAGTGCCAAAGCGATCTAGTGCATCGGTGCGCATCGTGTAGAAGCTGAGCCGACGGTATAAGGACAGCGGGATCGACTCGACTTTTCGGCCGGACCTCTCCACCAACCGCGCCGCCCGCGCCAGGGGCCAGTACACGAACGCCGCGATGAGCGTCGTTACGGTAACGCGCGCGGCCAACGGCAGCCTGCTGATGGCGCGTCGCAAGGCGTCGCTGAGCCTCCAGACCGCCCGGTACCATCGCGGCTTGTTGTCGAACGCGTAGTAGAGATACAGAAGCAGCGGCGCGCCGGGTCTCAGCAGCGCCGCGCACGCCGCGATGCCTGCGGCGGTGTCCGGCACGTGGTGCAGCACGCCGAGGCTGTAGCCGAAGTCCATCGATCCTTCTGTAAGCGGGAGCGCCCCCACGCTCGCGTGATGGAACTCGCAGTTGTCGTGCTCTTCGAGGTTGCGCCGGGCGACCGCGAGCGCGTCTGCGCTCGCGTCGATGCAATGCAGCCGTCCGACCCTGGGGGCAACGAACCTCGCCCACCGGCCGCTCCCGCACCCGAGGTCGAAGCCGACCGCGTCGTCGCTCAGCGACTCCCACGGGAACACGCCGAAGTACTGCTCGAAGATTGCCTCCAGCTCCGCTTCGGAAACTGCCGACTGATCGAAGGCGCGCCACTCCGCGCCGAAACCCTTGACCGTGCGATCATGGATGTTGTCGCGGTCGTGGGCAGTCACGGTCCTGAATCGGCGCGCTCCGGCGATCCCCGGCGAGCGAGTTGCGCCGCGCCGAGCGCGGCGAGCAGCGCCACGACCCACACGAACTCGCCACGGTGGCGGAACGCGGTCCCGATGTTGCCCTCGGCGAGCGCGTAGACGAGCAGGCTCCCCCCGCCGGCGAGGATCGGGAACGCGAGAACCCGCAGATGTGACCGGGCGCGCCACAGCCCGACGAGCCCGAGCAGGAGCAGCGGATACCACAGCAGGTTCTCGGCGCGCGCCATCTCGAAGGAGGCACTCTCGCCGTCCTGCCATGGGACCGGCTCGAACAGCATCACGAGAATCCCCCTCGGGAGGTGAGCGATGTCGGCCTCGAGACCGCCGTCATCAACGAGAGGAGGCGGAGGGGCGGGCTCTTCGGCTTCCTCCAGCGCGGCGAGCCGAGCGTCGATCGTCGCCGCGCGCGCCTCGATCGAGGCGATGCGAAGCTCGATCCGCCTCGCCCTGCGCGCGAGCGCTCGCGCCTGCTCCCCCAAGTCTGGGTCCGGACCGGGACGGCCGCGCGCCCGTGAGCGGATGTCACGCGCCCTCGCGCGCGCGTCCTCGGGGCGGTCCCCGAGCGCGGTCGCGCGCGCGCTCACTCGCTCTCGACTCCTCCGGAGTTCGTCGGCTTCCTCCCTCCTCTCGGTGGCCCCGCCGCCGTCGGCGTCGGACACGAACGCGCTGGTGGCGCCGGCCGCATTTGCGATTCGCCGTTCCTGTAGCGATCCCGCGTCGGTGACGAACGACAAGCCGGCCGGCCCCAGCCCGACGAGCCACGGGATCGCGAGGCCGATAGCCACGGCTCCCGCTGCCCGAGGAAGTCGCTGGGCCCTTGATCCGGCCCACGCCGCGCCCATGAGCGCCCACGCCGCGACGACCGTCGTGTGCAGCCGCAGGTGCCCCATCAAAATCAGCAGCCCCGCCGCCGCGACTCCGTATGCCGCGAGGGTGGCTCCTCGGCTTCTCCCTGCGAGTGCGACCACCAGAGCGAGAGTCGCGAGGACGATCCATACCGCTGCATCCTTGAGGATGAGCGATGACCACAGCACCTGTGACGGGAGCAGGGCGACGACGAGCCCGGCAGCGATCGCCCATCGGCGACCGATCGCCTCCATCGCGACGCGCGTAACTAACGCCGCAGCCCCGGCCCCCAGAAGTGCGACGTAGATCCGGCCCACGATTTCCGAGGTGCCGAAGATGTCGTAAATGAGCGTGAGCGGGAGCATGAACGTCGCGGTGACGTCGTAGAGGAAGTGAGTGTACGGGTCCCAGTGACTGATATCTCCCGATGCGCGATCCGTCGCCATCTGGGTGTAGGTGCTGTCGTCGAGCACGAACGTCCCGCTGAAGAAGTCGGCGAAAGCGAGCGCGACGAGGAGCCGTGAGGCGAGGGCAACGGCAAACGTCGCGGCGACCGGATGAGCCGTCACGATATGCCATAGCTTGCTGTGGAGCAGCGCGTCTCGCATGGTGGCAGTCTGGGAAGTCAACGATTGATCACTCATCCCACTCAAATCCGTCGCCCGACGATCCAGGGCCGCGATTCTAGGACGCATGCGGTCGTGACCCAAGCTAACCGAGTGACAGAAACGGTGCGCTCCTCTCTCCCTTCTGTGTAAGAAGGTGATGCATTTCGGCTTCAACGCATTTGATTCTGTATTCTGTCGCGTCCGCGCGTGGAGGCACCTGGGGGCGGGTTAGTGCAGCAGCTCAGGCACGGCGCCAGAAGGAAAGGTGCGCAAAGGAGAAGTTGACATGTCGGATTCCTTGCCCTCGTATAGCTCAGCTCATTACCAGCAAACCGTAGATGAGGTTTCTCGTCGAGAGGCCTCTGAAGCCATTGTTCCTCTCCTTCAGCAGATAGTTATGCCGACAAGCGTTATCGACGTCGGCTGTGGGAGAGGTACGTGGCTGGCTACGTTCGTGGCTCGAGGCGTCGCGGACATCATGGGAGTGGATTCACCGCACATGGATGTGGAAACACTGTTCTTTCCTCCCGAGAGATTCTTAGGGATTGACCTGGAGCGACCCTTCTCGATCGGGAGGACTTTTCATCTGGCCTTGTCATTGGAAGTTGCCGAGCATCTTCCGGAAGGGTCGGCCAAAGAATTTGTAAGGTCACTGACTCGTCTCGCTCCGGTGGTTGCTTTTTCTGCTGCTATCCCCTTCCAGGGAGGAGATCATCACGTCAACGAGCAATGGCCTTCATACTGGGCCAAGCTTTTCGAAGCGCAGGATTACTCGCCGATCGATTGTCTTCGACGCGACATCTGGCGACTCGGACTGAATGCGTGGTGGTACGCGCAGAACCTGATCCTCTATGTAAGCCAGTCCCATCTCGAGACGCACGAGCGCTTGGAGAAGCTGGCTGACGAGCCTGGATGGGTACCTATCAGTCTCGTCCACCCCGACTGCTATATGCAGTGGGTCAATGCCGGGACGCACCCGTCAGGCCGACAGGGGATCGCCGCGATTCTGGCGGCGTCGCGCCGACGTATGAGAAATCTACTTGCCCGTGATTCGTGAGCGGATTGATCAGAAAGGCGCGAGCGATCAGATACTGATCAACTCCAAGTGTCGATGGAAGTTAGAGAAGTATCCTGCCGGCGATAGTCTCTCCTCCCACAGTCGTCGGCAGGAAAGCTGCAAGTCGACGAATTCCGTGGGACTTAGCTGCGAGTGTGCCCTTGCGAGTATCTCTCCTGCATTAGAAAGGGATGCAGCGTCAACCCAAATAGAATGCTCCTCATAGTTGATCTCGAAGTCGTATGGAAGGACGCTTTCCGTGTCGATGAACAAGGGGACGCGGCCTGCCGCGAGACTCTCATAGAACCGAAACGAGAAGTTTCCGCCGCCACGGACGCAGAGAGTATAGTCGTTGTCGAGGAGATTTCTTATGAACGTTTCCCTTGCATTGCGCTCTGATTTGGGCAACTTCGAATCCTTCAAGCCTGTCCAGAACTGGTCTCGCAGAATGAAATCTGTATCTATGTCTGGGTGATTCCTCAGTACCTTGATCGTCTGTTCTCGTATCGTGGGGCCTGGAAAGCGCTTGTACACGTATCGGATGACCGACCTCAGTTGACGTCTTAGTGGCGCGTTGGGTAGCAACCGATATCCGGCAAACCCACAAAACCCCACACGGGCTCGAGCAAGTTTCGGCCTCAAGGGGACACAGGACCTGAGGAGTCGGCTGACGAAGTCGTCCCCCCATGCTGGAAGAGCGAAGTCGTTCAATCGGATCCCCCGTTGCAAAGAGGTTCTGAAGGTCACCGCGGTTTCCAGCGGAATCTCTTCTTGGGAATCGCTGAGGAAGAAAACGGCCAGCCTCTTGTTCGCCCGTCGACAGGCGTCGTCCAAGCGGTGGGCGAGCGAGCGGATGTTCCTATCAACGGTCGCGTGATGCCAGTCAAAAGGCAGTATCGCCATGTCGGCACGACTCAGAGATGTCATGTCGAATAGGCTCGGACCGACGTCAATGTATCTTCCGAATCCTTCGTAATCGGGGCGGTTCTGTTCTTTCCCGGGCGGAAGTCCCCAGAAGGGAAAGAGCATAGCGACGTGGGGGCACCCGGGGGGCAGGAAGTCGGGAGAACTAAAGATCCTCAAACGTTTGGGTTCGGCAGCCATGTTTCCTGAGCGAGCATTTTTTGGAATTCTGTATCCCAGATCAGCCTAGCGAGTTGGCTGGCGCGTCCGCGCGTGAGAGCGGCACGAAAGTGCAACCTCAAGACATGGTGATGCGTGGACTTGATCAGGAGCGACGACGTTAGCCAGAGAGGCGCATTAAGAAGTGAGACAGAGAACAGATGGGGGAGCACCTGGACGGGACGAGGATTGTTGGCGTAGAATTTGCTGAAGATATCGGATTGACCTTCTCGCTTCACGCGGTGGAGCAGGTAGTCAAGCGTTGCCCTCTCCTTTGGGATGATGTGATACACGATCGCGTCTGGAACGTAGCCAATGAGTTTGCCCACTGACTGGAGCTTTCTATAGAGCCCAGTTTCACCGTCGCCGCGTCGTCCTTTGGGTCCAGAATCCGGGTGGAATCCTCCGGCTTCGAATAGATTTGACTTTCGGATTGCCATATTCGTCCCGAAGAAGAAGCCGCGGTAGCTCAGAGTGAATCGTGGACCTAGGTCCATGAGGCTGAGCGGATAGAAGACCGGGTGCTCAGAAACAAGTTGATCCAGCCATCTGGGCGGCTGGTTCTGCCATCGTGGCCGGATGGGTCCTCCGGCTGCAGTCATATCTTGGCGCTGTATGAATTTTCTCAGATAGGCAGAAAGGCAATGTGGCGAGAATGTGGCATCATCGTCTGTGAAAATGAGCAGGTCACTTCGGGACTCCTTGGCGCCTCGATGTCGGGCATGATGCAGTCCCTGAGTCGCTTCGGCGACGTATCTTACCGGTAGCCGAGCGCGTAAGTTGAATGCGTGGATTCTCCTTTTGAGTCCTTCATCCACCGCGTTATCGATGAGGAGTATCTCGAAATGCTCCAAGCTTTGATTCTGAAGGCTGGCGATGCAGCGCATAGCATCGTCATTGCGCTTATAGGTCGGGATAATCACGGAGATCGGTTGCACAATCAGATTCGGTGGCAGGGGCCTAGATCAGGCTCGCGTATGACCATCTAGAAAGCTCACCAAGAGATCTGAAAGCCTCTCAAGCTTCGCTCTGCATTCGACGGGGTACAGGCCCAGATAGAGCCCTCTTTCGTGAATCGCATCTGCACCCGGGAGTCGAAGCGCCTTCAGCTCCGGGAACACCTCCTTCACCGGATGCATGGCAAGATTCCCCGCAAGTATCGGTCTTGTTTCCACTCCATTCTCTTCCAGATAGCGCGCTAAGTCTTCGCGGCGAAACGGTGCGTCATCGGAAACCATGATAGGAAACGCAAACCAAGAACATTTTGCATCCTTCTCAACCGATAAGCAGTCCACGACTCCTCGGTAGGGTCGCAGCACGTCCAGGAGAAACGCAGCATTCTCTGCGCGGTAGCGCTCGAAAGTTTCCAATCGAGCCAGTTGGACCAATCCCCAAGCAGCTTGCAGTTCAGTGGGGCGGACATTGAATCCCCAGTTGAGAAACGTATATCTAGGATCCAAGCCCGCGGTCGCCGGAACATCGAGGTACTTCAGATTCCTCGACCAGCCATGGGCGCGCAGTAACCGGAAAAGGTCCGAGGGCTCTCTTTCCTGCGTCACGATCATCCCACCCTCCATCGTCGTGATGTGGTGCGAGAAGAAGAACGAGAAACTACTGGCGACGCCGAACGATCCGACGGGCCGCCCCTTGACCTCAGCTCCCAGAGCCTCACAGCAGTCCTCAACCACGATCAAATCATGCTGCGAAGAAATCTCCAAGATCTCGGACATGCGGCAGGGATTCCCCATCAGGTGAACCACAAAGATGGCTCGAGTCCGAGGCGTGATTCGCACCTTGAGATCTTCGATGTCCATGTTCAGTGTGTATGGATCTGCATCAACGAACACTGGCACGAAACCGGCCATCATCACGGACCAGACTTGAGTGGGCCACGTAATAGATGGCATGAGAATCTCATCGCCCCTTTGCAATCCCCACTCGTCGTTGGAAAGCAGCGAAAAGGAAATCAGCAGATCAGCAGATGAGCCGCTGTTGACCATTACTCCTTCTCGATATCCCAGAGCCCGACAGAAGGCTTGTTCAAACTCATTCGTCTTTGCCCACATTGTGGTCCGGAACGAGCAGAGGGAGTCCAATGCCGCAGTCACTTCTTCCGCATCATACGTAGCGATACTGAGGGGATACCAATACTCCTCCGGTTTGTACGGGTTGACTCTGGATGCTTGCTTCATCAGGGAGCGGACATCCTCGAGCAACCGATGAGTTCCCGGCAGATTAAAATTGGGCAACAAGGATCGCGGTTCTGCGTCTTGCTCATATAGCCGTTTGTTCTGCTGGCCGTTCGCCTTGTCTCGTTGTGCCATATCTAGCGCAGTCCCACGGCCCTGGCCGCGGACGCAAGTTGATCCCTGATGCGTATGGAAAGCTGGCGCCGGAGCGTCTGCGATCTCGTTTCTACTGAGCGTCGCGATAGATCGACGGGGACACCTTGCGCACGACAGAACGCGATGGCGTCAGGCATCCATCTTCCCTTGATCACCGCTGTCCCTGGGAAGACTTCGAGAACTGGCCGCGCGTCTTCCCGGATACATAGGAAGGACCGCTCGATGGTGTCTGACCTCCCTGACCCGATCCATTCCAAGTCCCAGGCGGACTCACCATCGCGCAGGATCTGAAACAGCGTTGTCCTATCCCAAACGGTTGGATGCAAGGAAACACGATAGCGAACTCCCGTCGCTATCTCCCCTAGTTCTGGATGGTCTCCTGTCGGATAGTCCGGCGGTGGGATCGGAACGAGTCGCATTGCGCCAGCTTTTCGCTCCTGCATATAATCGATAAACCCACGTAGCCTCTCGGTGCCAACCTTACGTACAAGCAGCATGTCCTCCATCATCACAATGAGCTTGTCATGGTTGATTTGCTGCACTGCTCTTCGGAAGGTGGACGTCCAATCTGTGTCCTTCCCTGCCTTGAGACTCGCGACCCGAGGATGGGCGTATTCGACCTCGTTAGTCACCAGATAAACGTCGTAGGGACAGTCTGGCCAATAGCGAAAGAAGAGCGTGAGGCTTGGATCCCACAGGTCGGAGAACGCATCGCAAGACGAAATGACTACCGCGGTGTCATTGGGTTGCCCGGGGCTCATACGACGAAGGCTACTCGCGTTCTTTACTGCCCTCATCTGACGCGATGCACGCCACCGTATGCCTTTAGAGTCTCTGGCGTGATCGGCTCTGGCCCCACCACCGGTTCGATTCGATAAACTGCATCAGCTACGGACATCAGGCTCGGCTGATGGGATATCGCAACGATAGTGATGGGGTGCTTGAAGGCCCGGACACCAGAAAGAACCGCAGCTTCCGTGTTCGGATCTAGCCCGAAAGTGGCTTCATCCAATATGAGCAGGTCGGGGGAACGGATCAACGCGCGCGCAATGGCGATCCTCTGGCGCTGCCCCCCGGAAAGCTTGACTCCTCGCTCTCCAACCGGCGTTTCGATGCCGTCGGGTAATTTTGATACGAAGTCCCATGCCTGTGCGGCGGTCAACGCAGCTTCGACATCTTCGTATGTAATGGACGAATCCTCCAACGCAACGTTCTTCAGGATGCTTTCGTGAAGCAAGATCGTCTCCTGAGGCACGTACCCGATGCGCTCTCGCCAGCGCCGGAGATCGATTTCATGCAGAGGAGTTCCATCTAGGAGAATCTCGCCGCGGTCGGGGGTGAGGAGACCTGTGAGTAGGTCCACTATGGTCGTCTTGCCAACTCCGGAGGGACCTATGAGGGCAGTTACGTGCCCAGCGGGGAGGGCAAGACTAAGATCCTCCAGGACGGGGACGGCGTCATGCATGAGCCAGATGTTCCTGAGCGCTATTCCCTCACGAATGCTGGGGGTCTTGGTTCCGGGATGCAATTCGATGGATTGGCGTGCCTCGTCGATAGCGGACCTCAGTGACCAATATGCGCTTTCCAGCGAAGCAACCGACTGGAAGTAGCTCTGTACGTTGCCGACCCGCGAAACGATGCGGTGAAAGATGATAGCCATGAAGATCAATTGATTAAAGGGAACGTTTGCTACAGAGACTGCGACGTAGATACCCAGTGCCATGAAGAGGGCGACCAGCGGCTCTTGGAGAGCGGGTAGGGAGGCCTTGCTCAGGATCTGTCTTCTTTGAGCTTGATTGAGCTCCCGCGTTTCCGCTTCCAGCAACGGGTACACGGCTCCCTCCCGGGCCATCGCTTTCAGGGGCTTGATTGCTCCCAATCCGTCGGCGAGCCGACCGATAAGGGACTTCAGTAGGTCGGTCTCACGGCGTCCGGCTTGATAGGCGATCTTCACCAGGAAGCTGAAGACGAAGAACATCGCCGCGCCGAGTATCAGCGCACCGAACGTCACGTACCACGAAACCAAAACGGCAAGCACGATGTACACGGCGACCTGCACGATCCCGGCAACTAGATAGCATGCTTCTGTGAACATCTGTGATGCGCGCATCGCTTCGGTCCCCACCGAATTTGTCAGCGCTCCTACCGGTTGACCGCTGAAGTATTTCCATCGGGCGCCAATGAGGGCCCGTATCAACTCAAGCCTGAGGTCGGTGGCAAAGTCTGCCGCGGCATAACCGGCTTGTCGCATGGCAAGGATGAAGGCGATGGCCTTTAGTCCCAACCCGATTACGAGTAGCATGAGGAAGCTACCGACAGACGGTGAGATCCCGATGGTCCGCAGAACGTTGAAGATCGCCTCCCCGACCGTGCCTGCGGAGGCGGGCGCCTCACCGGTCACAAGCCCAAGTAGGGGAAGGAGCGCTACGATCCCGAGGCCTTCGAAAAAGCCCGAAAGCACAAGGAGCGATACCGCAGCCACCCCTCGGCGCGGGTTGATCGAACCGATGTGGAGGATCAGTCGTATTGTGCCCAACCGGGGGCTATCGCCAGACATTGAAAGTGTTGAGGTTCATGCTTGAGGGCACATCCTATAGCCGAGGATTTCATGGGAAATGACGATTCTCTAGTCATGACCTGGGTGCAGCAATCTGTCGGCGAGCAGGGGGTCCCGGCTGACATGAGCCTTTACTTCGTAGCTCCCAGGTTGAAGGACTAGAGCTGCATGCGCATCGGTCTTGCCCCCGTTACCGACGCACGCAGTGGGGGCATGTATCAGTACAGCGTCACGATGCTGGATGCGCTACGCGAGCTTGCTGTCGATACCTCCGATGAATGGATAGTTTTGCTCGACGATGCAGCGTTCGGGGGCTCGGCAGTCGATCAAGAGGGGCGCTGGATCGTCGCCGATCTCGAGCCCCCAACTCCCCAAGGAAGGGCACGCAAGGCGGTGAAGGCCGTGATCCCCGAGGGGACACCTCGTGACATCGTGCGACGAGTAATGCGGCTGGTGAAGCGAGCTAAGGAGACCGGCTCCGGTTCCCTCGACACTATCCACCACCGACCGGATCTTCGAGCGTGGTTCGATCATCTTGATGTCGAACTCGTGCTCTATCCAACCCCTAACCCTCTGTCATTCGAGGTCGGCGTGCCGTACGTGATGGCCGTGCACGACCTGCAGCATCGCCTGCAGCCCGAGTTTGCCGAGGCCTCTCAAGGAGGACAGTGGGAGATGCGAGAGTATGTATTTCGCAATGCGGCGCGGACGGCCACGCTCCTGCTCGCCGACTCGGAGACGGGCCGGGAAGATCTGGTCGAGTGCTATGGCGAGTTCGGCCTCACTGAAGAGCGCGTAAAGGTTCTTCCATTCTTACCTGCCCCCTATCTGAGCCCGTCAGTCTCGCGATCGCACGCGTCGGAGATCAGACGCAAGTACAGGCTGCCGGAAAGATTCTTCTTCTACCCCGCCCAGTTCTGGCCGCACAAAAATCACGCTCGCATAATCGAGGCGCTCGCGCTGGTCGAATCGAGACACGGAGTGAGAGCATCGGTGGTTTTCTGCGGAACTCGTTCTGGAAGGTTGCGTAGACAGACATTCAAAGAGGTGATGACGTTGGCGCGCGACCGTGGGATGACAGGCCGCGTCCATTACCTGGGCTACGTGGGCGACGACGAGATGAGCGTGTTGTACGCGGAAGCCGTCGCGCTCGTGATGCCGACATTTTTTGGCCCCACGAACATTCCCGTGGTTGAAGCCTGGTATCTAGGATGCCCTGTACTCACGTCAGATCTACGCGGGATTCGCGAGCACTCGGGCGACGCGGCGCTGCTGGTTGATCCACGGTCGGTGGAAGACATCGCCGCGGGCTTGCACCGCTTGTGGACTGACGAGACTCTTCGAGCAGGTCTTAGCGCCGCCGGCCGAGCAAGACTGCGGCATTACACTCCAAGCGACTACCGTGAGCGGCTGACGGAGATATTGGACGAGGCGAAGGCACGTGTGGGCGCCTAGTTAAGGAGACCGGTGGTTCAGAAGGCAGCGAGCCGAGTAGAAGAGATCCTGTCTCATGGGGGACGCCTGATGGCGGCCATCGTGCGCGCGCGGCCGTCGCCAAGCGAAACCGAGTTCGTGACACCCTCCGATGCAAATCTTCAGGTCGGCTTCGTCGTCAAAGAGGCGGGTTCCAAAGTCCCGCGTCATCGTCACCACGAGTTGACACGCAGGATTGTCGGAACCTCAGAGGTGCTGATCGTTCGCGAAGGGCGCTGCGAGATCGATGTATATGACGACGAGGGGACGTTGATCGCCACGCGCGAACTCCAGGCCGACGATGTCGTGATCTTGGTGGCCGGCGGGCACGGGATCAGGATGCACGAGAAGACCGTTTTCCTCGAGGTCAAACAAGGTCCGTACCCCGGTGTCGAGCAGGAAAAAGAAGTTTTCTGAGGAAGTAATCCCGGTCAACGCCCCGCTTCTCGGCGAACGTGACCTGGAATACGTCGCCGAGTGCGTTCGGAGTGGATGGGTTTCATCCGCCGGGAGATTCATCCATGAGTTCGAGGATCGCTGGGCAGCGCGCTGCGGCCGACGGTTCGGTGTGGCCGTGACCAATGGAACCAGCGCCTTGCAGCTTTCCGTCGCAAGCCTGGGCCTCAAGGCGGATGACGAGATCATCATGCCGACGTTCACAATCATTTCCTGCGCTCTGGCTGCGCTCTACAACGGCTGTACACCGATGCTGGTCGATTCGGATCCAACTACCTGGTGTATGGACCCGGACCTTATCGAGGAGAAGATCACGTCCCGCACGAGTGCGATTATGCCGGTCCACATCTACGGCCATCCCGTGGATATGGATCCGATCCTTGCCCTTGCGCGAGAACGCGGACTGAGGGTGATCGAGGATGCCGCGGAGGCGCACGGGGCCGAGTACCAATCGCGCTTGGATAAAAAGGGCGGGGCATGGAGGATCTGCGGAAGCTTCGGAGACGTCAGCGCGTTCAGCTTCTACGCGAACAAGCCAATAACTACGGGTGAAGGGGGCATGCTTGTGACCGACGATCCCGATATCGCGGACCGGGCGCGCTCCTTGCGGAATCTGGGATTCGACTCGACCCGACGGTTCTCGCACGAGGAACTCGGTTACAACTTCCGTATGACCAACATGCAGGCGGCCCTGGGACTCGCTCAAGTGGAACGGTTCGACGAGATCGTGGCGAGGAAGCGGTCGATCGGGGCCCGCTACAACGAACTTTTGGGTGACATCGACGCCCTGCAGCTTCCACCGGAGCAGCGGTGGGGGAAGAACGTGTACTGGATGTACGGGATCGTTGTGCGCGACCAAGCGATCCCCGACGCCGCCGAGATGAGCGAACGCCTGGCGCGCAAGGGCGTGGAGACGCGGCCCTTCTTTATCGGGATGCACGAGCAACCGGTCTTGCGCGCTCGGAACTTGTTTAAAAACGAGGCCTATCCGGTCGCCGAGCGCCTGGCGCGGCGTGGTTTGTACCTGCCTTCCGGGTTGGCACTTACGGATGAGCAGATCCAGCGCGTCGCCGAAGCGGTCCGGGCTAGCCTGTCGGGATGACGCGACCTTTCGAACTTGCCTACGCAGCGGCCTACGACCGTATCTACGAGGACAAGGACTATGACGGCGAAACGGACCTGCTGGAGGAGATCTTCCAGCGTTACGGACCCGGGCCCGTGAAGAGGGTGCTCGACCTCGGGTGCGGGACGGGCAATCATGCGTTGAGTCTGGCGGCGCGCGGCTACGAGGTAGTGGGCGTAGACAATGCTCCGGGCATGCTCGGTTCGGCGCGGGCCAAAGCGAACGCGGCGGGGGTCGCGGCTACGTTCTTCGAAGGCGACATCCGCAAGCTTGACTTGGACGGCACGTTCGATGCCGTGGTCCTGCTGTTTGCGGTCCTCGGCTATCAGTGCACCAATGAGGACGTTCAGTCGACCCTGGAGGGGGCCCGACGGCGGATGGCCGACGGAGGCCTGCTCGCGTTCGACGTCTGGTATGGACCCGCTGTTCTCGTCCAGCGTCCCCGGCAGAGGATCAGGGTGCTCGAGAACCAAGGCGTGACCCTGATCAAGGCTTCACAGGGTCAACTTGATGTCTCCTCGCAGATTTGCTTAGTGGATATGGACGTGTGGGAGCTTCAGGAGGGGCGCCTGGCAAACGAGGCCCACGAACGGCACCGGATGAGATATTTCTTTCCGCAGGAACTAGCTCTGTTCCTTCGACTCGGCGGGTTCGAACTGTTGCGCTTGGGAGCGTTCCCCGATATCGACCGGGATCCCGACGAAGACACGTGGAACGTCATGGGCGTGGCTCAGGCGGTGTGATGGATCCATCGGGAAGCGAGCACCCGCATTCTCCCCTCGTCTCGGTGATTACGCCCACGCTCGATCCCGGCCCCCGATTGGAACGTTGCATCCAGAGCGTTGCCGCACAGACCTACCCCAATGTCGAGCACATCGTTGTGGATGGCGGCTCGACGGACGGAACGGCGGAGCTTCTGAGTGGAACCCAGGGCACAAGATGGGTTTCGGAGCCCGACAGCGGTCAAGCCGCGGCGATCAATAAGGGCTTTGCTCTCGCCCGTGGAGCGATCCTCGGCTGGCTCAACGCCGACGACGCCCTCACGCCGCGCGCGATCGAACTGGTGGTGGATGCCTTCCGCGCCCGCACCGATGCCGGATGGGTCTACGGCGACGTCAAGGTCACCGAGGGAGTAAGGGAAGAGATCGAGCGGCCGGCGCGCCTAGACAAGCCGCTCACGTGGGCGGTCCGAAACATCGCCGCACAGCCTGGGAGCTTCAACGCGCGCTGGGCGCTGGAGCGGGTCGGGTACCTCGATGAGGGCTTCCATTACATGATGGACTGCGATCTGTGGCTACGCCTGATCGATGCTGGTATCCCGGGCGTCTACGTGCCCGAGACGTTGGCGGTGTTCGAGGTTCACGAGGGATCGAAGAGCGGAAGGGTCTCCCACGCCGAGTTCCTCGTAGAGGAAGCCCTGGCCAGGCTCAAGAGCGGGCGCGCCCGGACGGCCGCCGTGGCTTTTGGTCGAGCCGCCGCGTGGGCGTCGTTGCAGAAAGGGGCCTTCGACGAGCGGCGGGCGCTCACCGAACTCAAGAAGATCGTGGGATCCGTTCACGACCGCAGGCGGGATCTTCCTATCGAACTGGCGAGGGCGGGCCTGGCTACGGAAGGTGCGGTGCTTGACATCAAGGCCCGCGGCGTGAGAGCGCTGCCGCGGTTGCTCGACGCCCGGTTGTGGCGGATCCCCGAGACCCGCATGCGTTTGCGGCAAGCTGCCGGACGCGAATTGAGACGTAAGCTGCAAGCCGTCCCGCGACATAAGAGATGGGCGTCCAGATCGATCCTGTAGACGCCGGGAAAGCCGAGCCGGATGGAGCGAAGGATCGCACACGTCATCAGCACCCCCGTTGGTGTGGGGGGGGCCGAACGCGTCTTGCAGGCGGTGGTTGCCGCCGGAACGGAGAGAGGCTGGAGGCAACTGGTGCTCAATCCTTTCGGGGAGGACGCGCCCAGCCTGTATCCCCACGCGGATGCCTGTGCGTCTTATCGGGCCCGGCGATGGATCCAGATGCCTGCTCTGTTCCGTTGGACTAAGCGGAACATCGAGCAATTCCGGCCACAGATCGTTCACGCGCACCTCTTCCACGCGTTGGCTCTGGTGGCGGCGTTGCGCATGCGCGCCGACACGCGTCGCGTCCTTTCTCATCAGCACGGGAACCATTTCGAGATGCAAGGACTAAGACTGCGTCGCCATATCGATCGTTTCGCGGTCAAGAGGTTCGATCGAGTGATCGCAATATCCCGACTCGTAGACGGTTATCTCAGAGACACCTACGAGTACCCGGGATCGAAGATTCGCTTAATCCCTAACGGATGGACGGGCACGCCGCTGCCTCGCCACCAGCCGGCGTTCCCCACCGTGGTGAGCGTGGGTAACCTGCGGCCTGAGAAGGGACATGCAGTCCTCCTAGAGGCGTTCGCGGAAGTCGTGACGGCGCTCGCCGAAGCTCGTCTGGTGCTCGTCGGCGGAGGGATGCTGGAAGAAAGGCTGAGGCGTCGAACCAAGGAACTGGGATTGGAGAGCCATGTCGAGTTCGCCGGCCCGGTCGAGGACGTGTGGCCCTACCTGGCTGCGGCTCATGTGTTCGCGTTCCCGTCGAAGCACGAGATGTTGGGAGTCGCGGCCATGGAGGCCATGGCCGCGGGGCTTCCCGTGGTCGCTTCCGACGTGGGAGGGATCCCCGAGGTGGTGGAGGACGGCGTCACCGGGATCCTGGTGCCGCCAGGGGACCGACTCGCGTGGGCGAACGCGATCACGCGGCTGCTGCGGTCCAGTCAGCTTAGAGATGAGATGGGTCGTCGCGCGGTCGCGTCGGCCGACAGGTGGCACGTCCGGCACACGGTGGACGGTTACTACAGGCTCTACGAAGAACTGCTGGAAAGATCGTCCGAACGCGTCTCCTAACGTGGCCTCATGTGCGGCATAGCGGGATACATCAGCGCTCGTGACCCGTCCACAAGCGCCGTCATCGACGCACAACTCGCGCAGCTCGGACATCGAGGGCCGGATGCCGCGGGAAGCTTCGCCACCGGGTTCGGAGCAATCGGTCAGAACCGCCTGGCGGTGATCGACTTGGAAACGGGAGATCCACCCATCGTCAACGAGGACGGGTCGGTGGCGGTCGCCTTCAATGGAGAGATCTACAACTACCGGGAGCTGCGCGAGGAGCTTCTCGGCAAGGGCCACGAGCTGTCCACGAAGGGCGACACGGAGGTCCTAGTGCACCTTGCGGAAGACCTTGAGCCGGTGGATCTCGCGCGCATCCTTGACGGGATGTTCGCGTTCGCCCTGTGGGACGGGCGAAGGCGCCGGCTGGTGCTCGGACGGGACAAGCTCGGCAAGAAGCCGCTCTATTTCTGGCATGGTCAAGGAACGTTCGCCTTCGCGAGCGAGATCAAGGCCGTGATCGCCCACCCGGACGTGCCGCGCCGACTCAACCCGGACGCGCTGTCCGCTTACCTCGCGTTCGGCTACGTGCCCACTCCCGACACCTTCTTCGAGGGAATCAGTAGCGTTCCACCGGGATCGGTCATCACAATTGAGCCGGGCTCGAGCCCCGTGATCACGACTTATTGGGAGCCCACGGTCCCCGGCAGCGACCGAGTGGGTCAGCTTGACGTCTCGTTCGAAGAGGCCGCTTCGCAGGCTCGGGCCGTGCTGCGGACCGCCGTGTCCAAGCGGCTGGTCAGCGACGTCTCGCTCGGTGCATTCCTATCGGGAGGGACCGATTCGAGCGCTGTGGTCGGGCTCATGACGGAGGTCTCGCAGCTTCCCGTCAAGACGTTCACGATCGGCTTTGAGGATGTCGAAGGCTTCGACGAGCGTCCGCACGCGCAAGAGATCGCCCGCCGCTTCGGCACCGAACACACCGAGTTCGTAGTCCGGCCCGACGCCCTCGACTTGATCGAGCGGCTGGTGTGGCATCACGACCAGCCGTTTGGCGACTCCAGCGCCATCCCCACATTTCTGCTCGCGCAATTGACGCGCAAGCACGTCACCGTCGCGCTGTCGGGCGACGGGGGCGACGAGTTGTTCGCCGGCTATGAGCGATTCTCGGCCGCCTTGGCGGTCGATCGCTACCGCGGGCTGCCGCGCGTCGTTCGCCGAGCCATCGATTACGGGCTCCGGTTGCTACCCGGGCGCGCGCTGGGGGGGCGGATCGCGAGTCTCCAGCGCTTTGTCCGGTCCGCCGACCCCGGCCTCCCCGAGGCCTACCTTTCGTGGCTCGCCTACGTCGATGAAGACCGACTACGAGATCTGTCCCCGGGCGGTTCCGACTGGGCACAGGATCAATACCGCGACATTTGGGCGCGCTCGTACGGCGCCGATTTGCTCGACCGTCTTCTGGACCTGAACATCCGGACCTACCTCCTCGACGATCTCCTCGTGAAGATGGATCGCATGAGCATGGCCCACGCCCTCGAGGTGCGATCCCCGTTTCTCGACAAGGATCTGCTCGACTTCGCCTTCCGGCTTCCGTCCACCCACAAGGCGAAGGGTTGGTCGCGCAAGCGGGTGCTCAAGGCCGCGATCGCGGACCTGGTGCCGAAGGAGATCCTGCGGAGGCGCAAGCGCGGTTTCGGCGTGCCGCTCGACCGCTGGTTCCGCCACGATCTCGCGTCCTATGTCGACGCCACCCTTGGCTCGGCTTCGGCGCGTGTCCGGGAACATGTGCGCGGAGACGCGCTCGACTCACTCATCGGGGAGCATCGGTCGGGTGCGGCGAACCACGGCCACGCGCTGTGGGCCCTTCTGACCCTCGAGGTGTTCCTGCGCAAGGAGGGGTGGTGAGCGCGCGCATCCTGCGCGCCATCACCCGACTCAACATCGGCGGCCCCGCGCGACAGGCTCTCTTACTGACGCGCGACCTCCGGCCCGAGTTCGACACCGTCCTCGTCACCGGGCGCCCGCCCACGGAGGAGGGCGAGCTGTCCGATCCCCGGGTCGAGCCCGTGCGCATCCCACTGGCGCGTCCGATCCGTCCTGGGGCCGACCTCCGCAGCCTCGGCAGGCTGCGGGGTCTCGTCGCGTCGGTACGGCCGCACATCGTCCACACGCACATGGCGAAGGCCGGGGCGCTCGCGCGCGCCGCAGCCCTCACGGTGCGGCCCCGGCCGCGCCTCGTGCACACCTACCACGGTCACGTCCTCGAGGGCTACTTTTCGGCCCCCGTCGAGCGCGCCTTCATCGCGGTCGAGCGCGCCCTGGCACGTCGCACCGACATCCTCATCGCGGTCAGCGACGAGGTCCGGGATGCCTTGCTCGAGCTCGGGGTGGGACGTCCCGAGCAGTACAGGGTCATTCAACTCGGCTTCGATCTCTCGGACCTGCTTGAAGTCACCGAACCGGACGGAGCGTTCCGGGCATCGGTCGGCGTACCTCCCGGCGCCCCGCTTGTGGCCGTCCTCGGGCGGCTCGCACCGATCAAGGACCATTCGACGCTGCTGCGGGCCGTCGCCCGCTTGCCGGACGTTCACCTCGTCGTGCTGGGAGACGGCGAGCTGCGGAGCGAACTCAAGGCGGAGGCGGAGGGGCTCGGGCTGTCGGCGCGCGTCCGCTTTCTCGGCTGGGTCACAGACGTCGTTTCGGTGATGCGCGACGTTGATGCCGTCGCGCTGTCGAGCAGGAACGAGGGCACTCCGGTGTCGCTGATCGAGGCGCTCGCCGCGGCCCGCCCAGTAGTCTCGACCGACGTCGGCGGCGTGCGCGCGGTGGTGACCGACGGCACCAGCGCCCTGCTCGTCCCGGCGGGGGATCCGGTCGCGCTGGCCCAGGCGCTCGATCGCCTCGTGCGAGCTTCACCGGCGGAGCGGCGCGGCATGGGCGAGGCGGGCCGGGCTCACGTCAGGGAGCGGTTCGACGCGCGCCGGCTCGTCGCCGACATCCGCGACCTCTACGCGAGTCTGCTCGCCTAGGACTGACACGGCACCAGGGGTTGCCGCGAAGTTAAGGTTCTCGTGGTGAAGGCTCTTCACGACCATCGGTTCTCGCGCGAATTCCTTTTGGATATGGCCCCGGTCGCAAGGCGCGCCGTTCTTCTCGGCGTGATCGCGGGTGTGCCGCTGATCTTCCTGCGCTTTCCCAACGACCCCTTCAACGTCCCCAAGCTCGCGCTTCTGTTCGCGGGCACGGGGGTCGCGGCGGCCATCCGGCTGATCGAAATCCTGCAGGGAAGAGGCGCCGATGGTCTCAAGCGATTGTGGTTCCCGGCCGTCGTCGTCGCCATTCCGCTCTTGCTTGCGTGGGCGTTCGGTCCCTATCGCTACTGGTCGCTGTTCGGGGAGTACGGCCGCTTTCAGGGGCTTATCCCTTATCTCGTGGTCATCGTCTTTGGGATTCTCGTCGCCGATGCGTTCGCAGGAAGAGCGCGTCAAGTGGCGTGGGCGCTCACCATCGCGGGCTCGGTCGCGGGCGGCTACGCGGTGCTGCAGTACATCGGCCTGGACCCGTTCAGGTGGGCGCAGCAGTTCGGAGGGGAGACGACGCAGACCTCGACGCTCGGAAATCCGAACTTCACCGGCGGTTTCCTCGCCATCGTCCTTCCCGTCGCGGCAGTCTTGTGGTTCGTCGACGAGCCCAATCGGAGTCGCGTGTGGAAGCTCGGCGCGCTCATCGCCGGCGGGCAGATCCTGTCGTTCAGTCAGGGCGGCTACGTCGCGACCGTCGCCGGGGCCGCGGTTCTCGCCGGCTTCTACTTCGCCTCTCGATGGGGCTGGGCGCGCGTCGCCGGAGCCCTCGTCGCGGGCGCGCTCGCGGTCGGGATCGTCACCGCCGTCGGCTATGCGATGGCCAACCCGGGCGATACCTTCCTGCCGCTCACGACCGAGCAGCGCGCGTTGTGGTGGCGCGGCGCGGTCTCGATGGCGGCCGATGACCCGATCCTCGGTCGAGGCCCGAACGCGTATGCGGTCGAGGGCTTCCAGCACCGCGTGATCGAGGACTCCGCCGTGCACGGGCTCGACTTCTCCGACGACACGCACTCGGTGTGGCTCGCGTTCTTAACCGGGGCCGGCGTCGTCGGGCTCGCGGGCTTTGCGACGATCGCAGGGTGGACCGCGCTCAGGGCACGAGAGATCGGATCCGACGATCTTGTGGCGGCCGGGTTCGTTGCCGCCATCGCTGCCTATTACGTGCAAGCGCTCGTGAGCATCGACGAGGTCGCGATCAGGACGACCTTTTGGGCGGTGCTCGGGGGCCTGGCCGCAGCCCTGGTCCCCGTCGCGACCAAGGCGGCCAAGTCGAAGAAGAAGCCAGGGTCGAAGAAGAAACGCACGACCGGGCGACCGCTTCGGGCAACCCCGATCCGGGCGCTTCCCGTGGTCGTTGTGATCGCCGTGGGCGGTCTCGGCGCGCTGTGGTGGGCCGCGAGCTTCGTCCTCGCCGACGCGCGCGTCAGGTGGGCAACCGATCGCTTCCGTGTCGGACAACCAGAGGCCGCGCAGGATGACTTCGAGCGTGCCCTCGGCTTCCGCGGCGACTACCGCTACCGCCACATCGACGGGTTCTTTCTCGGTCGGATCGCGGTCAACCGCGAGGACGCCGGCGAGGCGTGGCTCGATCGGGCCGAAGAGGCGTTTTCGTTCGTTGACGGCTTCCCGTCGGTCCCCGCGCTCCTCGACTACGCGAGGGCGCTGCGAGATTTCTCCGAGTTCGACCCCGTCCTCATCGAGCGCTCCGCCGATCTCTTTGCCCGTGCGTGGTCCTTGGACCCGTTCAACACCGCGATCGTCTCCGAGGCGGTCGCGGCTATGCAGGACGCGGGACGCCATGCGGAGGTTGTCGCGGCCCTCGATGAAACCATCGACGTCATGGGGGACGCGAACGCATCCCTGTGGGCGAATCTCGCGCTCTCGTACGAACGGCTCGGTCAGGACGACCGTGCCACAGAGGCACTGGCGAAAGCCATGGCGGTAGATCCCACCGATCCCACCGTCATCGAGGTGGAAGAGAAGCTCCGAGGAACCTCATGACAGCCTTCAGGGACACCCCGCCGGGCCCCTACTCCCTATCGATACCCGGCGCAGGCTAACTTCTGCCGCTTTCCGTCGTTATCCGTCACAGAAGGGCGGTGTGTTTGACGCGTGCGAATCGAGAAATATCGGCGCAAATGATCCAGAAAGACTATTCCTCTGCCGTCTATTGGGTGAGAGACTGCCCCACGTCTAAAGCAGGGGGTTATTGCTAGATGATCAACGATCGGCACGAGGGCCTGCCCTTGGGCCAGACAGACGACAGGGAGCTCGCGCTCGCGTTCCAGCGCGGCGAGGACGGCGCCTATCAGGCGATCCACGATCGCTACGAGACGCGCGTGCGCAGCATCTGCCGCCGGATGCTCGGGGGCGAGGACGACGCGCAGGAGGCGTCGCAGGAGGCGTTTCTGCGCGTCTACCAGGGCCTCATCCGCTTCAACGGGCGCTACCAGCTCCAGGCGTGGGTCACCCGCATCGCGACGAACGTATGCCTCGACCACCTCAGGGCGCGACAACGGAGGCCGGCGGATGCGACGCCCCTGGAGGAGCTCGACCTCAACCCGTCCGGGTACGCCGAGGACACCGACCCCGAGCGTCTCTTCATCCGCAAGGCCGAGGGCCGCCGCGTCCGGCGGGTGCTCAACGCGCTGCCGCCGATGCACCGCGCCGCGCTCGTGCTGCGCGACTTCGAGGGGCTCTCCTACGGCGAGGTCGCGCTCGCGCTCGGGATCACCGAGGGCCAGGTCAAGGCGCTTCTTCACCGCGCCCGCAACGGCTTCAAGAAGTCGTGGCTAGAACTGCTTTCGTCTTTCTTGCTCCCGCTCCGGGCCGGCCATCGCTTCAAGCCTCTGGACCCGCCCGCCAAGCACTCCGGAAGCCACGGCGCCGCGCCGAACGCCCAGGTCGCCGAGGCGGTCGCGTCGACCGCCCAGGTCGCCACTTCTTGTAGCAGCATCTTGCAGCAGTGCGGCCAGTTCGTCGGCGAGCGGGTCGCGCCGATCGTCACCGCGGCGATCGTCGGGACCGCGACGGTGGGGATTGCCGCGGCGACACACCCGAAACCGTCCGCCCAGCTGCCGGTCTCCGACGCCTCCACGGTTACCGTGGGCTCGCTCGACGACGGCGCGGACTCCCAGACCCGGCGCTACCGATCGACAAGAGCATCACAACGCGGCACCGACGATCATCCGCCGGCGCCGGGTGGATCGGGCGATGCGAGCGGATCCACGGCCCCCGCTCCGTCTGCGAGCCCATCGCCGTCCCCGGCGTCGCCTCCTTCCGATGGCGGCACGACCGGGGGGACCAAGACCCCTCCCTCTCCGACGCCGACCCCGAGCCCCACTCCGTTCACCGCGGCGGTCGGTTTTCATCACGCCGGGGAACCGATCCCTGCGACCCCGCCGTCGTCGCGCACGGAGAAGATCAATTGCGACGCCTACTACCTCGAGCAGCGCCTCGTGACGACCGTGAGCTATGAGGGCGGCAGGTATCCCGCGACGTTCACGCTCTACGCGCGCGTGGGCGCCGGTCGGGTCGACCTCCGGGTGACCAAGAACGGGGCCAACTTCTACTACTCGTCGTGGGGGCCGGAGCCGGTCGCGACGTGGGCGCGATCGGGCCGAGAATTAACTTTGGAAATTACTGGTCAATATGGTCCGCTCTACGGATCGAACCCTGAAGAGGCGGGATTGCCTCGCTCGGGTTCCTTCTACGGACAGCTAGCGGTGGACTGCACAGTGCCATCTGTGGTAACAGAGGACGTTGGATTCACTTACGAGTGAACCGCTTGCAGGGTTGGGAAGGCTGAGGGCGGCAGTAACCGGATCGGACTATTTGTTCCGAAATCCGGCTGAAGCAAGCAACTTCTTTCAGGATTGTCCGTTGAACCTTGTGGGACGAGTGCGTCCCGACGCAGTACCTGAGTAGTAGCTGTAGGTGCCAGTTAGGGAAGGGCCGTTACCAAGGAGGTGCGGATTGTCTGTCGTAAGAGCAAGATCAAAAAAGAGGTCGCTCGCGTTCTTCACCGCGTTGGCGACCGTTTTCGCGTTGGCGCTGCCGTTCGCGGGCATCTCGCTGGCGGGTCATAGCACTGCCGAAAACAGTCACGACCTCCAGGTGACGCTGGAGCAGGACACCAATCCGACGGGGTCGACACATACGCTCACCGCGACGGTGACAGACGACACGGGGACCACTACGACTGGAGCCGCGTCCGTCAACACGGAGGTCGACTTCGAGGTCGAAAGTGGTCCCGCGGTGCGGGTGAACTGCACTCCACATCCCACCGATCCACAAGGAGCCTGTACCGGCGGGACGCTAAACAGCGATTCCGACCCGTCCACTCCGGACATGACCTGCACGACGGACGCGTCCGGGACGTGCAACGTGTTCTTCACGTCGGACACGGTCGGTACCAACCTCGTGCGCGCGTGGGTCGATGACAACAAGATCAACGATGGGACGGCAGACCTCGATGCGACCGAGGGACGCGACGAGGCCACCACACCGGGTGGGAGAACTGAGCCCGATGACACCGACGTCGTCGAGAAGAGTTGGTTCGCGGCGGCGGCGGCGAACGTCCGGCTCGACTGCGACGACGACGACACGACGGATACCGAGACCAACCCGCCGGGGCAGAGCGAGGTCTACACGTGCTTCGCTTTCGACTCTCAGGGAACGACGCCGACTGCCGATGACACTGGTGTGGCGGGTCTGAGGATCGACGCCGAGAACCTCAACGGCGCCAACGACCCGGACAACAACGCCACGGGAGGGCCGACCGGAACGGCCGACTTCAACGATGCCTGCACCACGGGCAGCGACGGACGGTGCACCTTCACGCTGGCCCCGGCCGAGAACGAGACCGGCACGGCGAACGTGTGTTTCTGGATCGACGAGGACGTCAACAATCGGTTCGACATCAACGGCGCCGAGTTCGACGGTGGCGAGTGCGATGCCGAGGGCCCGACCGACGACGAGTACCCGGCAGTGTCGCCTCCAGCGAACAAGACCGACGTGGTCCAGAAGACGTGGGCCGTCCCGGCGCCGGAGAACCTCGATGCGGAGCCCGAGCGCGACAGCAACGTCAAGGGCTCAAGCCACACGGTCACGGCAACGGTTACCGATCAGTTCGGCAATCCTTCTCCGAACGTGCCGGTCGACTTCGTGGTGACCGGTGCGAACGCCGGCGCGGGCTGCCAGAACGTGCTTACCAACGCTTCGGGTCAGGCGACGTGTACCTACACCGACAGCACGACGATTGTCGGTCCGGAACCCGAGACCGACACGATCGATGTCTCCGTAGACGGATCGGCCGACGCCGATGCGACGGTGGACGAGGTCGACATCGACCTCGCGGACCGGGTCGAGAAGTTCTGGTTCACGACGATCCCGACGCCGGCGGTTGTGATCCTCGACATGGTCAGCGGCCCGCTGGCGACCGACTGCGACGACGCCCCCGACTCCACGGCGACGAACCCGGTCGAGACGAACCACGACCTCTGTGGCACGGTCTACGCGGGCCCGGGTCAGACGAACCCAATCGCCGGAGCGAACGTCACTCTGACGCTGTCGGGACCGGGCAACTTCGTCAACGAGGGGCCGACGCCGGGCAACACCGGTACGGCCCGCGATGACGACACCAGCCTCGGCACCTCTGTAACCGTGACGAGCGACGCCAACGGTGTCTTCCGCGCGACGATCACGTCGCTCGAGAGCGGTACGACGACCGTCACGGCGACCTCGGGCAACGCGACCGACACGGGTACCAAGACGTGGACCGCTCTCGCGGCGGGCGCTCGGACGCTCGACTGCGAGCCCGAGGAGGACACAAACGACCCGGGCACGAGCCACGTCGTAACGTGTACCGCCGAGGACCGTCTCGGTAACCCGGTGTCCGGCGAGCAGGTGAACTTCACCGAGTCGGGTCCGGGACGTATCACGAGCCCGACCACGGGCAACTGCATTGGTGGAGCCAACGTGTTCATCGGTCAGGCTTGCGGCACGACCGGCACCAATGGCGAGGTCGAGGTCGTCGTTGCGACCACGCAAGATGAGACCGGAACCCAGACCATCACGGGGGCGCTCGACGACGACGACGACGACGCGACTCCGCTCCTTCGCACCGACACGGTCGACACGGATGACGAGTGCGACCAGGCCGCGGGACAGCCAGCCGTGGTCGGCTCCCCGGCGGCGCCCGAGGGCGTGTGTGCCGACCAGGTCGAAAAGACCTGGGAGGAGGAGCCCGAGCCCGAGCCGACCGTGGAGTGCGGTGGCTTCGACGTCCCAGAGGGTGGCAGCCTTGACACCGACGGCGACGGCGACCCCGACGTCTTTGCCGGAACGCCCGGTGACGACGTCATCACGGGCACCGACGAAGACGACGTCATCTGCGGCTTCGGCGGCAACGACGACATCAGCGGGCTCGGGGGCGCTGACGTGCTGCTCGGCGGCGGTGGCAACGACACCCTGCGCGGCGGCGGTGGCAGCGACACCCTGCGCGGCGGCGGTGGCAGCGACACCCTCAGGGGTGGGCGCGGCAACGACGTCCTAGTCGGAGGCCGCGGCAAGGACGTCCTCGTCGGAGGCGCAGGCAGCGACACCCTGCGCGGCGGTGGCGGCAACGACACCCTGCGCGGCGGTGGCGGCAACGACACCCTGACCGGAGGCGGCGGGCGCGACACCCTCGCCGGAGGCGGCGG